>NZ_DASWYS010000241.1:0-39821 GCF_036404855.1 Roseateles sp.
CGCCGCCGATGCTGGGCGGGGCTGCGAAAGCCCAGTGAACTCTTGATCCGAGCCTCGTTGTACCGGCGGATGTAGGCGTCCACCGCCGCCACGAACTCCTCGATGGTCTTCGTGAGCCAGTCGCGAGCGAAGAACATCTCGGTCTTGAGCCGACCGAAGAAGCCCTCGCACGCCGCGTTGTCCGGTGAGCATCCCTTGCGTGACATCGAGCGGACCAGCTTGGCGTCAGCGATTCGAGCCAGCCAGCCTGGCCACCGATAGTGACCACCGCGATCGGAATGCACCACGGGCCGCTCGCCACTGGCAGCGACCTTGTCGATCGCTGCATCCAGCATCGTGTTGACCAACTCGGCGTTCGGCCGCGTGCCGATCGACCAGCTCACGACCATGCCGTCGAAGCAATCGATCATGGGCGAGAGATACACCTTGCCAGCCGGGATCTGGAACTCCGTGATGTCGGTGAGCCACTTCTCGTTCGGCGCACCGGCGCTGAAATCGCGGTTCAGCACGTTGTCGGGCGCTGGACTGATCTCGCCCATGTAGGAGCCGTACCGACGACGCCTGCTCGTCGCGGCGACCAAGCGCTCCTGCTTCATCAGACTGCGCACGACCTTTTCCGAGACGTTGACGCACTGATCGCTCAGCGATGCGTGCAGTCGCCTGTAGCCATAGCATCGGTAGTTGCGCTCAAGATGTTGGTCATGGCCTGGCGAACGCCGGCGTACTTGTCGGCCACACCGAGTCGGGCCCGATGGTAGAAGTAGGAACTGCGCGGCAGGTCCACTTCGCAAAGCAGCTCCGTCACGGTGTAGCTGGACCTCAGGGCATCAACCAGCAGCGTCTTCTCCCGGTTCGTCAGGGGCTGCTGATCGATGCCCAGCTCTTTTTTTAAGAGTTCATTCGCCTTCTTCAGCAGGTCCTTCTCGAGCTGCAGCCGCCGGATGTCCTGTCGCAGCGTCTCGAGCTGCTGTTCCAGGTCAGCTCGATCTGAGCTTGCAGGGGCGCCTTGCTTGCGCTTCATAAATGCGGGTGCGTCGTGGCCGAGCAATTGATTCTTCCACTTGTACAGCGAGCCCCGTGACACGCCGACCTCGTCGGCCACAGCCTGCGCGCTGGCCGGGCGCGTGCAGAAGGCAATGACAGCAGACTGTTTGGCTTCGGGCGCCAGCTCCTGCGACCGACCAACGACGCGCGGGCGCTGCGGATGAAGCTCTTGAAGCCACGCGGACAGCAATGACCGGCAGGGATAGCCAAGCGCCTTGATCGTCGCCGCGATGGACCGGCCGTGCTCGAGGCAATGCTCGACAGCGCGTTCCTTCTCCGCCTGGGAAAACTTCGCCGGCCGCGTGTAGCCAGCACGCAGTTCGTGGCTCTGTTCGTACTCTCGGTACCAGGTCTTGAGCGCGTTCTTCGTCGGATATCCCAGCTGCCGGATGGTCAAGCCGATGCGCTTGCCCAGCTTGACGTACAGCTGCACGGCTCGAAGCCGGTCCTCGTATGAATACATGAACTACCTCCAGGTAGTCCAAGAAATCGTCCGCATCCCCCAAAGTTCAGAGATGAATGGTTTTCGACAGTTGCATCGAATTACACGGAACCTTCGCGCAAACCCTAGGTCCACTTCGCGAGGCGCGTGCGCCGGAAGGGCGCTCCAGCATGGCGTTATTCCTGTTTTGCATGACCCCACCAGCCTCGGTGGTTACGGCGTGATTACATTGGATTCGACAATCCGCGCCCAGGGCCCGGTGTGCTTGGGCCAGCTCCGCACGGCTGACCCAAACACATCCCCATGATCGGAGCCACCACAATGAACCAACCGCTGATGCAGGGCTTGCGCCTGAATCTGCCCACTTATGTGAAACACGCCCGGCTGATCGCCTGGGTCGCCGAGATCGCCGCGCTGACGGAGGCGGCCGACGTCTACTGGTGCGATGGCAGCGACGAGGAGTACCAGCGCCTGTGTGACCGGCTGGTTGCGGCCGGCACTTTCAAGAAGCTCAACCCCGCATTGCGCCCCGGCAGCTACCTGGCCAATTCCGACCCGAGCGACGTCGCCCGTGTCGAGGACCGCACCTTCATCTGTTCGGCCAGGAAGGAAGACGCCGGCCCGACCAACAACTGGATGGCCCCGGCCGAGATGCGCTCGCTGCTGCAAACCGGCGAGCAGGCCCTGTTCAAGGGCTGCATGCGCGGCCGTACGCTGTATGTCGTCCCCTTCAGCATGGGCCCGCTGGGCAGCCCCATCGCCCATATCGGCGTGGAGCTGAGCGACAGCCCCTATGTGGCCGTCAACATGCGCACGATGACTCGCATGGGCCGCGCCGTCGTTGAACTGCTGGGCGCCGATGGCGAGTTCGTTCCCTGCGTGCACACCGTGGGCGCGCCCCTGCAGGCCGGCCAGGCCGACGTCTCCTGGCCCTGCAACAGTACCAAGTACATCGTCCACTTTCCCGAGACGCGCGAGATCTGGAGCTATGGCTCGGGCTACGGTGGCAACGCGCTGCTGGGCAAGAAGTGCTTCGCACTGCGCATCGCGTCCACCATGGGCCGTGACCAGGGCTGGCTGGCCGAGCACATGCTGGTGCTGGGCGTGGAGAGCCCCGCCGGCAAGAAGATGCACGTGGCTGCCGCCTTCCCCAGCGCCTGCGGCAAGACCAACTTCGCGATGCTGATCCCGCCGCAGGCCTTTGCCGGCTGGAAGATCACGACCATCGGCGACGACATCGCCTGGATCAAGCCGGGCGCCGATGGTCGCCTGTACGCGATCAATCCCGAGGCGGGCTACTTCGGCGTCGCACCGGGCACCAACCGCCACACCAACCCCAATTGCATGGACAGCCTGGCGCGCGACGTGATCTTCACGAACGTGGCGCTGACGGACGACGGCGACGTCTGGTGGGAAGGCATGACGGACACGCCGCCGGCCCATTGCATCGACTGGCAGGGCAAGGACTGGACGCCGGCCATCGCGAAGGAAACTGGCGCCAAGGCGGCCCATCCCAACGCGCGCTTCACGGTCGCCGCGACCAACAATCCAGCCCTCGACGCCAACTGGGACAACCCCGCCGGCGTGGCCATCGACGCCTTCATCTTCGGCGGCCGCCGCTCGACGACCGTGCCGCTCGTGACCGAGGCACGCGACTGGACCGAGGGCGTCTACATGGCCGCCACGATGGGCAGCGAGACCACCGCCGCCGCTGCGGGCCAGCAGGGCGTGGTGCGCCGCGACCCGTTCGCGATGCTGCCGTTCATGGGCTACAACATGGCCGACTACTTCCAGCACTGGCTGGATCTTGGCGCCAGGCTCGAGGCTTCGGGCGCCAAGCTGCCCAAGATCTACTGCGTCAACTGGTTCCGCAAGGGCGCCGATGGCAAGTTCGTCTGGCCCGGTTACGGCGAGAACATGCGCGTGCTGAAGTGGATGCTGGACCGTCTGGAAGGCCAGGGCGGCGGCGAAGAGCATGTGTTCGGCGTCACGCCGGGCTATGGCGACCTGAACTGGGACGGCCTGAACTTCTCGCAGGACAAGTTCGACATCGTGACCCGCATCGACGCCGCTGAATGGCATGCGGAGATGAAGCTGCACGACGAACTGTTCGCCCAGCTGGCCTACCACCTGCCTGCGGCGCTGCCGGCCGTCAAGGCACGCATCGAGGAACGCCTCGCTCGCGAAGCCGGCTGAACGATCGTTTCACCTGTCCGGTGAATCTTCAACGGGCGCCCCCTCGGGCGCCCGCTTTTTTTGGGCGCCACACGTCGGCAAGCGGGCGGGCCGGCTGGCTCCTTCAGGGATATGCCTTCAGCGTCGCGGTGTTGCTGCCCCCTTTGCAGCGCGCCGGCTCGCCGGCATCGTTGACGATGCGCTCGATGCCGCCTTTGTCGACCAGGCAGACGGTAATCATGTGGTGGAAACGCACGCCCGGCCGGGGCGGCGCCTCGATGGCCCGATCCAGCACGACGTCGGGCTTGAGAAAGACGCTGTAAACACCCAGCCCCCATGCCTCGTGGCGCGTCACCGAGTCGGCCACCTGATAGGCCACGTGGCCGCGGCCGGTGGCACTGCGCCACGCCGACTGGGTGGGTGGGTCGTATGGGAGCTCGGATTGGTAGAAGTAGACCCGTCCGCCGTTGCCCTGCCATACGACCTGTGCCTTCTGGAAATGCTCAACGAAGAGGCCGTAGATCGTCACGTCCTCGCCATTCACCCAAAGGCCGTGAGCCGCGGGGTTGCTCGTCCAGCCGACACCGGCGCCGTGGTCGGCGCGCCAGATCCAGGTGTGGTCCACCAGCGTATCGTGCGCGTTGATGCGCAGCGCCGTCGTCACCTGCCCGGTGGCCGCGCCGCCGACGCGGAAGAACAGGTCGTGCAACACGATGGGGTCGGCTCTGTGGCGCTGCTTCGCGCCTTGCGGCGCCACCTCCATCAGCACACCGGAGTCGGCCTGGCCAGCATCCAGGAACAGCCCGGAGATGGTCAGCCCGCTCACGTCCGCCGTCCTCAACAGCGGCTGGCCGTTGTCCGACCGCAGCGTCGGAAAGCCGATGCCCAGCACGACGGTACCCGCGCGGTTCACTTCCAGCGTCTCGGTCAGAAGGTACTCGCCCGGCGTGAACAGCAGATGCCGGCCGGCAGCCAGTTGGGCGTTGAGTGCGGCCGCCGTGTCGCCGGGCCGCGCGATGTGGAACTGCCCGATCGGCAGTGTCCGTCCCGGCGCCATCGCGCCCTTCGCCCAGGAGATGCCGGCGCTGTCGCGTCGCAACGCCGGCACACGCACGGCATAGCGGCCATTGGCGCCGATGAAGAGGTACGGCTTCTCACGCACCAGCGGCGTCTTCTCCACACGCGTGTAGCGCATGCCCGGCGTCGGGAATTCGCCCTCAGGGGCGCCCTGCACGCCGACGAAGACCATGTTCCAGTTCGAGCCCGTCCAGCTGCCCCAGCGGCTATTGCGCGAAATCCATTGCTGCTGCGTCGCCGAGTCGACGCGGCCGTCCACCAGCACGTCCGAGAACCAGCCGCCGCTGGCCCAGCCATTGCGCTGGTTGAGCCGGATGTTGCCGCGCACATGCATGCGCCGGAATGGGATGGCTTGAGACACCGCCCATTGCATGGTGTTGTCGCCGATGCCCAGTGTCGGCGTCACGGAGAAGTTCTCGGCGCCCCGCCAGAAGTTCTGCGTCGCGTTGTCGTTGTCGAGGAACGCCGTGGAGCGTAGGTCGCCAATGACGTGCACGTCGTCCGGATGCGCCCCAAGGCCCAGCACCTGGGTGTAGAAGCCCACCGGGATTCGCAAGTTCTCGTAGGTGCCCGGCTTGAGCAGGATGGCGTCGCGCCGCGGGCCGAAGTGGTTGGGCTGCTGGGCCGCGTAGATGTCGTCTATTCGCTGCTGCAGGCCTGGCGCGGCCGGGTCAAGGATGTGCACGTGGGGGCCGAAGTCCGGCACGTCGCCTGCCACGGCCTGGGTCACCAAAGCGGCAGTCAGCATCCCGCCTGCCACTAACCGCACCGCTACGTCTCCGACGCTGGCCGCACCTGTCCTGCAACTCATGTCCCGTCCTCGTCCATTTTCATTTTTGGAATCGGTTCCAAACCTTGGATTGGATCATGACGAATGCGCTCGGACATCAGGGTTACGCCGGGCGCCACCGGCGCACAATGGCCATCACTTGCGCAGCCTATCCAAAGGCGAGGAGGCCGGAAGATGAACCAAGGCTTCGGTCATGAACTGCCCTCGCGGCACGCCCAGCAGGAACACCGCCAGGTCTCCCGCTACCTGATCGTCATCGCGTCCAGCGCCGGCCCCGTGGCCAAACTTTTTCTCGACAGCCGCGAGCAGGTTGGCGAGTTTGACGCTGGCACCGAAGAGGTCGCCGTCATGACGCAGAACGCGTCAGCCTCGACCGGCGCAGGCGGCCCCGAGTGGGACAAGGCCCTGCGCGGCCACAGCACCGACGAGCGAGCCGCGGCGGTGGTCTACCGGCTGGACATCTAGAAGCCGGAACCCGGGAGGGTCAGGAAGACCTCTTCCTCCGGCGTCGACGCGCGGCCCAGGATGGCGTTGCGGTGCGGATAGCGACCGAAGCGATCGACGATGACCTTGTGCTTGAGCTCGAACTCATGGGTGTGCTGCGGCGCGCGCTCGCGCATCAACGGCTCGCCCACCGCATGGATGGCGGCGGACTCGCTGTGCATGTAGGGCAGGTAGAGGAAGGCACGCCGCTCGATGGGCAAGGCCAGGTCGGCGCCCCCGGCCACCGCTTCCTGCGCGAGAGCCAGCGCCAGCGAGTCTCGCGCGAACGCCAGTGCCGTGCCACGATGGATATTGCGCGCGAACTGGTCCAGCACGAGGACCTCGGCCAGGCGGCCCTCCGGCGTCGCGCGCCAGGGGTAGAGCTCACAGCGCGCGGCTTGCTCGTGCAGCGCGCCGAAGCGGTCGCGGATGAGCGTGTCGAACGCTGGGTCGACCTTCCACCATTGGGCGGGCTGGATCTCCTCGAACCAGAAGCGCAGAACCGCGTCGTGCATCGGCTTCAACCCTTGCGTCCGCCGAACAGCAGCAACAACCCGCCTACCGCGATCGCGCCCACGCCCAGCCATACAGGCAGGTTCACCTCCTCCTTCTCCTTGGCCGACAGCTCCAGCGGCCCGAGCTTCACGACGGTGCTGTCCTTGGTGTAGCTGAAACCCCCGGTGGCCAGGCTGGCCGCGCCGGCGACGAGGAGGATCACGCCGACGATCTTGGTGAAGTTCATGACTGGCTGGATGCGCGTGGATGAGGCGACCAGCTTAGGGCATCGCCCTGTCGCCGTGTTGAAAGCCGACATTCCAACGCGCGCCGCATACTTGCGGCACCCACTCACCCGAGAGGCCCGCGTGCTCAATTCCGCCCCGGACAGCATCGACGCCGTCGCCGAAGGCCTGCAGGCCCAGGCTTACCTGCCTTCGCGCGAGCTGGCCACCGCCGCCTTCCTCGCGTTGCGCCTGGAGCGCCCGCTGCTCCTGGAAGGCGCGCCCGGAACCGGCAAGACGGCCATCGCCGCTGCGCTGGCCGCCGCGCTGCAGCGGCCCCTCATACGCCTGCAGTGCTACGAAGGCCTGGACCTCGCCGCCGCCGCCTACGAGTGGAACTACGCGAGGCAGATGCTGGAGATCCGCCTCGCCCAGGCTCACGAAGGCAATCGCACGGCGGACGAACTCTTCGCGCGCCGCTTCCTCATCGAGCGGCCGTTGCTGCAGGCCCTGACCACCGCGCCTGCCCCCGTCCTCCTCATCGACGAGCTGGACCGCGCCGACGCACCCTTCGAGGCCTTCCTGCTGGAGTTCCTGGCCGACTTCCAGATCACCGTGCCCGAGCTGGGCACGATCGTGGCCGCCACGCCGCCGCTGGTCGTCCTGACCAGCAACCGCAGCCGCGAGATCCACGATGCCGTCAAGCGCCGCTGCCTCTACCACTGGGTGGACTTTCCGGATGCCGCGCACGAGCTGGCCATCTTGCGCGCCCGCCTGCCTCGCATCGAGCAACGACTGGCCCAGCAGGTCGTCGCCTTCGTGCAAGGCCTGCGCGCGCTGGATCTCTACAAACTGCCCGGCCTGGCCGAGACGCTGGACTGGTCGCGCGCGCTCATCGAGCTGAACGCCGTCAGCCTCGACCCCGCCACCGTGCAGTCCACGCTGGGCGTGCTGCTCAAGTACCAAGATGACATCGTCCGCGTCCAGGGCAGCGAGGCCGCGCGCCTGCTGGCGGAGATGCGCGAGCACGCACGGGCCTGAGGCCGTGGACAGGCTGGCGGAGAACGTCCTGCATTTCGGTCGCGTGCTGCGCGCCGCGGGCCTGCCTGTCGGCACGGACCGGCTGCTGCTCGCCGCCCGGGCACTGGAAGCCGGCGGGCTGGCCTCGCGCACCGACTTCAAGGCGACACTGGCCACCTGCCTCGTCGACCGGCCCGAGCACCGGCCGCTGTTCGAGCAAGCCTTCCATGTGTTCTGGCGCGACCCCGACCTGCTGGGCCGCATCATGGCCCTGCTGTTGCCCGAGGTCGAGGCGCGCGCAGCCACACCGCCGCCATCCGAGAACCGTCGCCTGGCCGACGCCCTGTTCGCGCCGCGCCCCGCGGCGGCGCCCCGCACCGAGCAGGTCGAGGTCGAAGCTCGTCTGGACGCGGGCGACCGCGAGCTGCTGCAGCGCCGCGACTTCGACACCATGACGATCGCCGAGTGGGATGCCGCACGGCGTGCGCTGGCCGCGCTGCAGCCGACGCTGGCACGGCGCCTGACACGCCGCCACGATGCGGCTCCGCGCGGTCGCATCGCCTGGCGCGCCACGCTGCGCGCCGAGGCCCGTCACGAGCCGGCACCGCCGCAGCGCGAACGCCCTCGCTCGCGCGCCACGCCGCTGGTGCTGCTGGTCGACATCTCGGGCTCCATGGGCCGCTACTCGCGCGTGCTGCTGCACGTGGCTCATGGCCTGCTCAATCCGGGCCCCGGATTGCGCGAGCGACCCACCATCGAGGCGTTCGTCTTCGGCACGCGGCTGACGCGCATCACACGCCAGCTGCAGGGCCGCGACCCCGACGCCGCGCTGGCCGCAGCAGCGGCGGCCGTGCCGGACTGGGCCGGCGGCACCCGTATCAGCCACAACCTGCGTGCCTTCAACCGCGACTGGGCGCGCCGCGTGCTGGCCGGTGGCACCGCCACGGTACTGCTGGTCACCGACGGGCTGGAACGCAGCCACGACGGCGACACGCCCGACCTCGCTCGCGAGGCAGAGCGGCTGCGCCTCTCATGCCGGGAACTGTTGTGGCTCAATCCGCTGCTGCGCTTCGACGGCTTCGAGCCACGCGCCGCTGGCGTGCGGGCGCTGCTGCCCCAGGTGACCCGCCACCTGCCCGTGCACAACCTGGACAGCATCGACCACCTGCTGGACGCGCTGACACGCTGAGCTGCCGTCCTACATCCAGGCGGCACACCGTCTGCCGCGCTGCGCCAGGCGCCCTGCCTAGATTCTGGTTTCAGCGGTGCGCATCGGGTGCTGCCGCTTGCGCTGAAAGGACTTCCATGAAGATCTCGAAACTCGCCTCGCTCCTCATCGTTGGCGCCCTCGTTGGGCCACTCGCCGCCCAGGCGGCGGACAAGCCCGCCGGCACGACCAAGACCTGGGTCAAGGACTCAGTAGTGACGACCAAGATCAAGGCCCAGCTGGCTGCGAGCAAGGTGTCGTCGCTGGCCATGGTCCACGTCGAGACCGATGCCGACGGCTGGGTGCAGCTGACTGGCAAGGTGGCCACCCAGGCCGAGAAGGACCGCGCCGAGGCCATCGCCAAGGCGGTGGACGGCGTGAAGTCAGTCGACAACCAGCTGACCATCACCGGCAAGTGACGCCGGCACATGGCCCGCCACGGCGGGCCGTGTGTTTTCCTTCGCCGGCCGTCAGAATCGACGCATGAACCTGACCGGCCAGCAAACCCTGCCCGTCGCCCAGGCCGAGGCCTGGGCGGCGCTGAACGACATCACGATGCTGCAGGCCGCCGTGCCCGGCTGCGAGGCCATCACGCCGGCCGGCGACAACGCGTTCGATGTGCTGATGGCCGTTTCCATCGGCCCGGTCAAGGCCAGGTTCAAGGGACGGCTGCAGCTGTCGGACCTGGTGCCACCGCAGAGTTACCGCCTCGCCTTCGACGCCTCGGGGGGGGCTGCCGGCCACGGCAAGGGCCAGGCCCTCGTCGCGCTGGAGGCCCTGGCACCCAGGCAGACGCGACTGACCTACGAGGTGACCGCCAGCGTTGGCGGCAAGCTCGCGCAAATCGGCTCGCGCCTGGTCGACCTCGCCGCGCAGAAACTGGCCGAGGATTTCTTCGCCCGCTTCCAGGCCGGGCTGCTGGAACGCCATCCGCCAGCCGTGCCCGCGACCGTTCAGGTGCCTGCGACCGCCCCGGCAGCAACGCCGAACCTGCTGCGTCGCCTGCGTGATTGGCTGCGCCGCCTGGTCGGCTGAAGTGCCTCACCCGGCGGTGGCATCCGCCGCTTGGTGACCACCTGAAACAACGGGGTTTCCCCAGGGGCGGCGCCGGTACAATTTCACATGTCCGAAACAACGGGCCTGCCTCAGCGCAGGCCCGTTCTTTTTCGTCATGTCCCACTGTTCCCGCCGCCTGCCGCACATCGACGTCCTGAAGGCCCTGGCCGCCCAGGTCATCGTGCTACACCACCTCGTCAGCTACGGCCCTATCGCCCGCTCCGCCCACGAAGCCCTGCCATGGCTGGCCGGTGCCATGCATCAGTACGGCCGCATGGCAGTGCAGATCTTCCTGGTCGTGGGTGGTTTCCTGAGCGCACGCGGCCTGTCCCCGCGCGGCAGGGCCCTGCAGGCTCCTTTGCCCGAGCTGCTGTGGCGACGCTACCTGCGCCTGACACTGCCCTTCCTCGCCGCGCTGGCGCTGACGCTGGGAGCCTGCGGCCTCATCTCTTCCTCCTGGCCCGAGCTGGTGCCGGCCGGCATTGGCCTCGGACAGCTTCTCGCCCACGCGCTGCTGCTGCACGACGTGCTCGGCTACGAGGCGCTGACGGTGGGCGCCTGGTACGTGGCCATCGACCTGCAACTCTTCGCGCTCCTTGTCGGCCTGCTGTGGCTGGCACGGCGCGGCTGGCGCCATCCCGGTCGCCTCGTCGTCGGGCCGCTGCTCGTCGCCGCCCTGGTGCTCGCCTCGGCCTTCGTCTTCAACCGACAGCCCGAGCTGGACGCCTTCGCGCCCTACTTCTTCGTGTCTTACGGCCTCGGCGCACTGGTGCACTGGCTGGGTCTGTGGCAGCACCGCCACGCCGGCCTGGTGTTGCTGGCCGTGGCAATGGGTGCTGCACTGCTGCTGGACTGGCGCGACCGCCTGGCCCTCGCGCTCGCAACGGCGCTGTGGCTGGCCTGGGCGCAGCAGCGCCACGCCGAGGGCCGGCCACTCCTGCCGGCATCCTGGGCCGAGGTGCTGGCCCGCGCCTCGACGCCGTCCTATGCCCTCTTCCTCCTGCACTTCCCGGTGCTGCTGCTCACCAACGCATTGCTGACCCAACTGCCCGGCGCGACGCCGGAAGTCGGACTGATGCTGCTGCTGGCCACCTGGCTGGTGGCCAACTGCCTGGCGGTGCCCTTCCACCGCTGGGTGGAGGCGCCGGCCGCGCGCCTGGACCCGTTGGCCTGGCTGCCGCGCCTACGCGCGGCGTGAACGGCGGCCCGTGCAAGCGGCGAACAAGCCCTCCGCGCGCGACGGGTCTGCGCGGCAGACCCAGGAAACCACAAGAGGCGGCACCGCCCCTGCGTGCTAATGTCGCGCGCAGCCACGAGGACGCGTTTCCGATGACGATTCCAACCCAGGCCGCCAAGGACAAACCCTTCTGCGACAGCATGCGCGCAAGCGATGGTTTCAGTGCCGACTGACGCCCTCGACTCGCGCGACACGCTACAGGACAAGGCCGCACGAACGCTGGTCGCCATCGTCAGCATCGTTGGCGCGACAGCGGCCGCGGCCGGCCTGATGCTGCACGCGTCCAGAGGCGCCCTGCCCTGGGGCGACCAGCGATTCACCATCGGCGTGACCCTGCTGGCCCTGGGCGGTCTGGCGGCGCTGGTGCGCCGGGCCGGCTGGCTGCGTCTGGCCATGACGCTGGTGCTGGGGGGCACCCAGCTCAGCCTGGTCGCCCACTCCGTGGCCACCGGACTTGGCGTGCACACCTTGGTGCTGGCCGCCAGCCCCGTGCTGATTGCCGTGGCGGGCGGCGTCGCTGGCAGCGCCGCCGCCCTCGCGCTGGCCGCGCTGCATGTCGCCGCCATCCTCGGCCTGGCTGCGCTCGAAACCCATGGCTGGCTGCCTGGCCGGATCGTCGCGCTGCAACCGTCGGTACAGGGTAGGGTCATCGGTCACCTGCTGATCACGGTCGGCGGGCTGGCCTCGGCCCTGCTGCTCAACCGCATCCTGGGCGCCGCACTGCGGCGCGCCATCGGAGAGGAGGCCCGGCTGGCGCGCCTCGTGCAGGCCGCGCACAACTGGGCCTGGGAGGCTGACGCGCAGTTCCGGGTGACCCACCTGTCCGACGAGTTCGAGGCGCTGTCGGGCCACAAGCGCGAGGACTTCCTGCGCATGGGCCAGCCCGGAGGGGCTGCCCTCGTGAAGGACGCCGAGTTTCAGGCGCTGCTGGAGGACATTCGCGCCAAGCGCGCCTACCGCGACCGCATCAATGGCTTTCGCGCGCCCGATGGTCGGCTGCTGTGGACGCTGAGCTCGGGCGAGCCCGTCTTCGACGCCGCCGGTCGCCACACCGGCTGGCACGGAGTCAGCCACAACATCACGGGCGAGCGCCTCGCGCTGCAGCAACACCAGCGCACCGCCAGCATGCTCGATCGCGTGCTGCGCGCCAGCCCCGACGCCATCTGCGTGGCCCACATCGAGGATGGCCGCATTCGCTTCGCAAACTCAGGCTTCTGCACGCTGGCCGGCCTGTCTCGCGACGAGCTGATGGGCCGGTCTGCCCGCGAGTTGGGTCTATGGCCCGACAGCACCGAGCCGCGGCGGCTGGCCGCCGCGCTGGCCGACTCCGGGCTGGTGCGCGATTTCCGCTCGGCCATCCTGGTCAACGGCCAATGGCGCGACCTGCTGGTGTCAGCCGCGTCGCTGGACTGGGACGGCGAGCCCGCGACGATGATGATCGCGCGCGACATCACAGACAGTGAGCGGGACCGCATCGAGGCCGAGGCCATCCTCGACCACGCCAGCATCGGCATCGCGTTGACGCGTGGCGAGCGCTTCGAGCGAGTGAACCGCCACTGGCAGGAGATTTTCGGCGGCACCGAACCCCGGCTCGCCGCCGGGCAGGCCGGCCTGCCTTCCGCCCAGCAGGTGGCCAGCGCCGCACAGGCCTTTGAGCGCGACTTCCTCCACCCCGAAGGCCAGCGCATCACCGTGCAGTTCAATGCCCGCGGCCTGCCGGCCACGCTGGCCAGTCGCAGCGAGGACGATGCCGACCGCGCGACGCTATGGCTTGCCGAGGACGTCACCGAGCGCCGCCGCCAAGAACGCGAGCTGCAGGCCGCCAAGCAGCAGGCCGAGGGCGCCAGCCACGCCAAGAGTGCCTTCCTCGCGACGATGAGCCATGAGATCCGCACGCCGCTGAATGGCGTGCTGGGCTTGGCGCGCCTGCTGCAACAGGGTGGCCCCGCCGACGACCACCGCGACAAGTACCTGGCCCACCTCGTCGGCGCCGCCGAATCGCTCAACGAGATCGTGTCCAATGTGCTGGACTTGTCGAAGATCGAGGCAGGTCACCTGGAGCTGGAGCAGATCGAGTTCGACCTGCACGCGCTGGCCCAGGCCAGCTTCGAGGGCTGCGCGGCGCTGGGCCGCGAGCGCGGGCTGGACATGCAGATCGAGCTGGCGCCGGGCCTGCCCCGCCTCGTCATCGGCGATCCGCTGCGGGTTCGCCAAATCATGGCCAACTTCCTCGTCAACGCGCTGAAGTTCACCGAGCACGGCCACATCCGGCTGAAGCTGTCGGCGGCCGACACCGACCGCGTTCGCATCGTCGTCGCGGACAGCGGCATCGGCGTTCCGACGGAGCTGCAGGGCCGGCTCTTCCGCCCCTTCGCGCAGGCCGACGACTCGACGACTCGGCGCTTCGGCGGCACCGGCCTGGGCCTGTCCATCTGCCGCGAGCTGGCCACGCGCATGCAGGGCCGCGTGGGCGTACAGAGCGACGGCGTGCATGGCTCCAGCTTCTGGGCCGAGCTGGCCCTGCCCACCGCGCTGACCGTCGACGACACGGCATCCCGCATGCGCATCCCGCTGCCGCCGCGCCACCCGCTGGCTGGCCAGCGCCTGCTGGTCGCCGAGGACAACCCGGTCAATCGTCTCATCATCACGGCCCTGCTGCAGCGCCTGGGCGCCGAGGTCGTAGAGGCCGAGGACGGCGAGCAGGCCATCCACCTCGCCCGCGAGCAGGCTCAGCGCCTGGATGGCGTGCTGATGGACCTGCACATGCCCAAGGTCGACGGCCTGAAAGCCACGCAGCTGCTGCGCGCCGACCCGGCGACGGCCCGCTTGCCCATCCATGCCTTCACCGCCGCTGTGCTGGACCAGGAGCGCCAGGCGGCGCTCGCTGCCGGCATGAACAGCTTCATCGCCAAGCCGGTGGCCGAGGATGAAGTCATCCGCGTGCTTGGCCGGCACTGAAGAGGAGCGCCGCATGCCCATCCGCATCGTCAGGCTTGGCAGCCCGAGGGCCGAGGGCGAAGGCACGCGCGTCGGCACCGTACGCCGCCCGCCGCGCGGCGTGCCCAAGGCGGAGTTCGCATCACGCGACTTCTACGACGTGTGGTTCCCCACCCTCGCGCCCAGCCTGGAGACCATGAAGCTGGGGCAGGCCGCCGGGACGGCGGCGGAGTGGAACGTCTTCCAGAGGAAGTACCGTGCCGAGATGGCCCGGCCCGACGCCCAGCATGCGCTGGCGCTTTTGGCCACGCTGTCGGCACAGGCGGACTTCTCGGTGGGCTGCTACTGCGAGGACGAGGCGCGCTGCCACCGATCGGTGTTGCGCGCACTGCTGGCAGAAAAAGGGGCGGCGGTGGTTGACTAGCTAGCGCCCATCTCCGCACCAGGACCGCCCACCCCGGTCATGGCGCGCTTCTGTGCGCGTCCCACAGCATTCGCCCAGTCTGTCCACAGTGCTTCATCAGCAGGCATGCCATCTGCCAGCAGATTCATGCTTCCCAGCAAGACCCCGACGTCGTCGGCGCCCCCGCGCTCGTCATACTGCTCCAGGAACAGGAACATTGCCGCATAGGCCTGCTCCATGGTCAGTTCAGTGTTCATCGCGGCACGCGCCTGCTGCCGACTGATCGGCATATCAAGCCCCCCCGTGTTCCTGGGCTTCGCGCTGCCGGTTCATGTCCACCAACGTCTTGCCCGCCTCGTCTCGGAAGGTCTCCTCCAGCACCTGAAGCGTCTCGACCCGGTCGACGCGGAAGCTGCGGAAGTCGTTGCGGAGCTCGCACCAGGCGGCCAGCGTCCAGACCGGCCCCCAGAACAGGCAGGCCAGCGGCCGCACGACTCGCTCGCTCCTCACACCGCCGAGGTCCAGATAGCCCACCTTGAGCTTGCGCCGCGCCTCGGTGGCCTCGCGCATCGCAGTGAGGTGGGCGCTGGTGGCCGGGTCCAGCGCCGGCAACGGCGCGTACAAGGCCAGGCTCTCGGCCGCAGCCCGTGCGTCCAGCGGCAGCACGGCGAGGATCTTCGAGAGCGCGTTTTCGGCCTGGCGGGCCAGCGCTGCATCCAGGCGCGACTCGGACATCCGCACCGTCGCGACCAGGGCTTGGGCCTCCTGCTTGCTGAACATCAGCGGCGGCAGGTCGAAGCCCACTCGCATGCGGTAGCCCACGCCGGCCTCACCCTCGATAGGCACGCCCTGCTGGCCCAACGCCGCGATGTCGCGGTAGACAGTGCGCATGGACACCTCCAGCCGCTGCGCCAGGTAGTCAGCCGTCGTGAGGCGGCGTCCACGGATGAGCTGGACGATCTGGAATAGGCGGTCGGCGCGGCGCATGGGCGGACATTGTGCGGGAGCGCGGGCATGCCCGCCGCCGGCCCGGATCCCATGGCGCACGTTCCGGCGGGCTCAGCCCATGGCCGTGCAGAGCTCGACCAGCGTGCCGTCCGGGCAGCGCACATAGGCCACCGTCTGCCCCCAGGGCTTGGTGACCGGTGCGGCCAGGGCGCGGGCGCCCGCGGCGACGGCACGGTCGTAGGCCGCCTGCACGTCGTCCACCGCGAAGCCGATCTCCATGCCCAGCGGCTTGTCGCTGGCGTCGGCGGCGACATAGTCGTGCTGCACGCTGTCGCGCGCAGTCGCGTGGTCGACAAAGGCCAGCTTGGCGCCGGCGCCGCCAGTCTCGACCTCTCCGTAGGCTCCGCTCTCGTGCAGGAAGCGCGTCTTCAGGCCGAAGGCGCGGTCGAAAAAGGCCAGCGACGCGCCCACGTCGGACACGTAGACCAGGGTATAGGCGAAGTTCATGCGGGCTCCTTGAGATTGAAAACCCGCATGCTGCAGGGGTCCACTGCCAGGGCTTGTCAGCAACGGCGCGGCAGCGCGCTAACCCGCCAGCACCTGGCGCACGGCCCGTTCCCACTGCGCCATGCGCGCGCCGGCCTCGTCTCGCGACATGCGTGGCTCGAAGGCGCGCTCCAACTGCCAGATCGCGCCGACATCCTCGGCAGATTCGTAAAGACCGCAGCCCAGCCCGGCCAGCAGCGCGGCGCCCAGCGCCGTGGTCTCGATGACGCGCGGACGCAGCACGGGAATGCCGAGCAGATCGGCCTGGAACTGCATCAGCAGGTCGTTGGCGCTCGCGCCGCCGTCCACGCGCAGTTCCGTCAGGCGTTCGTGCGCGCCCACGTCGGCATTCATTGCGGCCAGCACGGCCGCGCTCTGGAAGGCGATGCTCTCCAGCGCCGCATGGGCGATGTGAGCCTGCGTCGTGCCTCGCGTGAGACCCAGCAGGGCGCCTCGCGCGTCGGGCCGCCAGTAGGGTGCGCCCAGCCCGGCAAAAGCTGGCACGAAGACCACCCCTCCCGCGTCGGGCACGCTGCTGGCCAGCGCCTGCACCTCACTGCTCGAGCGCACGGCGTGCAGCCCGTCGCGCAGCCACTGCACGACAGCGCCACCGACGAAGACGCTGCCCTCGAGCGCGTACTGCGCGGTGGCGTCAACCTGGGCCGCGCGTGTCGTCACCAGGCCTTGCATGGACGTGCGCGCCTGCGTTCCGGTGTGCATCAGCAGGAAGCAGCCGGTGCCGTAGGTGTTCTTGGCCTGGCCCGGGGCGAGTGCCGCCTGGCCGAAGAGGGCGGCCTGCTGGTCGCCGGCGATACCCGCAATGGGCACGCCGAACTCCACGGCCTGACCGAAGTCGCCGGCCGACGGTCGCACCTCGGGCAACAGGCTTCGGGGGATGTCGAAGGCGGCGAGCAGCTCGTCGCTCCAGTCGCCGCGGCGGATGTCGAACAACAGCGTGCGCGAGGCATTGCTCGGGTCGGTGGCATGCACCTGGCCGTCAGTCAGCTTCCACAGCAGCCAGCTGTCGACGGTACCGAAGGCCAGCTCGCCGCGGGTCGCACGCTCGCGGGCGCCAGGCACGTTGTCGAGAAGCCAGCGCAGCTTGGTCGCGGAAAAATAGGGATCCAGCAACAGGCCGGTGAGCTCGCGAACGCGCGGCTCCAGCCCTTGGCGCTTCAGCTGCTCGCAGAAGTCCGCTGTACGCCGGTCCTGCCAGACCAGCGCCTTGTGCAGCGCCCTGCCGGTCTTGCGGTCCCACAGCACCACCGTCTCGCGCTGGTTGGTGATGCCGATGGCGGCCACGCGCACCTTTGCCTCGGCCAGCGCCTCGCGGGCGCACTCGACCTGGTGGGTCCAGATCTCATCGGCGTCATGCTCCACCCAACCCGGCTGCGGGAAGTGCTGGGGCAGCTCACGCTGCGACACGGCCAACAGCCGGCCCGCACGGTCGAAGATCAGCGCCCGCGAACTCGAAGTCCCCTGGTCCAGTGCGAGCAGAGCATCCATGGCGGCCGTTCACTTAGAGTGGTCGATATGGATGATTTTGACGTCGTGGTGGTGGGGGGTGGCATCAACGGCACGGGCCTGGCGCGCGATCTGGCCGGGCGCGGCTGGCGAGTGCTGATGGCGGAGGCACAAGACCTGGCTCAGCACACCTCGTCCAGCTCCACCAAGCTCATCCACGGCGGCCTGCGCTATCTGGAGACTTACGAGTTCGCGCTGGTCGCCAAGGCACTGCAGGAGCGTGAGGTGCTGCTCAGGAGCGCCCCGCACATCATCCGGCCGCTGCGCTTCGTGCTCCCGCACGCGCCGCACCTGCGGCCGGCCTGGATGATCCGCATCGGCCTCTTCCTCTATGACCACCTCGCCCGGCGCGAACTGCTGCCCGGCTCCCAGAGCCTGAAGCTCACCGGCACGGTCTATGGCGCAGCGTTGCGGCCCGAGTTCAGGCGCGGCTTCGTCTACTCCGACGGCTGGGTGGACGACGCCCGATGTGTGGTGCTGAACGCGATGGATGCCCGCCAGCGAGGCGCCGAGGTCGTGACGCGATGCGCGGTGACCGAGGCCAAGCGCAGCGCCGAGGGCTGGCATCTGACGCTGGAGGGTGGCCGACGGCTGCGCAGCCGCGCGCTGGTCAACGCGGCCGGACCGTGGGCCGAGAGCTTCCTGCGCGGACAAGGCCTGCCGGCGCACGGCATGCGTCTTGTCAAGGGCAGCCACATCGTTGTGCCGCGGCGCTTCGCGCACGACCACGCCTATATCTTCCAGAACCCGGACGGCCGCATTATCTTCGCCATTCCGTACGAAGGCAGTTTCACGCTGATCGGGACGACCGACGTGGAGCTGCCGGACGACGGACCACCGCCCGACCGCGCCGAGATCAGCGCGGCCGAAGTGGACTACCTGTGCGAGCAGGCCAGTCGGTATCTGGCCGAACCCGTGCGGCCAGCCGACGTGGTCTGGAGCTATGCAGGCGTGCGCCCGCTGTTGGACGAAGGCGGCTCGGCCTCGTCCGTCACGCGCGACTACCTGCTGGAGGCCGACACGGCGGGCGGCGCGCCGATGCTCAACGTTTGGGGCGGCAAGCTGACGACCTATCGCAAGCTGGCCGAGGACGGCGCCAGCCAGCTCGGTCGCCTGCTGGGCGATGTCCGCAAGCCCTGGACCCAGGGTGCCAAGCTGCCCGGCGGCGATCTCGGCTCGCACGGCATCGACATTGATGGCTTCATCGCCGCCCTGCACGCTCGCCATGCCGGCCGGTCGGCATCACTCGTCGCGCGACTGGCGCGCGCCTATGGCAGCGGGGCCGAGGTGCTGCTTGCGGCCGACGCAGGCGCAGAAGTGGCCCCAGGCCTGTTCGAGGTCGAGCTGCGTCACCTCGTCGAGCAGGAGTGGGCCTGCAGCGCCGAGGACGTGCTGTGGCGACGCAGCAAGCTCGGCCTGCACTTCACGGCCGCGCAACGGGAGGCCGTGGCGGCCTGGTTCAGAACGCGAGCTTGAAGCCGGCAGTCGCCAGCCGCGAGTTCGCGCCGCCGAGCTGGCGGGCCAGCGACGCGTCGACGAACAGCCTATCCGGCCATAGCCCCACACGCAGGGCCGCGCTGGCCCAGGGTCGGCCGCGGTCGTCGCCGAAGACCTCCGCCATGGGTTGCCAACGTCCTCCCCCGCCCAGGCCGGTGTGCTCCGCGGCTAGCGCCCAGATCGTGCTGCGGCGGCGCAGCAGTTCGTCGCGCTGGTGGCCGAGGTTCGCATGCACGACCCAGTCGCCCGCCAGCGGCGCGCTGGCCACGAGCATGAGGCCTGCACCGCTGCGCCGCCACGCCGCAGCGACATGACGGTGGGCAAGGCTCCAGGCCAGCGTGATCCGAGCCTCGTCACCGCGCCAGACTTGAGTCTTGCCCCCCAGCGCGAGTTCACGCGGCCGGATGGCCTGCAACGCGATCTCACTGCTGCCGCCGATGCCGCAGCCGATCTGCAGGCTGGTCTGGCGCCGGGCGGCCTGCGGGTCGCGCCAGTGGCTGTGCGCGCCTTCGATCTCGCAGGCTCGCGGATCCATGATGTCGGCATCCTCGGCCTGCAGCGGCCGGCCTGCATGGACTGGGCTTACGGCAGCCAGGAGGCAGGCGAGGGCAATAGCGCGCGGGCGATGCATGGGGCGCGAAGCCTAGCGGGTCTGTGTGAAGGCCGCATGGGTGATGATGCCGTTCATGCTTCTTGGCCTGCTGTTCGCCCTTGCCGCCGGCTTGATGTGGGGACTGGTCTTCGTCGCACCTGTCATGCTGCCCGGCTACGCACCGGCGCTGCTGACGGTGGGCCGGTATCTGGCGTTCGGGCTCATCGCCCTGCCGCTGGCCCTGCTGGACCGTCGCGTGCTGCGCGAGCTGCGGGCCTCGGACTGGTGGGAGGCAGCCAAGCTCAGCCTGGTCGGCAACTTCCTCTATTACCTCTGCCTGTCGGCGGCCATCCAACGCGCCGGTGCGCCGCTACCGACCATGATCATCGGCACGCTGCCCGTCGTCATCGCCGTCTGTGCCAACCACCGCAACCGCGTGCGCGACGGCCACCTGCCGTGGCCGATGCTGGCGCCGTCGCTGGCGCTGATAGCCGCGGGTCTGACCTGCGTGAACCACGACGAGCTGACCGTGCTGCAGTCGCAGGCCGGCGACCTGCGCCGCTACGCCGAGGGTGCCCTGCTGGCCATCGCGGCCGTCGCCTGCTGGACGTGGTACCCGATCCGCAACGCCGACTGGCTGCGCGCGCACGCTGATCGCAGCCCACGCGCCTGGGCGACGGCCCAGGGCCTGGTCACGCTCCCCATGGCGCTGCTGGGCGTGCTGCTGCTGGGTGCGGTGCATCTGGCCGCGCCGGGCGTTCTGATTCCGGCCGACTACGCGTGGCCGCTGGGCGAGAAGCCCTTGGCCTACGTGGGCCTGATGGTGGCCATCGGCCTGTGCTCGTCCTGGCTGGGCACGCTGTGCTGGAACGAAGCGAGCCAGCGCCTGCCGACCTCGCTGTCCGGCCAGCTCATCGTCTTCGAGACGCTGGCAGCCCTGGCCTACGCCTTCACGTGGAAGCAGCGGATGCCGCCGGCGGCAACGTTCTCGGGCGTGGCGCTGCTGGTGGCGGGGGTGGTCTTGGCGCTGCGCATCAAGCCGGTGAAAACACCTCAATGACGCGGTGACCGTCGAAGCCGTCGGCCTCGCCGCGCTTCATGTGGCCGCGGGCGTTGCTGACGACTCGGGTGGCGCCCATTCTGTAGTCATGCCGGCAGTGCAGATGGCCGTGCAGCCAGAGGTCTGCGCCGGGCAGCAGGTCTTCGTCGTTGTTGCAGAAGCTTGCCGTGCCGGGCTGGCGACCGTAGCGTGGGTCGGCGCTGCGCAGGCTGGGCGCGAAGTGGGTGATGGCGACGGTGGCGTCCCACTCGCCCGCGCGGGCCAGCTCGCCAGCCAGCCAGGCTCGGCTCTCCAGCGCCAGCGCACGCACAGCGTCCACGCCGAAGACCTCGCCATGGCGCGTGGCCTGCATGACCTTCTGGAAATAGCCGCCGGCCCGCATCGCACGCTCGCGGCCCGCGGGACCGAAGGCGTCGAAGTCGCACCAGCGCGTGCAGCCGATGAACCGCACGCGGCGGCCATGCGCGTCGGGGATGACAACCGACTCGTCGTCCAACATGCGCAGTCCGACGTTGTGCACATGCACGCGCAGGGACTCGCGCGCCAAGTCCACGTCGCGCTGGTCGAACTCGTGGTTGCCAGGCACGAACAGCACCGGCACGGGCCAGCCGCGGAACAGCTCGAAGCTCCGCCAGGTCGTGTCGATGTCGCCGGCCAGGACCAGCAGCTCGGCGTCGGGCGCGGGCGTGGGCTCGTAGCTCTCAGTCTCCAGGTGGAGGTCCGAGAGCAATTGCAGACGCATCAGTTGCTACCGTGGCACTGCTTGTACTTGCGGCCGGAGCCGCAGGGGCAGGGATCGTTGCGCCCCACCTTGGGCATGTCGCGACGGATGGTGTCGACGCGGTAGCGTTCGGCTTCGGTCAGGTCGGCCAGGTCGGCCACCGTGACAACCAGCTCCTCGATGGCCTCGTCCAGGTCCTTCAGCGGATGCTCGCGGTTCAGCGTCGCGACGACTTCCTTCTCCTCGGGCGTCTCGGCCGGCAGGTGACGGTACAGGCGGGCCATGGCCGCTGCGACGTCTTCGTTGGGCAGGTCGGCCAGTTCCGGGAAGCACAGGGCCGCATGCTGGAAGCCGGCCACCCAGGGCATCAGCGCGCGCGAGATCGGACCCAAGGCGTCGTAGCTGGCGCGGGCTGAGCGCTCATCCTCGCTGGCGTCCTCCGGCAGGGGATCGGGCGTCACCGTCTCGTCCACGTCGAGGATGACGGGATCGAACCAGCTATCCTCGACGAGGCTGCGGTTTAACGCCGCGTGGCGCCGCTCGACGAGCTGGGTCAGCTTGTCCAGCCAGCCCGCATCCACCGTCTCGGGCAGCAGGCCGCCGTCGTAGTCGAAGATGTTGGGCAACCACTCATCGGACTCGATGAGGCGGGGCTGCACGATGACGCCGCAGAGGTAGCCGTCCAACATGGAGGCGTCCAGCGGCTGCAGCGGCTCGGGCGTGGCGGCGAGAAGTTCGTCGAGTTCGGCGAACTCGGCATCGGTGAGGTCGTGGGTGCTCATGGAGGCGGATTGTCGGCGTTCATCCTCGCCCGGCAAGGCTGGCCATCGGCATCCGACCCGATCAGGGCGGAATGCCGAAGATGCCATCGATGTCAATCCCTCCACACACTGGTGTTTACCCAAATGACATCGATAACATTTGCCCTCAAAGTCCGGCCCATCGAGAGTGGCGACGGCCGCGCCGGCTTTCGGGACACACAACAACCATCGGAGACAACCCATGACCCACGCCGTGTCGCGCGTCGGCGCTCGCCGCCTGCGCCCTCAGCTGATCGCCCTGGCCGCGGCCACCCTCTGCGCCGCCGCCCAGGCCCAGGAAGCCGCCAAGCCCGCCCCCGTCTCGCCAGAAGTGAAGGAACTCGAAGCCGTCGTCGTCACCGGCACGGCGCGTCGCGAGGGCGTGCGCAAGCTGGAAGCCGGCTTCTCGATCACGACCGCCACCGAAGAGCAGATCAAGCAAGCCGCACCCACCAGCACGGCTGACATCCTGAAGACCGTTCCCGGCGTCTTCGTCGAGACCTCGGGCGGCCAGGCCGGTGCCAACATCCGCGTGCGCGGCTTCCCGACGCCGGGTGACGGCCCCTACTCGACCTTCCAGCTCAACGGTGCGCCGCTGTATCACCTGCCCACGCTGAGCTTCTTCGAGCATTCCCAGCTGTTCCGTCTGGACGACACCATCGACCGAATGGAAGTGCTCCGCGGCGGCCCCAGCCCCATCTTCGGCAGCGGCCAGCCCGGCGTGACGGTCAACTTCATCCAGAAGGACGGCCGCAACCCCGAGGCCGGCCTGCGCGTGACGACGGGCACGGGCAACTTGAAGCGCGTGGACGGCGTCTACGCCGGCAAGCTCAGCGACCAGTGGAACGTCATGGTGGGTGGCTTCTGGCGCGAGAGCGACGGTGTGCGCGACACCCAGTTCCCGGCCGACAGCGGCGGCCAGGCCAGCGTCATGCTGAGCCGCAAGCTCGACAACGGCAGCCTGCAGCTCTATGCCCGCGCGCTGCGCGATCGCAATGCCTTCTTCACGGCCATCCCGGTCGTCGGCGGGACGGACGGCAAGAGCGTGTCCAGCTACCCCGGCTTCAATGCCCTGAAGGACTACTTCTACGGCAACGAGCTGCGCAACATCGTGCTGGAGACCGGTCGCGCCACGGGGCGCACGCTCCCCAATGGCCGGCCCGAGATCCAGCGAAGCACGGTGACCAAGGACCTCGCCGACGGCCGCGGCGCCGACGTTCAAACCTACGGCGCCAACCTCGACACCAGGCTGGGCGACTGGACCCTGACCAACAAGCTCAGCCACACGACGGGCGACACGCCGACCTACGCGCTGTTCTCCGGCGCGAATCCGCAGACCCTGTCGAGCTACATCGCGTCGCAGGTGGCGGCGGCCAATGGCGATGCGGCCGTCGTCGCCGCCGCCGGCCGGGCTGCGGTCACCGGCGCGGCGACGTTCGCGAACGGCGGCGGTGCAGTAGCCGGCAGCACGCCCGTCATCGTCAACGGCATGTGGGCCGTCGACAAGGCACTGCGATCCACCAGCAACGAGACCCGCCTGTCTCGCGAGATCGCGCCGGGCAACAACCTCACGGTCGGCCTCTACCTGGCCGGCTACAGCTCACACGACGTCTGGACGCTGGGCCAAGCCCAGCTGATGACGGTGCAGCCACATGCCCGCCTCATCGACGTGCAGCTGGACAATGGCGTCAGCGCCTCGCGCAACGGCTACGTCACGCCACCGTTCTCGTTCAACCTCGACGCCAGCTACAGCGGCAACACCCGCGCCTTCTTCATCGCGGATGAATGGCAGCTCAACAAGGAGCTGCGTGTGGACCTGGGCGCCCGCCGCGAAACCCAGCGCATCACCGGCAGCATCGCCAACGTCAGCAACGGCGACCTGGATGCCGATCCGACGACCCTCTACAACAACAACCTGGCCTACTTCAATGGCACCCACACGCTGATCGACAGCAAACTCACGCGCAACTCCTTCACCGGCGGCGCCAACTACGCCTTCAGCCGCGAGTTCAGCGCCTTCGTGCGCGTCAACAAGGGCCACCGCATGCCCGACTTCGACGTGCTGCGCGGACGCGGTGCCAACGAGAGCCGCGACTCCGTCGAGGACATCACGCAATACGAGATCGGCCTGAAGACCGCCACCAAGCTCTACAGCGCCTTCCTGACGGCCTACGCCAACAAGCTGACCAACTCCCAGACCCAGCAGTTCACCAACGCCGGCAATGTCGTGCTGCGCCCCAACAGCAAGGCCACCGGCATTGAGTTCGAGCTGGCGCTGCGCCCGGCCTACGGCTTCGAGATCGCCGCTACGGGCAACGTCCAGGACGCCAAGTACAAGGACTTCCAGCAGTACAGCGGCAACCGCGTCGAGCGCGCACCCAAGTTCCAGGCTCGCCTCACGCCCAGCTGGCAGACCCAGACCGGCTTCGGCCAGCTGCGCGCGTTTGCCACCTACAGCCACGTCGGGGAGCGCTTCGCCGACCAGACCAACACTCTGAAGCTGCCGGCCTACCGCACCCTCGACGCAGGCGCAGTGTTCTCGATGGACAACGGCCTGGAGGTGCGCCTCACCGGCACCAACCTGACCAACAAGATAGGCCTGACGGAAGGCAACTTCCGCGTGCCTGGTCAGGGTGTGGGCCAGGACGGCGTGTTCCTCGCACGGCCGCTGTTCGGCCGGGCCTACGAACTCAGCGTCGGCTTCCAGTTCTGACGACGCGCAAGATGGCCAGGCCCGTACTCAACGCTGCTCTCGACATGACTCGACCCACATCCCTCCCGGCGGTGCCTGTTTCGAGCGGCAGCCTGCGCATCCGGCTTGCCATCATCCTGACCTATATGTTGTTCGGTGCGCTGCTGAACAGCGTGGGCGCTGTCAATCTGCTGGTCGTGCAAACCCTCGGCGTGGCGCGCGCCGACGCCGCGCTGCTGGACGCATGGAAGGACCTGCCCATCGCGATCACGTCCTTCCTCGTCGCCTCACTGCTGCCCCGGCTGGGCCTGAAGCGCTCCATGCTGCTGGCCGTCGCGGCCGTCGGCGCGGCATGCCTTGCGATGCCAGCGCTGGCAGCCTTCTGGGCCATCAAGCTGCTGTTCTGCACGCTGGGTGCGGGGTTCGCACTGGTCAAGGTGTCGGCCTATTCCATGATCGGTCTGGTCACGCAGGACCGCGCCGGTCATGCACGCTTCACCAACCTGCTGGAGGGCTTGTTCATGGTGGGCGTGCTGGGTGGCTTCTTGCTGTTCAGCCAGGCTGCGCTTGCCGAAGGTCGGGGCTGGCTGCAGGTCTACCCGCTGCTGGCTGCACTTGCCGCTGGCGCCTTTGTGCTGCTGCTGATCAGCCCGCTGGATGAAGGCCCCATCCAGTCGCCGGACACGACGCTGCGCGAAGACCTCGTCGCCATGGCGCCGCTGCTGAGACTCTCCCTGGTCGTCGTCTTCCTGCTGTCGGCCTTCCTCTACGTGCTCATAGAGCAGGGCATCTCGACCTGGCTGCCCAGCTTCAACAACGAGGTGCTGCACTTGCCCACGGCCATGAGCGTGGGCCTGGCGGTCATCATGCCCGCCACCACCGCACTGGGCCGGCTGACCAGCGCCGCCGTCATCGGCCGCCTGGGCTGGTTCAAGGTCGTCATTGCCTGCCTGGTCGGCATCGCGGCCCTCATCCTCATCGCGCTGCCTCTGGCCAGGGGCGCCCAGCCGCTGGGCAACGCCATCGGCTGGCTCAACGCCCCACCCGCTGCCTACTTGCTGCCTGCCACGGGCCTGCTGCTGGCGCCCATCTACCCGGCGATCAACTCCGCCATGCTCAGCGCGTTGCCGCAGCGCCGGCATGCCGCCATGACCGGACTCATCGTCGTCTTCTCCGCCCTGGGTGGCACGCTGGGCAGCTTCATCACCGGCCGCCTCTTCGTCGCCTTCGACGGCACCACCGCCTTTGGCTTGCTGCTGGTGCCTGTCGTGGCGCTGGCCCTCTCGCTGGCCCGGTTGCGCCGGCATCTCTCGTCATGACCCCCTCCTCCACGCGCCCCGGCGACCTCTTCGCCGCCGCGCCCATCCATGCCGTCACACCGGCCCGGGCCACGGCCGCCACGCCCCATGAGCTGTACGGCGAGCTCTTTGTCGCCGTGCAGATGACACGCGTCTTCGGCGACGGCAAGAGCTTCGTCGACGCCCGCCCCCGCAGTACGCCCGAGCTGATCCGCGCCCGCTTCGAGGCCGAGCGCCGCCTGCCTGGGTTCTCGTTGCCGGACTTCGTGCAGGCTAACTTCGTGCTGCCCGGCCACGACGCGGCTGTCGGCCCCCGCCTGGGTCTGCGCGAGCACATCCGTGCCCTATGGCCGATGCTGGTGCGCGAGCACACTCGAGCGCAGGACGGCGAGAGCCTGCTGGCGCTGCCCCAACCCTACGTCGTGCCGGGCGGGCGCTTCCGCGAGCTCTACTACTGGGACAGCTACTTCACGATGCTGGGTCTGGTCGCCGATGGCCGGCGCGACCTGGCCGAGCACCTGCTCGCCAACTTCGCGCACCTGCTGGCCACCTACGGCTTCATTCCCAACAGCAGCCGCAGCTACATGCTGAGCCGCTCGCAGCCGCCTTTCTTCTTCAAGATGGTGGAACTCCTGCATGCCGACGACCCCGCCGCCGGCTTCGCGGCCCACCTGGGCTCGCTCAGGACTGAGCATGCCTTCTGGATGGACGGCGAGGCGGGGCTCGCACCCGGCCAGGCCCACCGGCGCGCGCTGCGCACCGCCGACGGCGCGCTGCTGAACCGCTACTGGGACGATCGCTGCACGCCGCGAGAGGAAAGCTGGCGCGAGGACGTGCTGACGGCCGAGGCTGCGAGAACGGTGACGGGCCGCTCGCCGGCCGACGTCTGGCGTGACCTGCGCGCCGGCGCCGAGAGCGGTTGGGACTTCTCCGGTCGCTGGTGCGCCGACCCCACGGACATCGCCACCATCGAGACCACAGCCCTTGCCCCGGTGGATCTGCAGGCCTTGCTCGCCGGACTGGAAAGCGCCATCGCCCTGGGCGCCGCGCACGACGGCGACGCGGCCACCGCCCGAGCCTTCGAGGCGCGCGCGACCACGCGCCGGCAGTTGCTGCAGACGTGCTTCTGGCGCGCCGATCCCGACGAGTCCGGCGGCCACTTCGCCGACATCAATTGGCGCAACGCGCATGACCCGCGCCCGCTTACGGCAGCGAGCCTGATGCCGCTGTACCTGGGCCTGGCCACGCAACATCAGGCCGACGCGATGGCCGCCCGGGCGCAACGCCACCTGCTCGGTGCCAACGGCCTGCTGACGACCGCGCAAGCCACCGGGCAGCAATGGGACGCGCCCAACGGCTGGGCGCCATTGCAGTGGGTGGCCGTGCAAGGCCTGGCCCGCTACGGCCATCTGACGCTCGCCCGCGAGATCGCCGAGCGCTGGTGCGCCAGCGTGCACCGCGTCTACCTGGCCACGGGGCGATTGCTGGAAAAGTACGACGTGGCCGAGGACCGCCCCGGCGGAGGCGGCGAGTACGAGACCCAGGACGGCTTCGGCTGGACCAATGGCGTCTACGTGGCATTGAAGCAGGGTCTGCTGAACGACGCGGCCCCCTGAGGCTTGGGGGTCGCGCTCGGTCAGACCGTCATGCCTCCGGGCTAAGCTGCCGCCCGATGTCCGCCGCCCCGCCCGCCCTCAGCCCCGCTGCACTCGCCCGCTGCCTCCCATTCGTCGTTTTCATGGCGCTGCTGGCGCTGCGCGGCTATCTGCCCGCCGACCTCGGCCTGGACGCGCGTTGGATCTACGGTGCCCAGACCGCCATCGTCGCCGGCCTGCTGGCCTGGTTCTGGCGCGGCTATGGCGAGCTGGTACGCCAGAACCTGCCGGATGCCCGCGAGACCGGCTGGTCCGTCGTCATTGGCATTGCCGTCTTCGCAATCTGGGTGCAGCTGGACGCGCCGTGGATGCAGCTGGGCTCGGCCACCGCAAGCTTCGTGCCTCTGGACGCCTCGGGCCAGCTGATCTGGCCGCTGGTACTGCTGCGCCTGATCGGCGCAGCCCTGGTGGTTCCGGTCATGGAGGAGTTGTTCTGGCGCAGCTTCCTGATGCGCTGGGTGCAACACCCGGGCTTCGAGCGCGTTGACCCGCAGACCGTAGGCCTGCGCGCCATCGTGATGTCGACTTTCGTCTTCACCCTGGCTCACACGCTGTGGCTGGCCGCCGTCGTCGCCGGCCTGGCCTATGCGCTGCTCTACCGTCGCACCGGCAAGCTGTGGACGGCGGTCGTCGCGCACGCAGTAACGAACGGGTTGCTGGGCATCTGGGTCATCGCGACCGGCCGCTGGGAGTTCTGGTGAGCCGGAGCAGCGCAGGCGCACGCTTGACGACCCGCAGGCGGCGAACCGGGCCAGCGACGCCGTGGCAGCCATGGCCAGGGCAGGCAGCCTTGGCGGCGCGCCACGCCTAGCCGCCCATCCGGCTCGCTGCCCGCAAACCGCCCATCTCGCCCTTGCGCTGACCCAGGCCCGGTCGCTCCAGGTCCCTGAACGCTTCGAACACCCACGACCGCAGCCCGATGACGACGCTGTAGGGTCGCTTCTCTGCCGACGGCAGCTTCTGGTCCAGCAGGTGCTGGCGCGCGAAGTCGTCGGCCGCGCGCTGCAGCCGCTCGGCCAGCTCCCGCGCATGGCCGGCGCCGAACTCGCCATGCACCAGCGTCAGCAGCTCGCCCTCGCCGTCGAAGCCGCCGGCGAAGAAGTCGGCCATCACGCGCTCGCGGAAGAACTGCATGACGGGGCCTTGCGGCCGCCAGCGCAGCGTCTTGGCGACCTTGAGCTTGTAGCGGTTGTGCGGGCGCAGCTCGATGACCCCCAGCCGGTCCAGCTGTGCCAGCGCCGCGATGGCGTCGGCCTCGGCGACCCGGTAACGCGCCAGCACGTCCTCCAGTGCCCAGTGGCTGAGGCAGCAGATCGCCACCAGCAGCAGCACGGGCGACGCGACGACAGCGCGCTCCTGCTCCAGGCTCAGCTCGCGCAACTCCGGTGCCTGGGACGCCAGCCGGCCGGCGAGCTCGGCGAAGTCCAGCTTCAGCACGCGGCAGATCTCGTCCACGCGCGACAGCGGCATCTCGCCACCCGGCGCCAGCATGCGCTTGACGCTGGACTCTGACAGCGCCAGGGACTGCGCCAGCTCGGCATAGCTCAGGGCTTGGCTCTTCAGCTCGGCTTTGATCAGGGCCACGAGGGATTGCGTGCTCGACATGGGCGCGAACGGTAGCGCATGACGGCACCCGCGGGTGCGCGGGTCGCACCGCGTCGACAAAAACGGAGGCGGCGGGCCGACTCGCCACGAAGCTCGCGGCCCTCGCCACTTCCTACCCCGTCAACATGCTCTACCGACGCCACCTGCTGTGCTGCGGCGCGGCCGCCGGCCTCTTCACGGCGCTCTCCGGCCCAGCCCGCGCCGGCCTGCTCACCCCCTGCCGCGACGGCCTTCCAGAAGCTCTGAGGCCCCTCGTCGAGCGGGCCTTGGCGGGCCTGGACGCAACCCAGCTCTGGGACGTGCATACCCACCTGCTGGGCACCGGGGACTCGGGCTCAGGCTGCACAGTGAACGCCCAGCTCGGCCAGTGGTGGCATCCTGTCGAGATGCTGCGCAAGCGCGTCATCCTCGGCGCCGCCTGCGTGCCGCCGAACGCGCCCAGCGTCGACCGCGCCTATGTGCAACGGCTGCGGGCCTTGGCCGATGATTTCCCGGCAGGTGCTCGCTGGATGCTGTTCGCCTTCGACCAGGCCTGCGACGACGCCGGCCGCGCTCACGCTGCCCACACGACCTTTCACGTGCCCGACGCCTACGCGGCCCGCATCGCCACCGAGACGCCACAGCGCTTCGCCTGGGTCGCTTCCGTGCACCCCTACCGGCCCGACGCGCTGGCCCGGCTGGATGCCGCCCTGGCTGGCGGCGCCGTGGCGCTGAAGTGGCTGCCGTCCAGCATGAATATCGACCTGCGCGACGCGCGGCTGCGGCCCTTCTACGACCGCTTGGCTGCGGCCCGCCTGCCCGTCATCGTGCATTGCGGCGAGGAACGCGCCGTACCCGGCGCCGGCCGCGACCTGCTGGGCAACCCGCTGCTGGTGCGAGCCGCGCTCGAACGCGGCGTTCGCGTCGTCGTCGCGCATTGCGCGTCTTTGGGAAAGGCGCTGGACCTGGACCGCGTGCGGCCCCGCGAGGTTCCCGCGTTCTCGCTGTTCGCGCGGCTGATGGACGAGGGCTGGGGCGCACACCTGACGGGCGACATCTCCGTCGTGCTGCAGACCAACCGCAGGCCCGAGGTCGCTCGCACCCTACTGACGCGCGAGGACTGGCAGACGCGCCTGATGCACGGTTCGGACTATCCGCTGCCCGGCATTCCCGCCGCCGTGCGGTTGCCAGCGCTCGTTCGTGCCGGTCTGCTGGACGCTGCCGACGTGACACCGCTGCAGGCCCTGCGCGAGCACAACCCGCTGCTGTTCGACTTGGCTCTGAAGCGCCTGGCCCGATGGCGCGGCGCCCGCCTGTCGGCGGCGGTTTTCGCGACCCGCCCTCACTTCCAGCGGCCCACGGGCGCATGAAACGCTACTTCCCGGCGCTTGCCATGCGTCTAGGAACTATTCCCGAACACGGCTGCCCCGGCATCGCGCAACATCGCGCCCATTCCACAAGCAAACAGGGAGTTGACATGGCTTCTGCCTCGCACGTCCGCCGCGATACCAGCGCGTGGCGCCTTCAGGTCTGGGTCTCGTTCGGCCTCAGCCTGATGCTGTGCGGCTCGGGGCTGGCCTGGTTGCCTGGTCAGGACTTGGATCGCGCCTTCATGGTCATGGGCTATGTGTTCTGCCTGTCAACCGCCTTTGCGTTGGCCAAGTTCATCCGCGACAACCAGGACCGTCCCGTCGACACGCCGATGTGGCGCATCGTCGTCTGGGCCGGCTTCGCCCTCGCGATGGGGCTGACGGCGTGGGGCCTGTGGCGCATGGACGTGCAGCCGGTGTGGAAGGCCTACCTGCTCGTCTGCTGGCTCTACCTGATCTCCAATGTCTTCACGCTGGCCAAGATGCTGCGTGACGCCCACGAGACGGACCTGCTCGAAGCCCGCCTGCAGGGGCGCCGCGAGGCCGCGATGCAGGCCGGCATTGACGCCCCGTAACCCGAAGGAGCACTTGATGAAACGCATGATTGCCGCCACCGGCCTGTGCCTGGCGCTGAGCCTGTCGGCCCTGGCGCACGACAACCCGTCCGAGGCCAGCGCCGCACTGTCGATCGCGCCGGTGGCGCTGTCGGTCGGCGCGGTCAGTGCCGCCGGCGTCGCACTGAGCGCCCTGCCCGTGGGCATCCTGTCGGCGGGTGTCACGCTGGTGGTCGTCAGCGTCGAGGTGGTCGGGGGCGCCACGGTCTGGGTGCTGGAGCGTGCCTCGGACGGCGCGCGCATCAGCATCAAGACCACCGGCAAACTGGCCGCGGGCCTCGTCGTGTCCACCGGCGCGGCCGTCACGGTGTCGGTCATCGGCGCCGGTACGCTCATCTCCGCCGCCGGCGAGGTCATCGCCTTCATCCCCAACGAAATCGGCAAGGCGCTGCTCTACAACGAGCAGGTGAGCCGTTGAAGCTGGCCGTCGTCATCGCGGCCCTGGCCATCGCCACGGCGGCCCAGGCAGGCCGTCCCTGCGACGACAGGCAGCCGACGCCGCGAGAGATCGAACAAGGACTGAATCTCGCGCAGGCCACCGCCCGCCAGTTGGATGCCAGCGGTGCCCAGGTCGCCATCCTCGCTCGTGCGGGACAGGACCTGAGCAAGTACGGGCTGCGCTGGTCGCACCTCGGCTTCGTCTACCGGGACACGAACCAGCAACCCGCGGCTTGGCGCGTGGTGCACAAGCTCAACCACTGTGGCAGTGACCTCGCCGCGCTCTATCGCCAGGGCCTGGGCGAGTTCTTCATGGACCGCCCCTACCGCTACGACGCCGCGTTCGTGGTGCTCAAGCCCGAGCTGCAGCAGGCGCTGCTGCCCGTGCTGACGGACAACGGCCGCGTCGCGCAATTCAACGAGCGCCGCTACAGCATGGTGGCCTATGCCTTCGGCACCAAGTACCAGCAAAGCAACCAGTGGGTGCTGGAGACGCTGGCCGGCGCCGCCGCGCCCGGCATCATCAGCCGACGCGCCGCGCAGGACTGGTTGCAGGTCCAGGGCTACCAGCCCACCGACTTGCATCTGTCCACGCTGACCCGCCTGGGAGGACGGATGACCCGCGCCAACATTGCCTTCGACGATCATCCGAGTGCGCGCCGCTTTGCGAGTCACATCGACACGGTCACCGTGGACTCGATGTTTGCCTGGCTGCCGCGCGCAGGCCTCGCGCAACCTACTCAATTCGTCCAGCAATGAGCACAGAGCATCCCAACCAGTTCGCCCTGCTCGGCCAACGCCGCTTCGCCCCGTTCTTCTGGACGCAGTTCCTCGGCGCCGCCAACGACAACGTCTTCAAGTTCGCGTTCACGCTGATGATCACCTACCAGCTGCAGCTGGACTGGCTGCCGCCCAGCCATGCGGGCCTGGTCATCGGTGCGCTTTTCATCCTGCCCTACGTGCTGTTCTCGGCCACCAGTGGCCAGCTCGCCGACAAGCATGACAAGGCGCGACTGATGCAGCTCGTTAAGAGCCTGGAGATCGCCATCATGGCCATTGCGGCCTGGGGCTTCTATGCGGCCCACGTGCCGGCGCTGCTTGCCTGCGTGTTCCTGATGGGGCTGCACTCGACGCTGTTCGGTCCGGTCAAGTACGCCTACCTGCCGCAGCAGCTGAGCGAACGGGAGCTGACCGGCGGCAACGGCATGGTGGAGATGGGCACCTTCGTTGCCATCTTGCTGGGCCAACTGCTGGGGGGCGTGCTGGTGGACACGCCGGTCGTCGGCCCGCAACACGTGGCCTGGGCCTGCTTGGGCCTGGCCATCCTGGGCCGTGCGACCGCACAGGCCATTCCCGCCAGCCCGTCGACCGACCCACATCTCGTCATCAACTGGAACCCCTTCACCGAGACTTGGCGCAATCTCAAGCTGGCCCATGAAGGGTTGGCCGTATTCCGCTCACTGCTAGGCATCTCGTGGATGTGGTTCTTCGGCGCGGTGTTCCTCAGCAACTTTCCGGCCTTCGCCAAGGAGGTGCTGCACGGCAGCCCGCAGGTGGCGTCGCTCCTGCTGGCGGTGTTCTCCATCGGCATTGGCATCGGCTCGCTGCTGTGCGAGATGCTGTCCAAGCGCCACGTCGAGATCGGCCTGGTGCCGCTGGGCGCCCTGGGCATGAGCGTATTCGCCATCGACCTCTACTTCGCCGCCTCCGGCCTGCCCGCGGCCGAGCCCTACAGCGTGGGGGCTTTCCTCGGCGTGGCGGCGCACTGGCGCGTGCTGGCCGACCTGACGCTGCTGGCCCTGTTTGCCGGCCTCTACAGCGTGCCGATGTACGCACTGATCCAGCTGCGCGCCCAACCCACGCACCGTGCCCGCATCATCGCGGCCAACAACATCCTGAACGCGATCTTCATGATCGCCAGCTCCATCATCGCGGGCGCCATGCTGAGCGCGGGCCTGACGATCCCAGAGGTGTTCCTCGCGGTCGGTATCGCCAACGCCATCGTTGCGGCCTACATCTTCCTCATCGTGCCCGAGTACCTGCTGCGTTTCATCGCCTTCGTGCTGACGCGCCTGGTCTACCGCTTCCGAATCGTTCACGACGATCGCCTGCCGACGAGCGGCCCAGCCGTTCTGGTCTGCAACCACGTGTCCTTCGTCGACGCCGTGCTGCTGATGGCCGCCAGCCCGCGCCCCATCCGTTTCCTCATGGACCACCAGATCTTCCGCATCCCGGTGCTGGGCTGGATGTTCAGGTTGGCCAAGGCCATCCCGATTGCCCCGCAGAAGTCCGACCCGGCCACCTACGAAGCTGCATTTGCCACCGCCCGCGCGGTGCTGGAGGACGGTGAGATGGTCTGCATCTTCCCCGAGGGGGGCATCACCCGCGACGGCGAGCTGCAGCCCTTCAAGGGCGGCGTCATGAAACTGGTGGAGGGTCTGCCGGACGTGCCCGTTATCCCGATGGCATTGGGCAATTTGTGGGGCAGCTTCTTCTCGCGCGTGGAGGGCGGCCAGGCCATGGTCAAGCCGTTGCGGCGCGGGCTCTGGAGCCGGGTCAGCCTGACGGTGAACGAGCCGATGAGAACCGCCGACGTGACGCCGGATGCCCTGCGTGAACGCGTGGCTCGCCTCTTGAGCGCACCGACGGTATGAGCTCCGGCGTGCCCCCGACGCGCGCACTGCCGGTCCTCGGGCTGATGATGTCCGCGCTGGGTTTCGGCACCATCAGACTGCGCGGCAGCGACGTCACGTTGATCTCCAGACCCGCGCCGTTGCAAGATCAAGGTGCCCTGGGGGTGCTGCCGGCCTTTTCCGTGCCCTGCCTGATCGCCAGCATCGTCATGGTCGAGGCTTGCGGCGCCAAGAGCTGGCATTCAATGACTCAATTCCGACTGGAGGATGCCCTGTCATGAGCGACACCGATTCCAAGTTCTGGCGCTTTATCGCGATCGCCTTCCTGGCGATAGGCACGTTGGGGTTCGGGCTGGCAGGTCTGTGTGGCGCAGCCTTCACGGTCATGTCCTTGCCCGATCTGCTGTCCCCCCAAGCCGGCACATATGCCGGTGCAGCGCTGGTCATCGCCGTACCCAGCCTGCTCATCGGTGGCGGCCTGGCTTGGGTCTGTGGCCGCGCCCTCTACAAGTACAGCCGGCGCGACAACGTTTGATCGCCGACACCACCACCGCGGCATGGGTGCACAGCGCCTTCGCCTGGGCCGGCATGGCACTGGGCGCGGCGATGTGGCGCCGCACGCTCGGGCAGCAGCAGCGCGGCGGCGTCCTGGCACGGGGCAACTTCGGCGTGGTGGTGGGCCTGCTGCTGGGCGCCGCCCTCGGCAACAAACTCGTCTTCCTCATCGAACGGCCCGATGTGGCGCTGGCCATCTGGCAGGGTGGCCCGCTCATCCTGCCGGGCCAAAGCATCGTCGGCGGCCTGCTGGGTGGCCTCATCGGCGTGGAGCTGGCCAAGAAGCTCACTGGCCAGACGCGCAGCACCGGCGACGCGATGGTGCTGCCCATCGCCGTCGGTCTGGCGATCGGCCGCGCCGGCTGCTTCCTCGCCGGACTGCACGACGACACCTACGGCCTGCCGACCACAGCCCCATGGGGCGTGGACTTCGGCGACGGCCAGGCGCGCCACCCGACGCAGCTCTACGAAATCGCCATCGTGCTGCTCTTGGGCGTCGCGCTGCACCGCGCCCGCTTCGCCACACCGGGCTGCGCGTTCAAGCTGTTCCTGAGCAGCTACCTGCTGTGGCGCTTCCTCGTCGAGTTCCTCAAGCCGGTGCCGGTGGCCTGGCCGCTGGGTCTGTCCGGCATCCAGTGGACCTGCCTTGTCGCGCTCGCCGTGTACGCGCCGTTCGTCGCGCGCGCCTGGCACCAACCGGCCCCTGTCACGCCATGAACCGCAAGAACCGCCCCTATCTGTTCTACGACACGACGCAGTCGGTCTGCACAACCTGCCTGCGCCATGTCGAGGCCAAGATCGTCATCAAGGACGACCATGTCTTCATGGACAAGTGGTGCCCCGCCCACGGCACCGAGCGCGTGATCGTCAGCGACGACGCCGCCTGGTACCGCCAGTGCCGCGAGGTGTTCGTGAAGCCGCCCGAGATGCCTCAGCGCTTCGCGACACCGATGCAGTACGGCTGCCCCTACGACTGCGGCCTGTGCCCCGACCACATGCAGCACAGCTGCCTGTCCATCGTTGAGATCAGCGACCATTGCAATCTGCGCTGCCCCACCTGTTACGCGGCTTCGGGGCCGGAGCGGCTCACGCACCGCTCGCTGATGGAGGTCGTCGCGATGCTGGACGCCATCGTCGCCAGCGAGGGAGAGGCTGATGTCGTGCAGATCTCCGGCGGCGAGCCAACGCTGCATCCGCAGTTCTTCGACATCCTCGACGCCGCAAAGGAACGTCCCATCAAGCACTTGATGGTGAACACCAATGGGTTGCGCATCGCCCAGGACGCGGCCTTCGCCGAGCGTCTGGCAGGCTACGCGCCGGGACTGGAGGTCTACCTGCAGTTCGACTCGCTGCGGCGCGAGGCGCTGATGGACCTGCGCGGCGCCGACCTGCGAGGCCCGCACGAGGCGGCGCTGGCAAAGCTGGATGCTCTGGGCCTGTCGACAACCCTGGTCATGACCGTCAAGCGCGGCGTCAACGACGACGAGATCGGCGACGTGATCCGCCACGGGCAGCGCTACGGCTGCGTGCGGGGCGTGACGCTGCAGCCCATCCAGAATGCCGGCCGCGTCGAAGCCTATGACGCCGCGCGACATCGCCTCACCGTCAGCGAACTGCGCCGCCGCATCGCAGAGCAAAGTGGCGTCTTCACCCTGGCCGACGTGCTGCCGGTGCCCTGCAACCCGGACACGCTTGCCATGGCCTACGCGCTGCGCGGCCCGGAGGGCCTGGTGCCACTCACGCGCTATCTGGATGCCGCCACGCTGCTGTCCGGTGACCGCAGCACCATCGTCTTCGAGGGCGACCCGACGTTCAAGTCCCAGGTCTTCAAGCTGTTCTCGACCAACCACTCCCCCGAGAGCCAGTCCAATTGCCTGTCCGAGCTGCTGTGCTGCCTGCCCAGAATCGACGCACCGCGCCTGAGCTACCGCGACGTCTTCCGTGTCCTCATCGTGCAGTTCATGGATGCGCAGTCGCTGGACATCCGCGCGCTGAAGAAGAGCTGCATCCACATCGCGCGTCCCGATGGCCGGCTCATCCCCTTCGAGGCCTACAACCTCTTCTATCGTGACGAACGCCAGGCCGAGCTGGCCCTGATCCGCGCCGAGATCGATGCCCAGCGCGAGCGGCGGCTCCAGTTCAGGGCTGGGGCGGCGCCGCTCGTGCGCGCCTGAAAAGGCGCTTCACGCGCAGCTTGATGGCCCGCGCCGCGCGCCACACGCCGCTGGCGCGCACCCAGGCCAGCAGCTCGGCCTTCCAGGCCGTCCAGCGTCCATAGAGGCGGGCGAACCAAGCCAGTTGCATCAGCGCTGGCTGGATCAGCTGGAACAGCCAGGCCAGCAAGGCAGTGCCGCCCACCTTGGCCGCGACGATGACGCCAACGCCCAGCGCCACGCGTCCGCTGGCCACGAGCCAAACGGCCAGCAGCTTGATGGGCAAGATGAGCAGGCTGGGCAGCACCAGCACGACGAAGGCCCAGCGCGGTGGCAGGCGCTTGAGCAGGGTCTCGACCTGCCGGATCACCGGCAGCTTCGCGATCAGCGCGAATACGCGCCGCAGCGGCTCCCAGCCCCATTCCTCAAAGAGGATGAGCAGCGCAAGGACGACCCGGAGAAGCCAGCGCAACGGGGCGAGCAGCAGTCTCAGCATGCCGTCATGTTGGGGCCGTCGCGGCCATCAACAAGCCCTAGATGCCGCGCGCCCGATCCGCATGGAACTGCGCCCGCCAGGCCTCGAAGCGACCCGCATCCAGCGCGTCGCGGATCTCCTGCATCAGGTTCAAGTAGTAGTGCAGGTTGTGCACACTGGTCAACATGGGGCCCAGCATCTCGCCGCAGCGGTCCAGATGGTGCAGGTAGGCACGGCTGAATCCCGTGCAGCATTCGCAGGCACAAGTCTCGTCCACCGGCTTCTCGTCCGCCTTGTAGCGCGCGTTGCGCAGCCGCAGGTCGCCGAAGCGCGTGAACAGATGGCCGTTGCGCGCGTTGCGGGTGGGCATCACGCAGTCGAACATGTCGATGCCCTGGCTGACGCCTTCCACCAGGTCTTCCGGCGTGCCCACGCCCATCAGGTAGCGCGGCTTGTTGGCCGGCAGCTGGTGGCCCGTGTGTTCCAGGACGCGCTGCATCTCCGCCTTGGGCTCGCCCACGGACAGGCCACCGATGGCATAGCCCGGCAGGTCCAGTTCGGCCAGGCCCGCCAGCGACGCGTCGCGCAGGTTGGTGTACATGCCACCCTGCACGATGCCGAACAGCGCGTTGGGGTTCTCCAGCCGGTCGAACTCGGCGATGCAGCGCTTGGCCCAGCGCAGGCTCAGCTCCATCGACTGTTTCGCCTCGCGCTCGGTCGTCAGCACGCCCTTGCTCTCGTAGGGCGTGCACTCGTCGAACTGCATGACGATGTCGGAGTTCAGCGTCGTCTGGATCTGCATGCTGACCTCGGGCGTCAGCAGCAGTTTGTCGCCGTTGACCGGCGACGCGAACTTGACGCCTTCCTCGCTGATCTTGCGCATGGCGCCCAGCGACCAGACCTGGAAGCCGCCGGAGTCGGTCAGGATGGGCTTGTTCCAGCTCTCGAAGCGGTGCAGGCCGCCGAACTGCTTGACCACGTCCAGGCCCGGCCGCATCCACAGGTGGAAGGTGTTGCCCAGGATGATCTGCGCGCCCATCTCGTTGAGCGAACGCGGCGTGACGCCCTTGACCGTGCCGTAGGTGCCCACGGGCATGAAGATGGGCGTCTGCACGACGCCGTGGTTGAGCGTGAGCGTGCCGCGGCGGGCGCGGCCTTCGGTCTTGAGGAGGTCGAACTTCAGCATGGGACGCGAATTGTCGCAGCCAGGGCCGCGCCCGCCGCAGGTTCACAAGCGCGGCAGCCACATCCCCATCGTCGCGCCGAGAACGCCACCCGCCGTCGCCAGGCTGGCAATGCCCAGCAAGACCGCCACGGCCCAGCCGCGCGAGCGCAGGTAGATCTCCAGCACGGCCAGCGGCAGCAGGAACTGCGCGAAGGCCAGCACGGTCAGGAAGGGGCCGGTGAAGCTGGCGGGGTCGAACCCGACCGGCCGGCGAAACACCATCAGCCACAGCATCAACCCCACACGGAAGAACCACACGCCGTTCGCCGCGAGAAAGAGGCGCAGCGCCCAGCGCCGGTGCGTGGCGAAGTCGCGCACGCGCGCCGCGCGCCAGGCCAGCAGCGCGAAGCCGATGATGAGCAGGGCATTCAGGCTCATGCCCAGGTGCTGGCTCAGGTCGCCCACGGTGCCGCGCACCCACAGCAGGTACAGCCCGCTGCCGCTGCCCAGCAGCGCGCCCATCATGAAGACGCGGCCCACGCCGCGGTGCACGGCCGGCAGGCGCCGCCGCAGCGCCGGGATCAGCTGCAGCACGCCGCCCGCCGTCATCAGCAGCGCCAGCAGCAGATGCAGGCTCAGCATCGCATTGCCCAGGCCATCGCCGGCCACCCATTTGGACTGGCCGGGCCTGCCGCCCAGCGCCGCGACGCCATAGGACACGGCGATGTAGCTCGCAAAGATGGCCAACCCGGTGGCGGCGACGAGGAACCACAGGCCTGCAGCGGCCGAGGCGGGTTGGCGAGCGCTCATAGTGGACAAGGCGGCCTCTGGACGGAGTTGCGATGCGACGCGGATTCTTCCGGGCCATGCTGGCGCCGTCGCGCGCGCGCCGACCAACTGCGCGGCCGGCG
>NZ_DASWYS010000242.1:0-2009 GCF_036404855.1 Roseateles sp.
GCCAAGTCGGGCGGCAAGAAGATGGACGAGCTGCCAGTCAACCGGCTCAAGGGCGCTGAGAAGAAAGGGCCACCCTTGATTCCGCCGCTGGCTTCGGCGCCCGATGGTCGGGCGCGCGAGGCCTGGGAGCAGAAGAAGGTCACGGATGAGCAGTTGTATGGCGACCGGCCGGCGAATTCTTCGCCGGCTTCGTCGTATCCGGGGGGCATGGTGTCACCGCAGGGGCCACAATCGTCACAGGGCGGGTACATCACGCCCGGTGGTGTGGTGGTGCCGGGCGCTGTGATGGACCCCCGTTACTTCACGCAGAATCCCGGCGTGCGCCCGCCCGGCACCGGCTCTTCCACCTGCCTGGACCGCGACGGCGACGGCTGGTGCGACGACCTGCGCTACGGCCCACCGGTGTGCAACGATCTCGATCGCGATGGGCGTTGTGATGATCTGCCCGAGTTCGCGTCGCGCGCCTATCCGCAGGTGCTGCCGCAGATGCGCAGCGCGATGGACGTCATCGACGGGCGTGGCAGTGTGGAGGTCATGCAGTGGATCGGCACCAACGAGTTCATTGTGCGCGTACCTGAACAAGGACGCGGCGGCGTACCGTGGCGCGCCATCTTCCTGGACGCGCAGGGCGAACTGCTGCAGGTGTGGACCGATTCCAATCGCGACGGACGAGCCGATCGCGTGGAGATCTTCCGCAATGGGCAGCGCACCAAGTTGATTCAGCGCTGATTCTTTCGTGTTTCGCTGACAAACGAACGGGCCGCCAAATGGCGTCCCGTTCGTGTTGCATACCATACTCTTGTCTAGGCGCGCTGTGTGGGCATGTCCGACCAGTCGTCCGGATAGTGCTCCTTCGCGCAGTCCTGGCAGATGCCGTGCGACAGCTTGGACGCTGTGCGCTTGGCGACGAAGCGTTCGAGGGGCTGCCACTGCAGCCGGTCGTCGCGCACCGCTTTGCAGTGCATACACAGCTGCACGAAGCCACCGAGGGCGTGGGTCAATCGTGTTTCCAGCGTGCGATGCGATGACACTTCGCGGTCGTGAGAGATGCGCAGGAAGGTTGCGAGCAACCCAAAGCTCGTGATGAGCTGCGCTGCCCACGCCGCCAGTGTCGCTGCCTGAAAAATGCCCGTGCCGTCGGGCAGCCGGGGCAGGATGGTGGATACGACGGCGTACGTCGCCAACGCGAAGGCCGTGCCCATGCGCTCGACGGTGGGCAACATCGTGGCTGTGGCCAGCCGCCAGGCCGCAATCGTCAGCATGATCAGCATGACGCCGGTGGAGACGAGTGGCAGCACACCCGGCACGTCGGTCACCGTGGCCACGGCCAGCCCCACCAACGGCGCTCCCACGGCCCAGGCCAGCATGGCCTGCGGCGAAAGGCGCTCTCCGCGCAGGGCAAAGGCGCCAGCAAGTACGGTCACGCTGAATCCGATGCGGAGTACCAACGCCCCGAGGAGGATCCACTCGTTGGCGAACGGGGTGAAGTACGCATTCCATCCGTATCGCGCGAGCAACAGCGCCCAGGCTACGGTCCAATACCGCGCCAGTCGCTCGCGATGGACGGTGGCAAGGTAGGCCATGGCGAGCAGGCATACCGACGCAATCAGCGCTGGGGCACCAGAGCGAAATACAGCGTCGCGCAGCATGAGTGGATGTTTCGTGGTGCCCGGCCGTATTCAGGCCAGACGGAACGCTTCAAGCGAGCGGGGCCATGACAGCCTTTAAAATTAGCCCCGTCCTGATCAGCCCGTAACTCTCTGGTGCTACGGTGTAGCTTGCAGAGTGCGCACTCCCCAGGATCGTTACCTGCCGCCCGACCGGGATGCCTTCGTGGCAGCCAAGCCCGCCACGGGCCGGGTCATTGTCATCGCCCCCACTCGCGCCGCCTGCGAGACCATCGAATTGGCGGTCGGGCTGCACCTCGACACCTTCCTGGAGCGCACCCGTGGCGCCGAACTGCGCGCGCTCGCGGCGAGCGGACAGGGCTTCGGCATCGTGGCCGGCAC
>NZ_DASWYS010000243.1:0-38728 GCF_036404855.1 Roseateles sp.
GACATTCGACGTGGACGCCCCTACGACAGCACCCGGAGTAACCCTTAACGACAATGCAGGCCATGAACTCCGGCATCCTCTTCGCTCTCGGCGCCTATCTGAGCTGGGGGCTGTTCCCGCTTTACTTCCGCCAGATCGCCAGCGTCCCGGCGCTGCAGATCGTGGCCCACCGTACGCTGTGGTCGCTGGCCTTCGTCGCCATCGTGCTGCTGGCGACGGGTCATCTGAAATGGCTGCGCGAGGTGAGCGCGGCGACGTGGCGGCGTTTCGGGGTGTCTGCCACGCTGATCGCCGTCAACTGGCTGACCTATGTCTGGGCGGTGGGCCACGGCCATGTGCTGGATGCGAGCCTGGGCTACTTCATCAATCCGCTGGTCAACGTGGCGCTGGGCTTTGCGGTGCTGCATGAGCGCCCGCGGCCCGTCCAGTGGGTCGCCGTCGGGCTGGCGGCCTTCGGCGTCGTCTGGCTGACGGTGGCGGCCGGCCGCCTGCCCTGGGTGGCCCTGGTGCTGGCGGTGAGCTTCGGCCTGTACGGGCTGATGCGCAAGACCGCGGCGCTGGGCGCCATCGAGGGACTGACCCTGGAGACGTTGATCCTCGCGCCGCTGGCCGCCGGCGGGATGCTCTGGTGGTCGCAGGACGGCAGCATGGCCGGGCAGACGGCGGTGGATTGGGCTTGGCTGATCGGCACCGGGCCGGTCACGGCCGGCAGCCTGCTGCTGTTCGCAGCCGGCGCTCGGCGCATCCCGCTGGCCACGCTGGGCATCGTGCAATACGCGTCGCCCACGCTGCAGTTCCTGCTGGGCGTGTTCCTGTTCAAGGAGCCCATGGACGCCAGCCGTCTCGTCGCCTTCGGCTTCATCTGGGGCGCGCTGGCGGTCTACAGTGCAGAGGGCCTGTGGCAGGCCCGTCGCGCGCTGACCGTCAGGCCGCTCTGAGCCCTTCTAAACTCCCCCCATGCAGCTCAACATCGTCGTCTATTCCAAGTCCGCCTGCCCGCAGTGCGATACCGTCAAGAGCCTGCTCAAGGCCAAGGGCCTGGGGTTCGAAGAGATCAAGATCGACGACGAGGCCCAGCGCCTGGCCTTCTACGAGAAGTGCGGCCCGTCGGTGCGCCAGATGCCCCAGGTCTTCATCAACGATCAGCGAGTCGGCGGCGTGGCCGGCCTCCAGGCGGCGTTCGCGCAGATGAAGCTGTAACGCGCCGCCGGCCTCTAGCGGGATGGCGCCGATGCGCCGCGGTCCGCAGGACGGTCCTCGCGGAGATACCAGTCCCGCGTGATCCCATTGAGGCGGCTGCGGTCCAGCTGCCACAGGCCCAGCGGACCATGCACGATGTCGAGTTGGTGCGTGGAGCCGACGTCGAACTGGGCCCAGTATTCGCGCACGTTGTTCAGCCTCACGTCGGGTGGCCCCGGCTCCACGGGCTTCAGCGTCGCGCCCTGCACCAGCCGGTAAGACGTGGGGACCGGTCCGCCGGACAACCACTGGTCCAGTCGCAACGCCGCACGAGGCGCCACCCCGCCCAGGACGGCGCCCAGCAGCACCGTCAGGATCAGAGACTCCCGGCCCGGCACCTTGCGCCTGATGAACACGGGATAGAGCAGCAAGGCAGCCAGACCCACACCGAAACCAAGCAGGCCCAGCGGCCATGCCGCCGCCAACGCCTGGTGCTCGCTGACGGCGATATCGCCCACCAGCGCCAGCAGCAGCACAAGCAAGGTCGCCATGGCCAGGCGAGTCGCCGGGTGCTTGTCAAGGGCGAAGTCCGCCAGTGCGGCGGCGTCGAGTGGCTGCTGCGGCAGCAGCGCGCGCAACATGTCCGCCGTGGCCTCACGCGAGGCCAGTGCGTTCATGCCCGTGTCGGCGCTGATCATGACGGCCTCGGCGCCCGTGCCGATCTCCAGCCAATGCAGATTGGCGGATCGCAGACCGGCATTGCCCTGCCAGCGGATCGACGCCGGCTGCTTGGGCACCGTGCGCTCCAGGCGCTCGCCATCCGGCCGTGCCGCCAGGATGCGCAGGCGGTCACCCTCGTCGATCAGGAGGCCCTTGGCCTCGAAGGCCAGCACCCGCAGGCGCCGGTCAAAGAAGGCCGGGCGGGCCAGGTTGATGCGAAACCAGCGCTGCTGTCCCAAGCTGGCCTGCAGTTCGCTCAGCAACGCGTCCTGATGCTTCTTCGTGCGCCGCTGGTGCAGCGCCACCCAAGCCAACATCCCCAGCGTGGCCGCGAAAAGCACCAGCTGGGCGATCAGCAATCCTTCCTTCATTGCCTCTCCCTATGCGCCACTCGCGGGCGCTGGGAGGCAGTGTAGGAGCAGGCGTCAGCTGCGCATCAGGTAGTCGAAGGCACCGAGAGCCGCCTTCGCGCCATCGCCGGCCGCGATGATGATCTGCTTGAAGGGCACGGTCGTCACATCCCCTGCCGCGAACACGCCAGGCACCGACGTGGCACCCTTGGCGTCCACGATGATCTCGCCATGCTTGCTGAGCTCCACGGTGCCGCGCAGCCACTCGGTGTTGGGCACCAGGCCGATCTGCACGAAGCAGCCGTCCACCTCCACGCGCTTGGCTTCGCCCGTCACGCGATCCGTGTAGTTCAGGCCGTTGAGCTTGCCGCCGGCGCCGGTGAACTCGGTCGTCTGCGCATTGGTGATGATGGTCACGTTGGGCAGGCTGCGCGCCTTGTTGACCAGCACCGCGTCAGCACGCAGCTCGGCGCCAAACTCGATCAGCGTCACATGGCGAACGATGCCGGCCAGGTCGATGGCCGCCTCGACGCCGGAGTTGCCGCCGCCGATGACCGCCACCGGCTTGCCCTTGAACAGCGGGCCGTCGCAGTGCGGGCAGTAGGCCACGCCCTTGTTCTTGTACTCGGCTTCGCCAGGAACGCCCACGTTGCGCCAGCGCGCGCCGGTGGACAGGATGACGGTCTTGCCCCTGAGCTTGGCGCCATTGGCCAGTTCCACCTCGACGAGGCCGCCAGGCTGGGCAGCCGGCGTCAGCTTCTCGGCGCGCTGCAGGTTGTGGATGTCGACCTGGTAGTCCTTGACATGGCCTTCCAGCGCCGCGGCGAACTTGGGGCCGTCAGTCACGGAGACCGAGATGTAGTTCTCGATGCCCAGCGTGTCGTTGACCTGGCCGCCGAAGCGCTCGGCCGCGACGCCCGTGCGGATGCCCTTGCGTGCCGCGTACACGGCCGCTGCGGCACCGGCGGGGCCACCGCCGATGATGAGCATGTCGTACGGTTGCTCGGCGTCCAGCTTCTTGGCGTCACGTGCCGCAGCGCCCGTATCGAGCTTGGCGACGATCTCCTCGAGCGACATGCGTCCCGAGGCGAAGGGCTGGCCGTTCAGCCATACGGCTGGCACGGCCATGATCTCGCGCGCCTCGACCTCAGCCTGGAACAGGCCGCCATCGATGACGGTGGTGCGGATGCGCGGGTTGACGATGGACATCAGCGACAGCGCCTGCACCACGTCCGGGCAGTTGTGGCAGGTCAGGCTCATGTAGATCTCGAAGTCGAAGTCGCCGTCGAGCGCCTTCACGGCATCGATCTGCGACTGCTCGACCTTGGGCGGATGGCCGCCCGTCCACAGCAGCGCCAGCACCAGCGACGTGAACTCGTGGCCCAGCGGGATGGCAGCAAAACGCAGGGACTGCTCGGTACCCGTGCGGCGCAGCAGGAAGGACGGCGTGCGGGTGTCGACGCCATCGGTGCGCAGCGAGATCTTGTCGCACATGCCGGCGATCTCTTCCAGCAGTTCACGCATCTCGTCGCTGGACGCGGAGTTGTCCAGCGAGGCGACGATCTCGAAGGGGAGCTTGACGTGGTCCAGGTACCCCTGGAGCTGGGTCTTGAGTGCGGCGTCCAACATGGTGACTTCCTTTCAGTGAGGCGTGGCGAGGCGGGCCACTGCTGAAAGGGTCCCCGCTGCCGGAGGCCCTTTCAGCAGAACCTGTGAGGCTCTGCGGAAGGCAGGAGCCCTCCCGGGCTCCTGGTTCTCGTCATGAAACGAACTTAGATCTTGCCGACCAGGTCCAGCGACGGAGCGATGGTCTTGGCGCCTTCCTTCCACTTGGCCGGGCAGACCTGGCCGGGGTTGGCGGCGGTGTACTGGGCGGCCTTCAGCTTGCGCAGCGTTTCCGACACGTCGCGGGCGATTTCATTGGAGTGGATCTCGGCCGTCTTGATGACGCCTTCGGGGTTGATCACGAAGGTGCCGCGCAGAGCCAGGCCCTCTTCGGGGATGTGCACGCCGAAGGCGTTGGTCAGCGTGTGCGTCGGATCGCCGACCAGCGGGAACTTTGCCTTGCCGACGGCCGGCGAGGTTTCGTGCCACACCTTGTGCGAGAAGTGCGTGTCGGTCGTGACGATGTAGACCTCGGCACCCATCTTCTGGAATTCGGCGTAGCTGTCGGCCGCGTCCTCGACTTCGGTCGGGCAGTTGAAGGTGAAGGCGGCCGGCATGAAGATCAGCACGGACCACTTGCCCTTCAGGGATTCGTCGGTGACGGTGATGAACTTGCCGTTGTGGAAGGCTTCGGTCTTGAAGGGCTGGACTTGGGTGTTGATCAGGGACATTTCGAAAAAGCTCCAGTGGGGGCTGGGGTTGATGGGATAGGCATAACTATATCGGATTAGCGTTTTCGGTTGAAAACATTAATCAAATGAGCGATATTGAGCCAGGCTATCGACGGTTGCCAAGGCTCTCGGCAAGGGAGGCGCCTGCCCGGCCGGCACGACTGCCCGCGGCGGTCCGCCGCCGCGCAGGGCCTGCGAGTGGCAGCCTAAGCCATCGCCATGACGATTCGTGGCGGGAGCGGTGATACGAGTGTTGCCCGATGTGCCTGGCCGCCTGCCTGGGCGACCGCCCGGCTCAATCCCGGGCCGACGCCAGGCCGGACACCACGCGATCCATCTGCTCGTCGCTCAGGTCCGCACTCATCGGCAGGCTCAGCACGCGCCGTGCGGCGGCGATGCTTTGGGGGCAGTCCTCGGGCCGGCCGTACTTGGCATAGGCCGGCTGGTGGTGCAGCGGACGCGGGTAGTGCACGGCCGTTGGAATGCCCACGGCCTTGAGCTTGGCCTGCAAGGCTTCACGGTCGTCGACGAAGACGGTGTACTGGGCCCAAACGCAATCGCGGTCGTCGCGCACGGCCAGCAGTTGCAGGTTTGGGACAGCGGCCTGCAGCTTGCGCCCATAGGCCTCGCCCAGCTCCAGACGGCGCCGCACCTCCCACTCGAAGCGGTCCAGCTTGCCCAGCACGACGGCACATTGCAGCGTGTCCATGCGCCCGCCCACGCCCAGCCGGGTGTGAAGATAGCGCTGGCTCTGGCCGTGGGTGCGGATCTCACGGCAGGCCTGCGCCAGCCCATCGTCGTTCGTGAAGATGGCGCCGCCATCGCCATAGCAGCCCAGCGGCTTGCTCGGGAAGAAGCTGGTGCAGCCGAAGGTGGAGAGGTTGCAGCTCTTGCGGCCCTTGTACGTCGCACCAAAGCTCTGTGCGGCGTCCTCGATGACAGCCAGGCCATGCCGGTTGGCGACGGCGTTGATGGCGTCCATGTCCGCCACCTGGCCGTAGAGACTGACCGGCATGATGGCCTTGGTCCGGGCCGTGATGACCGCCTCGATCAGCGTCGCATCGATGTTGGCGGTGTCCGGCTCGATGTCGACGAAGACCGGCACGCCGCCAGCCAGCACGATCATCTCGGCCGTCGCCGCGAAGGTGAAGGGGCTGGTGATGACTTCGTCACCGGGCTGCAGGTCCAGCGCCATCAGGCAGATCAGCAGGGCCTCGGTGCCACTGGCCACGCTGATGCAGTGCCTGGCACCGGTGTAGGCGGTGAGCGCGACCTCCATCTCCTTGACCTCTGGGCCAAGGATGTACTGGCCATGGTCCAGTACGGCCTGGATGCGAGCATTGATGTTGTCGCGCAGCGCCGCGTACTGGCTCTTGAGGTCGATGAAATCCATTCAGATCAGCTCGAGTTGGTTGCCGAGGAGGCGGTAGCGATCCCCAGTGTGGGGGCAGACGGTCTCGACGGGCTGCGCACTCGCGACGGGCAAGTCCAGCTTCTCCCCGAAGCGGCTCATCCAGCCGATCTGGCGGGCCGGCACGCCCACCATCAACGCGAAGTCGGGCACATCGCGGTTGATGACGGCGCCGGCGCCGACAAACGCGTGGCGGCCGATGGTGGTGCCGCAGACGATGGTGGAGTTGGCGCCCAGCGTGGCGCCCTGCTTCACCCACGTGCGGCGGTACTCGTCCTTGCGTGCGACGGCCGAGCGCGGGTTGTAGACGTTGGTGAACACCATGCTGGGGCCGCAGAAGACGTCGTCCTCCAGCGTCACGGCGTCATAGACCGACACGTTGTTCTGGATCTTGACGTTGTGACCGATGGTGACGTCGTTGCCCACGTAGACGTTCTGGCCGAAGGAGCAGCGCTCACCGATGCGCGCGCCAGCGCTGATGTGCACGAAATGCCAGACTCGGCAGCCGTCGCCCAGTTGGGCGCCCTCGTCGACGATGGCGCTGGGATGGATGGTGGTGCTCATCAATAGCTCAGCGGCAGGTTGACGCGGCGACCGTCGCGGGCGCTCATGTACATCGCGATCAACAGTTCCAGCGACTTCAGGCCCTCGCGACCGTCGGTTTCGGGTTGGGCCTCGCCGCGCAGCGTCTGGATCACGTTGTCGTAGTACAGCGGGTGGCCGAAGCCGTAGACGGACGTGGTCTGATAGCTGGCATCCCGGATCAGAGCGTCCATCTCGTGGGGTGCGTCGAACTCCCAGTGCTGAATCTCGTTGACGGCCAGGCCACCCACTCGCACTGAACCCTTCTCGCCCAGCAGCGTGATGGAGCCTTCAAGGTTCTTGGGATAGGTCAGCATGCTGACATTGACCGTGCCCATGGCGCCGTTGCGCCATTTCAGCGCTGCCGCGCCGCTGTCCTCGACCTCGATGTTGCGCGCCAGCGTGCCGGTATAGGCCATCACGCTCTCGACCGGGCCGACGATCCAGTCCAACAGGTCGATGTAATGGCTGGCCTGGTTCATGAACGCGCCGCCGTCGAACTCCCAGGTCCCGCGCCAGTCCGCGCTGTCGTAGTAGCTCTGCGGCCGGGTCCAGAACACGTTGACGGCAACGTTGTAGAGCCGGCCGAAGCGGCCCTCGGCGACCGCGCGCTTGAGCAGTTGCAACGTGGGGTTGCGGCGGTTTTGCTTGACGACGAAGAGGCGCACACCGGCGTCGTCGCAGGCTTTGACCATGGCGAGGCCGTCCTGCCAGCGCGTGGCCATGGGCTTCTCGGTCATGACATGCACGCCGGCCGCGGCGGCTTCGATGGCCTGGCGCGGATGCAGGCCGCTGGGCGTCGTCAGCACCACGCAGTCGACCCGCAGCTCGGGCTGAGCCGCCAGCAGTTCGGTCAGCGACGCGAAGCCTCGCGCTCCCGTCTTGGCGACCGCGTCGGCCAGCGCGGCCGGGTCGGTGTCGCACACCGCCACCAGCGTGGCCCGTTCGGAGTGGCGCTCGACGGCCTGGATGTGGTTCTGCGCGATGCGGCCACAGCCGATCAGCGCGAAGCGGACCTGACGGCCGGTGACGGGGGAACGGTTGGACGACATGAGCAAGGCGGGCGACGGAAGGCCCGCATTGTCCCGCGAGCTCAGGCCTCCAGCGCCAGCAACTCTTCGATCGTCTGGCGGCGGCGGATCAGACGGCTTGCATCGCCGTCCACCAGCACCTCGCCCGCCAGCGGTCGGCTGTTGTAGTTGCTGGACATGGATGCGCCGTAGGCACCGGCATCGTGGATGACCAGCAGGTCGCCCACCGCGGCGGGCGGCAGCTCACGCGTCAGGACCTCGCCGCCGGCGCCCTGGGTAAACACGTCACCGGACTCGCACAGTGGGCCGGCCACGACGGTGGGCTGCACCGGGCCGCCGGCGCCGATCAAGGTCATCGCGTGGAAGGCGCCGTACATGGCCGGGCGCATCAGTTCGTTGAAGCCGGCATCCACAAGCACGAAGCGGTTGGCGCCGGCATGCTTCACCGCCCGCACCTCGGCCAGCAGCACGGCGCTCTCCGCGACGAGGTAGCGGCCGGGCTCCAGCTCCAGCGTCAGGGCATGACCCGCCAGGGCCTGCGCCTCGTTGCGTGCAGCATCCCAGAGGCCGAAGTAGTGCTCCACGTCGATGCGCGCATCGCCGTCGCGATAGGGAATGGACAGGCCGCCACCGGCCGAGATCGCGCGCAGGTCATGACCCGCAGCGACCGTCTCGCGCACCAGCCCCACCATGGCCTGGCCCACCTGCGCGAGGTGGCCATAGTCCACGCCGGAGCCAATGTGCATGTGCAGGCCTTCCAGGTGCAGCCCATGGCGGCGGATGGCAGCGAGCGCCGCGCCCAGGTCAGCGTGCCAGATGCCGTGCTTGCTGTGCTCGCCGCCGGTGTTGGTCTTGTGGCTGTGGCCGTGGCCGAAGCCGGGATTGATCCGCAGCCACACCGGATGGCCCGGCGAGGCGGCGCCGAGTTGCTCCAGCATGTCGATGGAACCGGCGTTGACAGGGATGCGGTGCTCGACAACGGTGGCCAACGTGGCGTGATCCAGCAGGTCGGCCGTGAAGACGATCTCGTCGCCGCCCGCGACATAGCCGGCGGCCAGTGCGCGCAGGATTTCGCCGCGGGACACGGCGTCGACCTTGACACCCTCGGTGCGCAGCAGCCGCAGGATGTGGATGTTGGAGCAGGCCTTCTGCGCGAAGCGCACGACGTCGAAGCGTTTCAACGAGGCGACGCGCTCGCGGATGGTGGCAGCGTCGTAGACCCACAGCGGCGTGCCGTGCTCGGCGGCGAGACGCTGCAGGCGGGCGGGAGTCAGGGCGTTGGGCAGGGGCTTGGTCATGCTCGCAGGATGCATGGCCTCATCCATTCAATCAAATTGAAATTTGTGCAGCGACAATTCATATCTGATATGGAAATCCAACACCGCCACATCGAGGTCTTCCGTGCCGTCATGACCGCCGGCAGCGTCACCGGCGCGGCCGCGCTGCTGCATACCTCGCAACCCACGCTGTCCCGCGACTTGGCGAGGCTGGAGCAGTTGCTGGGCTACGCCCTCTTCGAACGCGAGCGCGGCCGCCTGAAAGCCACGGCGCGGGCCCGGGCGCTGTTCGACGAGGTGGAGCGCAGCTTCCAGGGGCTGGCCCGCGTCGTCGAACGGGCCGAGGCGCTGGGACGCGACGAAGGCGCCGAACTGACCGTGCTGAGCTTGCCGGCGCTCAGCCACGCGCTGCTGCCGGGGGCGCTGGCCGCGCTGCTGGACAGGTATCCCGGCGCGCGCGTGGACATCACGCCGGCCGAGCCCCCCCTGCTCGATGCTTGGATCAGCGAGCAGCGCTTCGACCTGGGTCTCGCGGAGCAGGCGACCCCGCTGCCGGGTGTGCGCATCGAGCCGGTGCTGGAAGCCGATGAGGTCGCCGTGCTACCGGCCGGCCATGCGCTGGCTTCCTCGAGGCGGCTGGCGCTGCAGGATTTCGAGGACCTGGACTTCATCAGCCTGGCCGCGGACGATCCCTACCGGCACGAGATCGATGCGCGCTTCAGCGCTGCCGGCGTCGCGCGGCGGCAGCGCGTGCAGACGCACAGCGCGGTCGCCGTCTGCGAACTGGTCCGCGCTGGACTGGGCGTGGCCATTGTCAACCCGCTCACCGCAGCGGCCTGCGCCAGCTCGGGTCTGGTCGTGCGACCTCTGGCCGTGTCGATCCCCTACCGGGTCAGTGCAATGCTTCCCCTGCATCGACCCGCGCAGCCGCTGGTCGAGGCCCTGCTCAACGCGCTGCGGTCGAACGCACCACCGTCGGCTTCGCGCCGAAACGCTTGACGATGCTGGCCTCGATGCCCGCTGCGTCCAGACCGCACAGGCTCATCAGCTTGGCCGGGTCGCCATGCTCGACGAACTCGTCGGGCAGGCCGAGCTGCAGCACGGGGATGGCGATGCCGGCGGCGTTCAGCGCCTCGGTGACGGCGCTGCCAGCCCCCCCCATGACGCAACCGTCCTCGACGGTGACGATGGCGTCGTGCGTGCGCGCCAACTCGGTGACGAGGTCCACGTCCAGTGGCTTCACGAAGCGCATGTTGGCGACCGTCGCATCCAGCCGCTCGGCCGCTTCCAGCGCCGGATAGAGCAGCGTGCCGAAGGCCAGCACGGCAATGCGCTGCCCCTTGCGGCGCAGCTCGCCCTTGCCCCAGGCCAGCGCCGCCATCGCCTTGACCGGCACGACGCCCACACCCGCGCCACGCGGATAGCGGACCGTCGCCGGGCCGTTGTGCATGAAGCCGGTGTACAGCGCCTGGCGGCACTCATCCTCGTCGGCCGGCGTCAGCACGGCCATGTTGGGAATGCAGCGGGTGTAGGCGATGTCGTAGTTGCCGGCGTGCGTCGCGCCGTCGGCACCGACGATGCCGGCACGGTCCAGAGCAAACAGCACCGGCAGGTTCTGGATGGCCACGTCGTGGATCATCTGATCGTAGGCGCGCTGCAGGAAGGTCGAGTAGATCGCGACGACCGGCTTCATGCCCTCGCAGGCCAGGCCGGCGGCGAAGGTGACCGAATGCTGCTCGGCGATGCCCACGTCGTGGTAACGCTGCGGAAAGCGCTTGTGGAACTCCACCATGCCCGAGCCCTCGCGCATCGCGGGCGTGATGCCCACGAGGCGCGAATCGGCCTCCGCCATGTCGCACAGCCAGTCGCCGAAGACCTGGGTGAAGGTCGTCTTGGGCGGCGTGGCAGGCTTGACGAATCCCACGGCGGGGTCGAACTTGCCGGAGGCTGCGTGGTACTTCACCGGATCAGCCTCGGCCAGCTTGTAGCCTGCCCCCTTCTTGGTGACGATGTGCAGGAACTGCGGGCCCTTCTTGTCGCGCAGGTTCTCCAGCGTCGGGATCAGCGACTCCAGGTCATGGCCATCGATGGGGCCGACATAGTTGAAGCCGAACTCCTCGAAGATCGTGCCCGGCACGACCATGCCCTTGGTGTGCTCCTCGAACTTGCGCGCGAACTCGTAGAGCGGCGTGTTCTTCAGCACGCTCTTGGCGCCTTCGCGCGCGGCGGCGTAGAAGCTGCCGCTCATCAGCCGCGCCAGGTACTTGTTCAGCGCGCCGACCGGCGGGCTGATGGACATGTCGTTGTCGTTCAGGATGACCAGCACGTCGCCCAGCAGGCCCCCGTGGGCCACGCCGGCGTTGTTCAGCGCCTCGAAGGCCATGCCGGCCGTCATCGAACCGTCGCCGATGATGGCCACGGCCTTGCGGTTCTCGCCCTTGAGCTTGGCCGCCATGGCCATGCCGTGAGCGGCGGAGATGCTGGTGGACGAGTGGCCCGTGCCGAAGGTGTCGTACTCGCTCTCGTCGCGGCGCGGGAAGCCGCTGATGCCGCCGAGCTGGCGCAGGCTGCCCATGCGTTCGCGACGGCCGGTCAGCACCTTGTGCGGGTAGGTCTGGTGACCCACGTCCCACACGAGCCGGTCTTCCGGCGTGTTGAACACATAGTGCAACGCGACCGTCAGCTCGACCGTGCCGAGGTTGGAGCCGAGATGGCCGCCTGTCTTGGAGACGCTCTCCAGCACATAGGCGCGCACCTCGTCGGCGACCTTCCTCAGTTCGGTGCGCGGCAGGCGACGCAGGTCGGCCGGGCTGGCAATGCTGTTCAGCAGGGTGTAGTCCATGGCTAAGGCCTGGGTTCTGGGTGGATCTCAGTTGTCCCGCTCGACGACCGAGTCGGCCAGCAGGCTCAGATGGCTCACGTCGGCCAGGCCGCTGGCGGCCAGCGCCGCCTTCGCCTCGGCCCGCAACGCCTGGGCCAGGGCCCGCGCGGACTGCAGGCCCAGCACGCTGACGTAGGTCGGCTTGTTGGCGTCCTGGTCCTTGCCGGCCGTCTTGCCCAGCACTTCGGAGTCCTGGGTCACGTCTAGGATGTCGTCGACGACCTGGAAGGCCAGCCCCAGGGCCGAGCCATAGACCGACAGGGCCTCGGTCGCCTGGGTCGACGCCGGCCCGCAGGCCGCACCCATCATGACGCTGGCCTGCAGGAGCACGCCGGTCTTGCGGCGGTGCATGTCGCGCAGGGTGCATTCGTCCAATTGCTTGCCGATGCTGGCCAGGTCGATGGCCTGGCCGCCGGCCATGCCGTCGTGACCCGCCGAACGCGCCAGCAGCGAGCACAGCCGCGCCTGCAGCGCGGGGGCGATGCCGGTATCCGGTGTCAGCACCTCGAAGGCGAGGGCCTGCATCGCGTCGCCGGCCAGCATGGCCTGGGCCTCGCCGAAGGCGACATGGGTCGTCGGCTTGCCGCGACGCATGACGTCGTCATCCATGCAGGGCATGTCGTCATGCACCAGCGAATAGGCATGGATGAGCTCGACGGCACAGGCCGCACGCATGGCCGCGAAGCTGTCGCCGCCGACGGCCGCGCAGCTCGCCAGCACCAGCAGCGGGCGCAGTCGTTTGCCGCCGCCCAGCACGGCATAGCGCATCGCCTCACCCAGCCCGGCGGGCGCACCCGCCGGCACAAGGTCGTTCAGCGACGCCTCGAAGGCATTCAGCGACGCCTGCGTCCAGCGTTCAAAGTCTTGTGCATTCAAGATTCCGGGCCCTCCCAGGCCTTCAGTTCGGCGCCGTCCAGCAGCTTGACCTGCTGCTCCACCGCCTGCAGCCGCCCCCGGCACAGTGCCAGCAGCTCCGCGCCGCGCTTGTAGCTGTGCAGGAGCTGGTCCAGCGGCAACTGCTGCCCCTCCATCGCCGCCACCAGACGCTCCAGCTCGTCGAGCGCCTGCTCGTAGCTGAGGTCATCGCCGTCGGCAGCGGCTGTCTTGGTGCGGGAGGGAGTCTTTGTCATTTCAAAACGCGAAACGGCAATTGTAGTCAGCGGGCTTCCCCGGGCAGGAGGACGCAGAGGTAACCATCGGCAGCACGGTGCAGGCATGCGTAGAATCCCGCACCTCTTGCCCGAGCGCGCGCGCATGCAGCCCCGGGCTCCCTTTCCACACCTAGCAACCTGGCCGACTCGGCATCACCGAGAAGCGCCGGAGGGACGCAGCACCCCTACTCTCGCCTGAAAGACCCGCCTGGATCATGTCCGACCTGAGCCTTCCCGTCTCGGCGCTACAACGCAGCCAGACCCAGCTCCCGGTGAGCGCCTATTTCGATACCGATCTGTTCCAGCGCGAACAGACCAGCATCTTTCAGCGAGGGCCCCGCTACGTCGGCCATGCTTTGTCGGTCCCCGAAATCGGGGACCACTACGCCCTGCCGCAGGAGGGCGAAGGCCGGGCGCTGGTGCGCTCGACGCAGGGCGTCGAGCTGATCTCCAATGTCTGCCGACACCGTCAGGCGGTCATGTTGCGCGGGCGCGGCAACACGCAGGCCAACATCGTCTGCCCCTTGCATCGCTGGACATATTCACATCAGGGCAAGCTGATCGGCGCGCCGCACTTCAGCGAAGACCCCTGCCTGGACCTGAACCGCTACAAGCTGCGCGAATGGAACGGCCTGCTGTTCGAGGACAACGGTCATGACGTTGCGGCCGAGCTGAGCCAGCTGGGACCCCGCGCCCAACTGGACTTCGGCGGCTTCGTGCTCGACAAGGTCCAGGTCCACGAGTGCAACTACAACTGGAAGACCTTCATCGAGGTCTACCTGGAGGACTACCACGTCGGCCCCTTCCATCCCGGCCTGAGCGGCTTCGTGACCTGCGACGACCTGGCATGGGAGTTCGGCAAGCACCATTCGGTGCAGACCGTGGGCGTGCACCAAGAGCTGACGCGGCCCGGCTCTCCGGTCTACCAGCGTTGGCACGACCAGTTGCTGAAGTACCGCGAGGGCCGCCCGCCGCAGTCCGGCGCAATCTGGCTGACCTACTACCCGCACATCATGGTCGAGTGGTATCCGCACGTGCTGGTGGTGTCCACGCTGCATCCCCAGGGGCCGCAGAAGACGCTCAATCTCGTCGAGTTCTATTACCCCGAGGAGATCGCGGCATTCGAGCGCGACTTCGTCGAGGCCCATCAGGCCGCCTACATGGAAACCTGTGTGGAAGACGACGAGATCGCTGAGCGCATGGACGCCGGCCGCAAGGCCTTGATGATGCGCGGCGACAACGAGGCCGGCCCCTATCAGAGCCCGATGGAAGATGGCATGCAGCACTTCCACGAGTGGTTCCGCCAACAGATGGGTCACATCGGCTGATGCCGGCCTCGGCGCTCATGGTGGCGGCAACGCTGCTGTTCGCCACCATGGGTGTCTGCGTCAAGCTGGCCAGCGAGTTCTACGCGGCCAGCGAGATCGTCATGTACCGCGGCCTCGTTGGCTTGATCATGATGGCCCTGTTGTCGCATCGCGCGGGCCTCAGCCTCAAGACGCGCCTGCCGGGCATGCACCTGTGGCGCAGCATCTCGGGCGTCACGTCCCTGTGCCTGTGGTTCTACGCCATCGGCCATCTGCCGCTGGCCACGGCGATGACGCTGAACTACATGTCCTCGGTCTGGATGGGCCTGTTCCTGCTCGGCGGCGCCGTGCTGATGGGTGCGCAGCGGCTGGACTGGCGGCTGATGGCCTCGGTGCTGCTGGGTTTTGTCGGTGTTGCGCTGATCCTGCGCCCCACCCTGGACCAGCAGCAACTCTGGTACGGCCTGGCCGGGCTGCTGTCCGGCATGATCGCCGCGATGGCCTACCTGCAGGTCTCGGCACTCGGCCGCGCCGGCGAACCCGAGCTGCGCGTGGTGTTCTATTTCTCGGTGGGCGGCTGTCTGGCCGGTGCATTGATCACGGCGGTCACCGAGGGCGGCCTCCACGGCCACACGCTGTGGGGCGCCGGCCTGCTGCTGGCGGTCGGCGTGCTGGCCACCACCGCCCAGGTCTGCCTGACGCGGGCCTACTCGATCGGCAGGCCGCTGGTGAACGCGTGCCTGCAGTACCTTGGCATCGTGTTTTCCTTCATCTACGGCATGCTGCTGTTCAAGGACCCGCTGACCTGGCAGGCCAGCCTGGGCATGCTGATCATCATCGGAGCCGGTGTGGCGGCCACGCTGCTGCGCAGCCAGGTCGCCCCTCCGGCCAAGGACAGCCAGTTCAACCCCGCCGAGTCATGACCTATACGACGCTGATCTCTCCCGCCCAGCTGCGCGCCCTGAACGACCCGCTGATCATCGAGTGCAGCTTCGACCTTGCCGACACCGAGGCCGGCGAACGAGCCTACAGGGCCGGCCACATCCCCGGCGCCTTCTACCTGCACCTGGACCGCGACCTTTGCGGCGCCAAGACGGGCACAGACGGCGCCTTCCGCGGCCGCCATCCGCTGCCCGAGCGCGCGGACCTGGCCGCGCTGATGCGCCGCCTGGGGCTGACCGCTGGCCGCCAGATCGTCGCCTACGACCGCCAGGGCGGCCCCTATGGCGCCCACCTGTGGTGGATGCTCCGTTGGCTCGGCCATGCCGAAGTCGCCGTGCTGGACGGCACGTGGGATGGCGAAACAGTCACAGACATTCCCTCTGCGACGCCCACGGACTGGCAGCCCGGCCAGCCTCTGGTCGACCAGATCACCGCTGCGGAGCTGCTGAAGAAGCTCGGCAACGTCCGGCTCATTGACGCCCGCGCAGCCGAGCGCTTCCGCGGCGAGGTCGAACCGCTGGACAAGGCCGCCGGTCACATCCCCGGAGCGAGCAACCGCTTCTTCAAGGACAACCTCGGGCCTGACGGCCGCTTCAAGTCGGCGGCCCAGCTGCGCGCCGAGTTCCAGCCCCTGCTCGCACCGCACGCGGCGCCCGCGGTCGTGCACCAGTGCGGTTCGGGCGTGACGGCCTGCCACAACCTGCTGGCCATGGCCCATGCCGGCCTGGGCGACGGCCTGCTCTACCCGGGCTCCTGGAGCGAGTGGTCGTCCGACCCGGCCCGTCCGATCGCCCAGGGATGAGCAACGGCTTGATCTCCGACAAACCATCCTGTGCCTGATGGGCCAAACTGTGGTCCTCCCCAACGAATGGAGGACCGAATGTTCAAGCGCATCCTCGTCCCGACGGACGGTTCCGACATCACTGCCAACGCGGTCAGCACTGCCATCCAGCTCGCCAAAGTGCATGGCGCCCAGTTGCTGACGCTCAGCGTCATGGAGCCCTTCCCCTACAGCGCAGTCTCGGAGATCCAGCCCGTGCCGCCGCAGGAATTCATCGATGCCCAGCAGCGCGTTGCCACCCAGCGCGTCGAGGCCGTCAGCGCGACGGCGGCGGCCCAGGGGCTGGCCTGCAAGGGCCACACCGTCGAGGCCTTGCACGCCTGGGAAGCGATCATCGACCACGCCAAGACCGAGGGGGTCGACCTCATCGTCATGGCCTCCCACGGCCGCCGTGGCGTCGCCGCCCTGCTGCTTGGCAGCGAGACACAGAAGGTGCTGACGCACACGGACCTGCCAGTCCTGATCGTCAAGTGATCCCTCGCGGCGCCTGAGGCGGGCGTCCGGCATGCCCGCCCCCGCCCGGCTGTACAAGGAAGACCATGCGCGCCGCGATGTGCCGCCATGTACCGGCATGTGCCGCCATGTGCCCCAATCAGCGGCAGGGTAAATACCCTCTCTTGATCCTCGACGTGGCGGCTCGAGATGTGCCGCATGTTCAGCTTCTTCCATCCCAGGCCCGTCATCGACGCGCGGCCCGTCGCCGAGCAAGCGGTCCGGCAGGCGCAGCCGGGCCTGCCCGCACTCACCGCAACGGGCGCCGCGACGCACCGGCCAAGCTGCTCCCGACCACCGATCCGCTTCACCGTCGACTACGGCCTGCGTGAGTACATCGCGGTCGTCCAGGAGCACCTGTCCACCGTGCTGACCGAACGGGGCCTGGCCCACAAGCGCCAGAGCTTCGGCCTCCAGCTGACGCTGGCACTGCTGATCCCGCCGGTCTTCTTCCTGAAGCGATGGCGGATCGGCCGTTGCCGATTCGAGATCAACGGGCAACGGCTGACCCGCCGCAGCCGCGGCGGCGTCCTGATCGTGCCATGGCAGGAGGTCGTCGTCCTGCACGCCTACAGCGGCGCCTATCTGGTCTCGACGCCAAAGGGCGCGATGCCCTTGCCTTACCGTTGCTTCAGCGCCAACGAACGGCTGCACTTCGAGGCCTGGACGGCCGGCATCCGAACGGCATGACGGCGCATGGCACCGCCGCGCGCATCAATGCGCGCCGTGCAGCATGGTGGACACGCCGAGCGCCACCGCCAGGCCCACGACCAGCCACAGCACCTGGGCCAGCGTCTCGCGCCAGGCCAGTCGCTGCTGCAGCTGCGGCAACAGGTCGGCCACCGAGATGTAGATGAAGCTGCTGGCGGCCAGCACCAGCAGATAGGGCAGCACGCCCTCGAAGCTGCCGATCAGAAAGTAGCCCAGCACGCCGCCGACGACCGAGGCCATGCCCGAGATCGCGTTGAAGAACAGCGCCTTGGTACGCGACAGGCCCGCGTTCAGCAGCACGATGTAGTCACCCACCTCCTGCGGGATCTCATGGGCCACGATGGCCAGCGCCGTCGCAAAGCCCAGGCGCGTGTCGGCCAGAAAGGCTGCCGCGATGATGGCGCCGTCGCAGAAGTTGTGGATGCTGTCGCCCACCAGCACGGTCAACCCACCGCGGCCCGCCTGCTCGGCGTCGAAATGGTGGTGGTGGTGGTGGCCGTCGCCCTCGTGGTGGTGAACATGCCGGTACAGCTCCACCTTCTCCAGCAACCAGAAGAACAGCAGGCCGCCGAGCAGCACGGCGAACAGCGTCTGTGGCTGCGCCGTGCGGCTTTCGAAGGCTTCGGGCAGCACGTTCAACAGCGAGGTGCCAAGCAGGATGCCTGCCGACAGGCTGACAAGGCTTTTCACGAGACGGGTCAGCACGCCAACGGTCAGGCTCGCGGCGACGAGCACCGACAGCAGCCCACCTGCGAAGGTCGCGAGCACGATGTAGAGAAGGGTCATGGGATCAGGCAAAGCAACGGGCCGCTGTTGCGGCCCGACTACTGTCAGCGTAGCAGAGCTGTCAAGCGACACCGTTCTTCTTGAACCAGGCCAGGCAGCGCGTCCAGGCGTCCTCGGCCGCGGCCCGGCGGTAGCTGGGCCGGTAGTCGGCGTGGAAGGCATGCGGCGTGTCGGGGTAGACAACGAATTCGCACTTGGTGTTGCCAGCGGCCTTCAGGGCGGCCTCGAGCTGGGTCAGCGTCTCGACCGGGATGCCGGCATCCGCCGCGCCATACAGCGCCAGCACCGGCGCCTTGATGCTCGCGGCTTGCTCGATGATGGTCTGGTCGCCGTCGTGGTAATTGCGCCCCACCGGGCCGTACCAGGCCACCGCCGCGGTCAGCCGGGGGTTGTGGGCTGCATAGGACCAGGCCGTGCGCCCACCCCAGCAGAAGCCGGTGATGCCGAGCTTGCCCGTGTCACCGCCGTTCGCGGCGGCCCAGGCGACCGTCGCGTCGAGATCGCCGTTGACCTGGGCGTCGGACGCCTTGGCGACGACCTCGCTGATGAGTTTGGGGATGTCGGTGTAAGCGCCGGCATTGCCGTGGCGCACGAAGAGCTCCGGCGCAATGGCCATGTAGCCCTGCTGGGCCAAACGCCGGCAGACGTCAGCGATGTGCGCGTGCACACCGAAGATCTCGCTGGCCACCAGCACGACGGGCAGATTCTTCCGGCCTGCGAGCGCCGCACGGTAGGCTGGCATCTGGAAGTCACCCACCGCGATGCTGACGGTGCCGGCCTCCAGGCCCGCCGTGTCGGTCGTGATCGTCTGCGCGGTCACCGGCAGCACCGCAGCCGCGAAGCCGCCGCTCACCGGCGTCTTCACGACGCTGTGGCGGCTGAGGTCGCGGGACGACGCGAGGGTGTCGATCTCGTCTTTCGACATGAGGTCTCCCGGGGCAGTGGTTACGAAGGGGCGTCAAATTTTGCCCCGACAATCCCGCCATGACGCAGCGTCCCGACTCCGCGAACAGCCTTTGGGCCTCCATCGACATCGGCTCCAACAGCTTCCGCCTCGAGTTGGCCCGCCTGAGCGGCGAACGCTACCAGCGCGTCAGCTACATCAAGGAAAGCGTGCGCCTGGGCGCCGGCCTCGATGCGCAGGGCATGCTGACCGAGGAGGCCATGCAGCGTGGGCTGGCCTGCCTGAAGGGTTTCGGCGAGCAGCTCGTCGGCATTCCGCCCGAACGCATCCGTGCCGTCGCGACGCAGACGCTGCGCGAGGCCCGCAACCGGAATGCCTTCCTGGCCCGCGCACAGGCCGTGCTGGGCCATCCCGTCGAAGTCATCGCCGGCCGTGAGGAGGCCCGCATGATCTTCGCCGGCGTCGCGCGCCTGCAGCCGTCCAACAAACCTCGCCTTGTCATCGACATCGGCGGCCGCTCCACCGAAATGATCCTGGGCCGCGGCCGCAAGCCGCTGCTGGCCGAATCCTTCGGTGTCGGCAGCGTGGGCCTGTCGCTGCGCTTCTTTGGCGACGGCCAATACACCGCCGAGGCCTTCCGGGCCGCCCAGGTCGCGGCCGGTGCCGAGCTGGAAGAAGCGCTGACGCTGTTCCGCCCCGAACTCTGGCAAGAGGCGCTGGGCTCGTCGGGCACCGTGGGCGCGGTGTCGCAGATCCTTGCCGCCAGCGGCCAGACCGACGGCCGTGTCACGCCAGCCGCGCTGCGGTGGTGCATCGAGCAGTGCATCGCCGCAGGGTCGCAGGACAAGCTACAGCTGCCCGGTTTGAAGGACGACCGCCGCCCCGTGGTCGCCGGCGGCCTGTGCATTCTCTACACGCTGCTGACCCAGTTCGGCATCGCCGAGCTGCGGGCCACCAAGGGCGCACTGCGCCAGGGCGTCATCTTCGACCTGGCCGAGCGCCTGCAGCCCAGCGGTGCACGTGACCCGCGCGGCGCCTCGGTCGCCGAGCTGCAGCTGCGCTTCGGGGTCGACGTCGGCCAGGCCGAACGCGTCGCGGCCCAGGCTGAGCGGCTCTACCGCCACCTCGCGCCCAGGCCCCCTGCCGAGCTGCTGCGCGATCTGCGTTGGGCGGCGGCTCTGCACGAGATCGGCATGCTGGTCTCCCACCATGACCACCACCGCCACAGCGCCTACCTGATCGCCCACGTGGATGCACCGGGCTTCTCGACCAACCAGCTGCAGCGCCTGGCCACACTGGCGCTGGGCCAGCGCGGCGGCCTGCGCAAGCTGGAATCTCAGCTCGCGGACCCGGACTTGCTGGAGCAGATCGTCTCGCTGCGCCTGGCCGTCATCCTCTGCCATGCGCGCACGCCGGTGCAGGGCAGCGCCCCGGTGCTGCAGCGCGAAGGCCGGCGGCTGACACTGCGCTGTCCCAAGAGCTGGTCCGAAGGCCAGGCGCGCACTCGCTTCCTGCTGAAGGAAGAGGCCGACGCATGGGCCCGCACAGGCTTGCTGGAACTCGCGGTGGCCTGAAGGCCACGCGCCGATCACAAGGCGTCGGGCCCCTGCACCGCGTGCAGCGTCACCTCGGGCTCGCCGTCCCGCTGGCGCCATCGCAGCCACCACACGGCGCCCTTCTTGACCGCCCACTCCTGCTCAACGCCGGCCAGCAGCTGCGCGGCCAGGCACCCCAGCGTCGGCTGATGGCCGCAGATCAGCACGGGCTCGCTGGACTTGGGCCAGCGCGAGGCCTCGATGAGGGCCGTGATCGCGGCATCGGGCGCAAGGGACGGCACGATGCGGACCTCGCGGCCCAAGGCCTCGGCCGTCTGGCGGCAACGCAGCGCCGGGCTGACGAGCACGCGTGTCGTTGCCGCCAGCCGGTGGTTGAGCCAGGCCGCCATGCGCCGCGCCTGGCGCTCGCCCTTGGGCGTCAGCGCGCGCTGCAGGTCGTCCTGACCGGGGGCAATGACCTCGGCTTCAGCATGGCGCCAGAGAATCAGGTCCATTCCCCTTGCCTATTCGGAGTAGCGCCGCATGAGCGCCTGCTGGGCACTGACGCTGCCGTGGGGGTCCACCCGCGCCGAGCGGCCATCGGGGCCGAGCTGCCAGGCGTCCATGGTGTCGTGCAGATAGGGCTGCAGCGCCTCGTCGATGACGCGCTGGCGCAGCCGGGGGTCCAGCACCGGCCAAGCCACTTCGATGCGGCGGAACATGTTGCGGCTCATCCAGTCGGCACTGGACAAGAACAGTGATTCGCCGTCGTCGGTGGCCGTGGCTTCGGACCAGCGGAAGTAACAGACGCGCGAATGCTCCAGGAAGCGGCCCACGACCGAGCGCACGACGATGTTGTCGCTGACGCCGGGCAGGCCCGGTGGCAGCATGCAGGCGCCGCGCACGATGAGGTCTATCTTGGCGCCGGCCTGGGCGGTACGCAGCAGGCCGTGGATGAGCTCGGCATCGGTCAACGCATTGATCTTCACGACAACGCGCGCGCCCTTGTAGCCGGCGAGCGCGGCCGCCTCGACCTGAGCCAGCAGCTCCAGCATGCGACTGTGCATGTTGAAGGGCGCCAGTAGCATGCGCCGCGGCGCCTTGAACTTGCCCAGCGAGGCGAGCTGGCGGAAGACGGAATCGGCGTCGGCCGTCAGGTCGGCGTCGGCCGTCAGCAGGCCGAGGTCGGTGTAGAGGCGCGCCGTCTTGGGGTTGTAGTTGCCGGTCGACATGTGGGCGTAGCGGCGTAGCTTGCCGCTCTCGCGCCGCATGACCAGCAGCAGCTTGGCATGGGTCTTGTAGCCGACGATGCCATACACCACCTGCGCGCCCACGGCCTCCAGCCGCTCCGCCCAGTTGATGTTGGCCTCCTCGTCGAAGCGCGCTTTCAGCTCCACGACGGCCATGACCTCCTTGCCGCGCCGCGCCGCTTCGATCAGCAGATCCATCAACTCGGACTTGGCACCGGTGCGGTAGATGGTCTGCTTGATGGCCAGCACGTCGGGGTCGGCCACCGCCTCGCGCAGCATCTGCACGACGGGCTCGAAGCTCTCGAAGGGATGGTGCAGCAGCACGTCACCCTTCTTCAACCTCTCGAAGATGGACTTGTGGCGCGGCAGCCGGCCCGTGGGCCAGGCCGGCTCGAAGGGCTTGAAGCGCAATTCCGGCGCGTCGGTCAGGTCGATGAGCTCGTTCAGGCGCACCAGGTTGACCGGGCCATTCACGCGGTACAGCGCCGCAGCGGGCAGACCGAACTGTTCCAGCAAGAACTCCGACAGCTCGGCGGGACAGGTGTTCACGACCTCCAGCCGTACCGCGCGGCCGAAGTGGCGCGTCGTCAGCCCTGATCGCAGCGCGTGGCGCAGGTTGGCGATCTCCTCCTCGTCCACCTCCAAGTCGGAGTCGCGCGTGACACGGAACTGCGAGAACGCCTCCACCTTGCGCCCCGGGAAGAGCTCCTCCAGATGGGCGCGGATGACGCTGGTCAGCAGCACATAGGCCTGGCGGTTGTCGCTGATGCTGGCGGGCAGCTTGATGACGCGCGGCAGTACGCGCGGCACCTTGACGATGGCGATACGGTTGTCGCGGCCGAAGGCGTCCTTGCCCGACAGCCGGGCGATGAAATGCAGCGACTTGTTGGCCACCTGCGGGAAGGGATGGGCGGGATCCAGTCCCACCGGCACCAGCAACGGCCGCACCTCGCGCTCGAAGAACTTGGCCACCCAGCGCCGCTGCGGCTCGTCGCGGTCCGCGTGGTTGAGGATGACGATGCGTTCGCGGTTCAGCAACGGCGTCAGCTGTTCGTTGAAGACGTGGTACTGCTCGTCGATCAGCGTGTGCGCCGCGCGACCCACGCGGTCGACGTCCTGGCCCGTCACGGTGCTGAGCGGATCGCGCGCGGCCTCCAGCATGTCGGCGAACCGCACCTCGAAGAACTCATCCAGGTTGCTCGACACGATGCAGATGTAGCGCAGCCGCTCCAGCAGCGGCACGTCCTCGCGCTGGGCCTGGGCGAGCACGCGCCGGTTGAACTCGAGGATGGCCTGTTCGCGGTTGAGCAGCTTCATCGGGGTCGGGTCGGTCATGAAGAAAAGTGTATGAAGCTTGTGTGACAACGCGTTGAATGCCCCCCGGGATAATCCGGGCCATGCATCTGATGATTCCCCATGCCGGCGCGCTGGACGAAGCCGCGCGGCATGCCTTCGGGGCCCTGCCCCTGCCCAACCTGACCGCCCTGCTGGCACGTCTGAGCTTGGCCGAGACCTGGGGCAGCGACGAGTTCTCCCCCCAGCCGCCGCACCACCTCGCGTTGGCCGCGCTGCGCGGCCAGGCCCAGCCCAGCGCGGCCGCCTGGGCCGTGGACGCCGATACAGAGTTGGCGTGGGCGCTGATGACACCGGTGCATCTGGCCGTCGGCACCGATGGCGTCGACGTGCTGCCGCCGGCGGCGCTGCAGCTTTCCGAGTCCGATGCGGCCCGCTTCGCGGCCGTGTTGCAGGAACTCTGGCCCACCGCCGAAGGCTGGCACTGGCGGATGCTGGACGCAACGCGCTGGGCGATCGGCCATGCGACGGCGCTGGAAGGCCTGAGCGCCGCCAGCATCGAGCGCGCCGCTGGCCGGCCCATCGAGCCCTGGCTGCCCGACAGCCGCGTGCTGCGCCGCTGGCAGAACGAAGCCCAGATGCTGCTGCACGGCCATGCGCTCAACCTGGAACGTGAGGCGCGCGGCCAGCACGCGATCAATTCGGTGTGGATCGGCGACATTGGCCGCTCGAACGGCCGGCCGGCCAACGTGAGGGTGGACGCCCGCCTGACCGAACCACTGCTGAACGGCGACCTCGCCGCCTGGGCCGAGGCCTGGCAGCGCCTGGACGCCGGGCCGCTGGCCGGCGAGCTGACCAGCCTGACGCTTTGTGGCGAACGCTTCGCGCGCCGTTTCACGGCGCAGCCCCTGTCGCTGGTCGAAAAGCTCAGGCGCCGTCTGAAGGCGCCCGACGTGAGCGCAGTGCTGGAGGCCCTGTGAACTCGCCCAGGCTGGTGGAACGCGAAGTGCCGCCGCGCACGGCCTGGGCGCTGGAACAGGCCGGCGTCGCGCCGCTGCTGGCCCGGCTGCTGGCCGCACGGGGCGTGCGCGAAGCAGCCGAGCTGGACGAAAGCCTGACCCAACTGCTGCCGCCCGCCGGCCTGAAAGGCCTGGACGACGCCAGCCGCCTGCTGGCCGATGCAGTCCAGCAAGGCGAGCGCCTCGTCATCGTGGCCGACTACGACTGCGACGGCGCCACGGCCTGCGCCGTCATGCTGCGCGGCCTGCGCCTGCTGGGCGCGCGGCCCGAGCAACTCGGCTACGTCGTGCCCGACCGCGCCGTGCATGGCTACGGCCTGACGCCCACCATCGTCGATCTTGCGCTGGAGCAGCAACCGGCTCTGCTCGTCACGGTGGACAACGGCATCGCAAGCCTCGCCGGCGTGGCCCATGCCCGCGCGCAAGGCCTGAAGGTGCTGGTGACCGACCACCATCTGCCCGCCCTCATCGACGGCACCGTCGTCGTTCCCGAGGCCGACGCCATCGTCAATCCCAACCAGCCGGGCTGCGGTTTCGCCAGCAAGTCGCTGGCTGGCGTGGGTGTGGCCTTCTATGTCCTGATGGGCCTGCGCGCCGAGCTGCGCGCGCGCGGCGCGTTCACGGAAGTTCCACGCCTGGACGGCCTGCTGGACCTCGTTGCACTGGGCACCGTGGCCGACGTCGTCAAGCTCGACGCCAACAACCGCCGCCTTGTCGCCCAAGGTCTGAAGCGGATGCGGGCAGGTCGCGCCCAGCCGGGTGTCATGGCCTTGTTCTCAGCCTCCAAGCGCGACGCCAGCAAAGCCCAGGGCTTCGACCTCGGCTTCGCTTTGGGACCGCGCATCACCGCCGCCGGCCGGCTGGCCGACATGACGCTGGGCATCGAGACGCTGACCACCGACGACCCGGAACGCGCGCTCGAGCTCGCCACCCAACTGGACACGATCAACCGCGAGCGCCGCGAAATCGAGAGCGGCATGCGCGAGATGGCCGAGGCACGACTGGACGGCCTCATCGAGGCGCTGGAAGGCGCGCTGCCGCCGGCCGTCGCACTGTTCGACGCTGACTTCCATGAGGGCGTCGTCGGCATCGTCGCCTCGCGCATCAAGGACCGCGTGCACCGCCCCACCTTCGTGTTCGCGCGTGGCGCGGACGGCCAGCTCAAGGGCTCGGGGCGTTCCATCCCGGGCTTCCATCTTCGGGACGCACTGGACCTCGTCGCCAAGCGCGAACCCGAGCTGCTGGCCAAGTTCGGCGGCCATGCGATGGCCGCCGGCGCAACGCTGGCGATCGACGACGTGAACCGCTTTGCGCTCGCGTTGGCCCGCGTCGCCGAGGAGTGGCTGAGCGACCAGGACCTGACCCGCACGCTGCGCCACGATGGCGCCCTGCCCGCCGAGGCCGCGACGCCGGAGACCGCGCGGCTGCTGGATACCCAGGTCTGGGGCCAGGGCTTCGAGCCGCCGGTGTTCTGTGACCGCTTCGAGCTGATCTCGCAGCGCCTGGTAGGCGAGAAGCACCTCAAGCTGCGGCTGCGCCAGGCCGGCCGCCTGGTCGACGCGATCTGGTTCAACCACATCGACATGCTGCCCGAGCGGGCCATACTGGCCTACCGGCTCAGCCTGGACGAGTGGCAGGGCCAGCAGCGCATCCAGTACATCATCGAGGCCTGTGCCTGAAGTCTCCTCGCCGAACGAGGACCTGAGCAGGTCTCGCTGACCGCGCTGCGGTAGCGCCAGGGCGTGACGGAGTTGGCAGGCCCGCCAGGCCCACCGTCGCCCGTCACTGGAATGTCACAGGGGCTTTCAAGAATCCGCGCCGCCAGCCCGGATGTCCCGGGCCGACGCGCCGACCCGGAGCCCCTCATGCGCGCCAGCGCGCCCGACCCCCTTGCCGACGCCCTCGATCGACTGATCGAGCAGCGCAGCTTCGACATCCACTTCCAGCCCCTGATCGCCATCGACCGTGCCGAGATCTACGGCTTCGAGGCGCTGACGCGCGCGCCGGCCAATGGTCCCCTTCATTCGCCGCTGGTGCTGTTCGAGGCCGCCGCCCGGCTGGGCCGACTCGTCGAACTGGAGCAACTCATCATCCGGCGCGCCATCCAGCGCTTCAAGGCCCTGGGCCTGCCCGGTCTGCTCTTTCTCAACGTCACGGCCGACACGCTGATGGTGGCGCGAGAGCATGCCGGACTGCTGGCCGGGGAGCTCGCCGAGCTGGGCCTGTCCACCTCCCGCGTCGTCATCGAGCTGACCGAGACCCGCCCCATCGAGGACCTCGCACAGCTGGACGGCGCGCTGCAGGCGCTGCGTGAACGGGGCTTCCGCGTCGCTCTGGATGACCTGGGCGAGGGCTTCGCGTCGCTGCGTCGCTGGATGGAGATGCGCCCCGATTTCGTCAAGATCGACCGCCATTTCATCGACGGCATCGCCCAGGAGCCGCTGAAGCAGCAGTTCGTGCGCTCCATCGTCGAGATGGCCGTCACCAGTGGCTGCGAGGTCGTCGCCGAAGGCCTGGAGCAGGAACCCGACCTCGAGGTGCTGCGCCGCCTGGGCCTGACCATCTGTCAGGGCTACCTGTTCGCTCGCCCTAGCGCCTCGCCGCGCGCTTCCTTGAGTGCGCAATGGAGCGGCCGCCTGGCCACCGAGGCCCAGCCGCGGCTGCTGCAGAACGACCTCGCCCTGCCGTTGGCCCAGGGTGCCATCACCAGCGCCGGACAGCTCGCCCGCCGCGGCCTGACCGTCACCCCCGCCACCAGTTGCCGCAGCATCATCGACCTCTTCCACGCCGACGACCAGTTGCTGGCCATTCCAGTGCTGGACGACCAGCAGCGCCCCATCGGCGTGCTGCGCTCGCTGCACGTGCTCAAGCGCAGCACCGAGCGGTACTTCATGGACATCTTCGAGAAGCACAGCTGCGTCGAGCTGATGGACACCAGCCCGCTGGTCGTCGACGTCGCCACGCCGCTGCGGGCGATGAGCGACGCGCTGGCCAACCTGGACGAGCGCCTGCTGATCGACGGCTTCATCGTCACGCGCGACGGCACCTACTTCGGCCTGGGCCGCAGCTCCGACCTGCTCAAGGCCGTGTCCGACCTGCAGGTCCATGCGGCACGCTACGCCAACCCGTTGACGTTGCTGCCCGGCAACGTGCCCATAGATAACCATCTCGACTGCCTCATCGAGGCCGGCGAGACCTTCGTGGCCGTGGTCTGGGACATCGACCACTTCAAACCCTTCAACGACGTCTACGGCTATCGCATCGGCGACGACATCATCCGCCTCGCCGCCCGCGTGCTGACCCAGGCCGCCGACCCCCAGGTCGATTTCGTCGGCCACATCGGCGGTGACGACTTCGTGATGGTGCTCAGCAGCACCGACTGGGAAGGCCGGCTTGAACGCATCTGCAAGGCCTTCGACACCGGCGTGCGCAGCTTCTTCTCCGCCGAGCACCTCGCGGCCGGCGGGTACGAGACGCTGAATCGCCAGAACCAGCCCAGCTTCCATCCCCTGCCGACCATCTCGGCCGGCGCAGTGCTGCATCTGCCAGGGCATTTCGAGAACGCGCGGGCGCTGAGCGCGGCGCTGGCCGAGCCCAAGCGCGTTGCCAAGGGCCGTGCCGGCGGCAGCCGCTTCTTCGTCGACCGCCGCCAGGCCCAGCCGCTGCTGCTGATGGCGCAGCATTGGTGACGTAACCATTGCCAACCGCCTGGTGATCGCGGGGCTGACACAATCCGGGCGTGAACCTCGCCCCCACGCTCAACGCCGACCTGCACTGCCACTCGGTCGTCTCGGACGGCACGCTGACACCCGAAGCCCTGGCCGGGCGCGCCAAGGCCGCGGGGGTGGAGCTGTGGTCGCTGACGGACCATGACGAGATCGGCGGCCAGCAACGTGCCATCGACGCCGCCCGGGCCCTGGGCCTGCCCTACCTGACGGGCACCGAGATCTCGGTGACCTTCGCCGGCCGTGTCGTCCATATCGTCGGCCTGGGCTTCGACCACCACGCCACCGAGATGGTCGAGGGTCTGCGCGCCACACGCGGCGGCCGTGAATCACGCGCCCGCGACATGGCGGCCAGCCTGGCTCAGGCGGGCATCCCCGGCGCATTCGAGGGTGCGCTGAAGTATGTCGGCAACCCGGAGCTGATTTCCCGCACTCATTTCGCGCGCTTCCTCGTCGACGGGGGTTTCTGCAGCGACGTGCCCGAGGTCTTCCGCCGCTTCCTGACCGAAGGCCGGCCAGGCTTCGTGCCCCACAAATGGGCGTCGCTGAAGGACGCGGTGGGCTGGATCACGCGCGCCGGCGGCATTGCCGTCATTGCCCACCCGGGCCGGTACGACTTCACGCCCACCGAGGAGTACGCGCTGATCACCGAATTCATGGGCCACGGCGGGCGCGGCATCGAGGTCGTCACCGGCAGTCACACGGCGGCGGAGTTCGGCCGCTACGCCGACATGGCCGTCGAGTTCGACCTGCTGGCCTCGCGCGGCTCGGACTTCCACAGCCCTGAAGAGAGCCGCGTCGATCTCGGCACGCTGCCGCCGCTGGCGGGCCGGCTGACGCCGGTGTGGGCGGCCCTTGCTGAGCGGATTCACCACTGATGGCCCAGCTCTTCGAAGTCCACCCGGACAACCCGCAGCCGCGCTTCCTCCGCCAGTGCGTCCAGATGCTGCAGGCCGGCGGCATCGGCGCCATCCCCACGGACTCCAGCTACGCCTTCGTCTGCCGGCTGGACGACAAGGCCGCCGTCGAGGCGCTGCGCCGCGTGCGCGGTGTGGACGAGAAGCACCATCTGACGCTGCTGTGCCGCGACCTGTCCGAGTTGGCCAACTACGCGATGGTGGACAACCGCCAGTACCGCCTGCTCAAGCTCGCCACGCCCGGCGCCTTCACCTTCATCCTGCCGGCCACCAAGGAAGTGCCGCGGCGGCTCTCCCACCCCAGCCGGCGCACCATCGGGCTGCGAGTCCCCGACCACAAGGTCACCCAGGACCTGCTGACCCTGTTCGGCGAGCCGCTGCTGTCCACCACCCTGATCCCACCGGGTGACAGCGAGCCCATGAACGATGCCGCCGCCGTCTGCGAGCGCCTGGATCGGCAGCTCCAGTTCGTGCTGGACGCGGGAGCCTGCCCGGCCCAGCCCACCACCGTGTTGGACCTGAGCCAGGGCGAAGAGCCCATCCTGGTGCGTCAGGGCCGTGGCGAGATCGCCCGGCTGGGCCTGCAGCTCGACTGAACAGCCCATGCTCGCGGCGGGGCGCCGCAGCTCATCCAGCGTTCTTGCAGTTCATCCGGCGCGGCCGGCGCTTGATCGCAGCGGCCTGGAAGTGCACGGCTCCATTGCCGAAACTGACTCCATCGAACAAGCAATCACGCGGTTCGAAACCCACCGAAATGGAGTCCATCATGAGCAAGCAAATCACCTTCTTCGCCGCCGTTGCCGCCCTGGCCTTCTCCGCCGCCGCACACGCCGCTCCGCGCGACGTTGTCAAGCTGGAGCGCGTCGTCGTCACCGGCAAGGCCACCCGCGCCGAACCCCAGGTCGTGACGCAGCTGCCGCGCGTCGTCGTCATCGGCTATAGCGAAGCCACGCTGCTGCGCCAAACCCTGGCCGCCGCCAAGACCACGACCAAGCACGCTTGATCCCGGCGTCGTCACAACATGCGAATGACGCCTTTTTCCACCACCGTCGAGCCGAGTCGCCAGCGCTGCTGAGTCAGTGCTGCCGACTCGGCTCGGCCCGCTCCAGGATGTCGAGGATGCGAGCCCGGTCGAAGCCGATCACCGTCCGCCCACGCACGACGAGCGTGGGCGTGCCCATGCCGCCCAGGGCCTGGTAGTCAGCCAGGCATTGCGCGTCGCGTTCGATGAAGCACTCGTCGAACGCGATGCCTTCATGCGTCATCCAGCGCCGCGCCGCCATGCACCAGCCGCAGGTCTCGGACGAGATCATGCGGATGTCACCCGGCCTCACCTGCCGAACCAACCGCTCGGCATCCCCGGCCGCGACGTGGCCGCGCCAGGCCCAGGAGGCCGCGGCAGTCAGCGCGATGACGACGAGCAATGAGCGTGGAGGCAGTGGCATGCCCCACATCCTAGGCGGGCGTCAGTACACCTCAGGCACGATGAGGTCGTCCGGCACCGGATGCCGGATGTAGTCCTCGCGACGTTCGCGCGCGGGCAGCTGGATGTCGGCGTGCTGCACCTCCTGATAGGGCATCTGCGACAGCAGGTGGCTGATGCAGTTCAGGCGCGCCCGCTTCTTGTCATCGGCCGGCACGATCCACCAGGGCGACTCGGGGATGTGGGTGCGCTCGAGCATCACCTCCTTGGCCTTGGTGTACTCCTCCCAGCGGCGGCGCGACTCCAAATCCATGGGGCTGAGCTTCCACTGCTTGAGCGGGTCGTGGATGCGGCTCATGAAGCGGATGCGCTGCTCATCGTCGCTGATCGAGAACCAGTACTTGATGAGCTGGATGCCCGAGCGCTGCAGCATGCGCTCGAACTCGGGCGCGGAGCGGAAAAACTCCTCGTACTGCTCGTCGGTGCAGAAACCCATCACGCGCTCGACGCCGGCGCGGTTGTACCAACTGCGGTCGAACAGCACGATCTCGCCGGCCGCCGGCAGGTGCGACACGTAGCGCTGGAAATACCACTGCGTGCGCTCGCGGTCGTTGGGCGCGGGCAGCGCAGCGACGCGGCACACGCGTGGGTTCAGCCGCTGCGTGATGCGCTTGATGACGCCGCCTTTGCCCGCCGCGTCACGCCCCTCGAACAGGATGACGACCTTGTGGCCCGTGTGCTGCACCCAGTCCTGCAGCTTGACGAGCTCGCTCTGCAGCCTGAACAGCTCGCGGAAGTAGCGCCTACGCTCGAGGGTGGCGTCGGCCGGGACGTCGCTCGGCGTCGTGCCGTAGTTGCGGTCTTCGAGCTCGAGCTCCAGTTCCTCGTCGAAATCGTCCTGCAGGTCGCGGTGAATGCGCTTCACCAGTTCGTCTTCGATATGGCTCACAAGAGGCTCCTGGCCGCGACGGCGGCCCTGGCCGCCAGCCTAGGCCAGCGACGTGGCGGACTTGTGACAAACCCGCACTTGACGACCTCGTTTACAGACGTAATCATTCGCCATCGTTTACATACGTAATCATGAAGAACCCACCGCCCCCCATCAGTGATGCCGAAGCCCAGGTCATGCGCCAGCTCTGGCAGCGCGCCCCGAAGGCCGCTGACGAGATCGCCGCCGCGCTCGGGCCCCAGCAGGGCTGGCAACTCGCCACCGTGAAGACGCTGTTGAACCGCCTGCTGAAGAAAGGCGCCGTGACCGCCGAACGGGACGGCCGGCGCTTCCTGTATGCCCCCGCCATCCCGGAGGACGCCTGGGTGGCCGACGCGGGCCTGTCGCTGATCGACCGGCTCTTCGGTGGGCGGCTGGCGCCGCTGGTGGCGCAGTTCGCGTCGGAGCGCAAGCTCACCGACGACGATCTCGCTGCACTGAAGGCCTTGCTGAAGGAGCAGGAGCGTGGTTGATCTCGGTTGGCACCTGCTTCTGCAGCAGGCCTTGCTGCTGAGCCTGGGCATCACCCTGCTGGCCCTGGCCCGCCCCCTGCTGAATCGCGCCGGTCCGGCGGTGACCTACGCCGCCTGGCTGCTGATCCCGCTTTTGCTGGCGACCGCAGCGCTGCCCCGCCCGGCCCAGGAGCCGTTGCGGCTGCTGCTGCAGGCCACCGACCTCGGCGGGGCTACGGCGGCCTCGTCCCTGCGTGCGGCGGCGGCCACGCCCGGCCCAGACTGGCCGCAGTTGGGCACGCTGCTGTGGCTGGCGGGTGCGGCGCTGACGCTGTTGGCGCAATGGCGGCGGCAGCACGCACTGGAACGCCAGGGATCATGCCTGCCCGCCGGTAGCAGCCCGGCGCTGATCGGCCTGCTGCGCCCACGCATCGTGCTGCCGGCCGACTTCGAGCAGCGCTTCACGCCCGCGCAACAGCGGCTGGTGCTGGCCCACGAACAGATGCATCTTCAGCGGCTGGACAACCTCTGGACGTTGCTGGCCACCCTCGTGGTGGCACTGAACTGGTGGAACCCGCTGGCCTGGTGGGCGCTGCGCCGCATGCGCGCCGACCAGGAGCTGGCGTGCGATGCGGCCGTGCTGGCCCTCGAACCGGACTCACGCGACATCTACACCCAAGCCTTGCTGGCCGCCCATGGCCTCAACGATCACGCGGCGCCACTGGCCAGCCGCTGGATCACCGTCCATCCCCTGGTCGAAAGGATTTCCATGCTGAACCGTCCCCGCCCCATGACCCGCCGCCATTCGGTCCTGCTGGCCGCCGGACTGCTGCTGACCAGCACCCTGGCGTGGACGGCTCAAACCATGCAAGACCCCAGCCCGACAAGTGCGCCCCAGGTCGACATCGAGCTGGAACTGAGCCTGCTGCCGCGTGACGGCTCCGCGCCCATCCCCATGGGCAAGTCCATGCGCCTCATCACCGAGGCCGGACTCCCGACCGCCGTCAGTTTTCAGCGTGGCGAGCCGGACGATCTGCACTGGGACCTCGTCATCTTCCCCACCATCACCGCACCCGGCCAGATCCGGCTGGTCACCATGTCCCAAGACGGCCCCCCCCTGCAGCGTGGTGCAGTCCACGCGGACAACGTGGCCGAGGGCGCCTGGACCGAACGACGCGTGGCTTCGGCCAGCGGCGGCCCCGACTTGCTGATGCGCCGCAAGGCCAGCGTGCGGGTCGGCCCGCTGCCCTTGCTGCAAGCCCAGCCCACCACGCGCTAGAGAGGGCGATGGCATGACCGAGCTGCTCACCACCTTGCTGATGCAGGCCTTGCTGCTGTGTCTTGGCGTCGCATTGCTGTGGGCCCTGCGCCCGCTGCTGAGACGTTTCGGAGCCGGCGCCGTCTACATGGCCTGGCTGCTCGTCCCCGTGTTGTTGCTGACGCCCGCCCTGCCGCGCCCCACCCAGGAGCCCCTGCGGCTCGTCGCGCAGGCAGCCGGTGGCGGCAACGTGCCGATCGCCGTGCCGACGCTGCCCACGCCAACCCGGCATCAGGCCCCGCTGTGGCTGGCGCTTTGGCTGGGCGGCACGGCCGTGGTTGCACTGGTGCAGGCGCGCCGGCAATGGCGGCTCGCTCGCCTGGGCGAGCGCCTCCCGGCCGGCAGCAGCCCGGCCCTCGTGGGCCTGCTTCGCCCTCGCCTGGCACTGCCGCTGGACTTCGAGGCGCGCTTCGACGCCGCCGAACGCGAACTGGTCATCGCCCATGAACTGGTCCACCGCCAACGACTGGACAACCTTTGGAACCTGGTCGCCTGTGCGATCACGGCCCTGCACTGGTGGAACCCGCTGGCCTGGTGGGCCGCGCGGCGCATGCACGCGGACCAGGAGCTCGCCTGCGATGCGGCGGTACTCGCCGGCCGCCCTGGCGCGGCGGCCACCTATGCCCGTGCATTGCTGGCGGCGCATGGACTCGACACCCTCGGCGCGCCGCTGGCAAGCCGCTGGGGCAGCAACCACCCATTGATCGAAAGGATCGCCATGCTGAAACGCCCTCTGCCCCTGACGCGTCGCCGTGCGGCCTTGCTCGGCTTCACCCTGCTGGGCGTCGGTTTTGCCGCCTATGCCGCTCAGGCGGAGACGCCCGGTGCTTCGCCGCCCACGACCGCCATGGCCGAGATCCGGCTGACGCTGTCCTCCGGCGAGTTCAACGCCTCACCGCGGCTGATCCTGGCCCTGGGTGCGCGCAGCAGCCTCCAGTTTGAGACTTCCGCCGGCGAGCGCTGGCGGCTGGACTTCACCGTCACACAGGCCGCCGACGGCAAGCTGCAAGTCCTGACCCAGCCACGCTATGCAGGCAAGACCCTGGAGCCGCAGACGGAGGTGCTGGCGCCCGGAGAAGCCTCCGAGCGGCGCCTTGGGGGTGCCGATGGCGTGCCTCCTCTGCTCATGACGCGCGTCGTCACGCTGCTGCCGGCGGACTTCAAGCTGCCATCCAGGAAGGCACCCGCACTCTCGCGCTGACCTGTCTGCCGCGGCTGCGGCGCGGCCGGTGTGCGGCGGACCTGCGGCTCGACGGCAGCTGGGTCCAGTTCGCCGACCCGCACCGCGCATGGGCCGTTGCAGGCCCAGTTGGCTGCCGGCCGGTCTCCGCCCGAGGTTCCTGGCCTAGGAACGCTGGTGAAAGCCGAGCTCGGCTCGTCCTTGCAGTTGTCGCCCGGGCAGCCGCAGGCACCAATGCGCCGGCATGAACGAGCCGCGCAACGGGTCCGCGAACTTCGCATCCAGGACGCGGCTTGGCGCGCGGCGCGCGACACCCAGTAGAGTCCCGTCCTCCCGCCTCCACCCTTCCCCGATCGATGAGCCTTGCCGACGTGCGCTCGGCGCTGAACGCCGAACTGTCGGCCACGCCCGAGTACTACGACTTCAAGGTGCAGCATGCCGAGCGCGATGGCGTGCTGTGGCGGGTCACGCTAGAGGCCGGCTATGTGTTCGCCGAAGGTCAGCGGCCGGGAGCGGCATCGGCGCTGGCGCTGCTGGATGACAGTCTGGACGGCGCCGCCGCCTGGTGGGGTGCGCCGTCCAAGGGCGGTGCCAGCGTGCTGGCCGTGCTCGCTGAGGAGGACCAGCTGGTGCTCCAGAACGCGAGCAGCGCGCCGCCACCGGCGGGGCACCTGATTCGCCTCTACCCCACCCGCTTCCTGAATGCCGTAGCCGACGCCTGGTGGGACACGGGCTGGGCGGAACAGGCGCTGGCCTGCCTGCCCGACCTTTCGCGCCCGCGGCCCCTGGCCGGCGGCACGACGCTGACGGGCGAGCCCTTCCGCTGGCTGCGCCCGGCCCAGCGCACTGCGCTGGCGCTGACCGGTTTCAGCAGCGCCTTCCTGTGGGGGCCGCCAGGCACCGGCAAGACAACGACGCTGGGCGTGCTGCTGGCCGAATACCTGGACCGCCACCCGCACGCACGCGTGCTGCTGCTGTCCACCACCAACCAGGCGGTGGACCAGGCGACGCTGGCCGTGGACAAAGCCTTGCACAAGGGTCGGCGGGAAGCCCTGCGCGCCACGGTGCAGCGGCTGGGCACGCGCTTCGACGCGGCAGCGTACGAAGACCGCGAACACCTGTTGCCCACCCAGGACCGCGACCTCATCTCCCGGCTGGCGCGCGCTGAAAGCCAGCGGCCTTCGGCCCGTGACGCCACCGCGCTGAAGGCCTGGGCGGACCGTGTCGCGGCCTTGCGCGACGAGCTGCGCAGTGCGTCGCTGAAGGTGTTGCAACGCTGCCGGCTGGCGAGCATGACCACCACGCGCGCCGCCTTCACGCTGAAGACCTTGCGCGAGCTGGCGGTCGATGGCGAGCCGCCCTTTGACCTGCTGGTCTTCGACGAGGCCAGCCAGGTCAGCCTCGCCCACGCGCTGACGTTGATGCCGCTGGGCCGCGCCCGGCTGTTTGCGGGCGACCCCCAGCAGCTGTCGCCGGTGCTGCGCAGCGATGACCGGCTCGCGCGACGCTGGCTGGGCCGCTCGGCGTTTGCTGAGATGCCGCGCGCCGGCGCGTCGGTGGCGCTGCTGGACGAGCAGTCGCGCATGGCCGCGCCCATCGGCGACCTCGTCAGCCAGTTGTTCTACGACGGCGCACTGCGCGTGGCGGCCGACGCGCAGACGTCCGCCCCATGGCAGGCCGCCCGGCGGCGGGCGCTGGGGGACATCGGGCCGGACACGCAGGTGCATGTGCACCACGTCCAGCGGGACGGTGGCTGGTCCGCCCATGAGCGCGGGCCAGTGCGGCACGAGTCGGCCGAGGCGATCGCAGCGCTCGTCGCCGACGCGCTGGCCGGCGACGATTGGCGGGCCGACGAGTTGATCGTGCTGACGCCGTTCCGCGCGCAGCGGGCCCGGATCCGCCAATGCCTACGCGCCCGTGGCGTGCCGGATGCGCTGCGGGTCAGCACCGTGCACCGCGCCCAGGGCAGCGAGGCGCCCGTGGTGCTGTTCGACCCGGCGGACGGCGCCCAGCCATTCCTTCAGGGCGAGGAGGCCCGGCGCCTGCTCAACGTGGCAATGAGCCGCGCTCAGGCCAAGCTGGTGCTGTTCGTGTCCCCCGCCGACGCGACGGGCGCGCTGCTCGCGCCCCTGATGCAAAAGTTGCGGCTTGCAGCCGATGTGCGCGAGGCGCAACCCCTGCTGGAACTGGCACGCCACCCCGACTTCCCGGCCAATGCCGTTGGCCGACGCGTGACGGCAGGCCGGCACACCGGCGAGGTGTCCCGCGCAAGCAAGGACGGGCGCCAGTTCTGGCTGCTCAATGCCGCGACCGGCGCGGAGCAGCTGTTCGACGCGGGGTTCTGGCGCCAGCGGGCGCGCAGCGGCTGAACGCCTCGGCACCTGGCCGCGTAGGCTCACCAGGCGGTCTGCAGACGGTCCAGCTTGCCAGACACGCCGACCCAGGCTTGGTGGTCGGCGGGCGGCGCCTGGGACCGGGTGATGGGGCGCCAGCCCGGCGCCTGCGCCAGGCGCGCATTGAGCGCCACGAAGGGCGCCTGCGCCGGTGTCACCTCGTTGGCGCCGACGATGGCGCCCACGGGACACTGCGGCACGCACACCGAGCAGTCGATGCACTGCTCAGGGTCGATGACGAGAAAATTGGGACCTTCGACAAAGCAGTCCATCGGGCAGACGCTGACGCAGTCTGTGTACTTGCACTTGATGCAGGGCTCGGTGACGACAAAAGGCATGGGAACTCGGCGCGGCCGGCGCCTGCAGGGCGGCCGCGTGCGCCGCACGGCGCAACGCAATCAGCTGGGAAGGCAGTAGTTTGCCTGGCCGAACAAATCGATGCCGCATGCCAGGTCTTCAACCCAGTCGATGAACTCCCCGACGGCCGCGCCCACCATGGGCGAGCCGTGCTGGGGCGCGATCATCTGGATGTCCAGCTGGCGCACCATGGCTGCCCACAGGCGCAGCACCTTGTTGCTGACCATGTAGCGGCGGTGGAAGCCCTCCATGCGCGGGATGTGCGCGGCCAGCGACGTGACGGGCTGCTCGGGATTGAGGCTGGCGCCCAGCGAGGCGCCGAGGTCGCCGGAGAACAGGATGCGGCTGACCGGGTCGTAGAACTGGAAATTGCCCTCGGCGTGCAGGAAATGCGCAGGCAGTGCCCACAGCTCGAAGCGGTCCGTGCCGGTGCCCAGCTGCAGTCGCTGGCCCTCATCGGGCAGGCCGATGATGCGACCCGTCGTCTTGCCGGGCTTGCAGAAGTGGGGTGCGAACCGCTCCCAGATGCGAGAGATATAGACCGGTGCCTCGGTCGCCGTCATCCACCGGTCCAGCGACGCGATGATGTCCGGGTCAGCATGCGAGGCCAGGATGGCGGCCAGCTTGTGCGGCGCGAAGAACGCCGACATGCCGAGGTAGAGCTCGTTGTAGGCAATGTTGCCGCCAGGGTCGAGGATCGCCCCCGTGTCACCGTTCACCAGCAGGAACTGGTTGGCCTGAACGGCCTCGCCCCCCTCCTCGCCCAGGCGGCAGAACATGACGCAGACATGCCGCCCCTGGCGGAACAACTCGATCGACACGTGGACGGTTCCCTCGTTGGAAGAACCGGCAGGCTAGCGCCGCCCCCGGCGTGGCGGCTTGTCAATGATCAATGCAAGGGCATTCAGCCCCGCAGAATCTTCAGACCGCTGCGGTGACGACGATCTCCACCCTCCACTCCGGCCGTGCCAGGCCGGCAATGACGGTGGCGCGAGGCGGTGTGTGGCCGGTGGACACCCAGGCGTCCCAGGCAGCGTTCATGCCGGGGAAGTCCGCACGGTCGGCCAGGAAGATCTGCGCCATCAAGATGCGGCTCTTGTCGGTGCCGGCGCGCGCCAGCAGCTTGTCGATGGCGGCCAACACCTGGGCGGTCTGGCCGGTGATGTCGGCGCCCGCGTCCTCGGGCACCTGGCCAGCGAGATAGGCCACGCCGTTGTAGACGGCCATCTCCGACAGGCGGGCGCCGATATCGAAGCGTTCAACGGGGTTGGAGGCGGTCATGCTTTCTTCCGGGTCTTGATGGATTTGACGGGGGGGGCTGCGGCTTTCTGGCCCAGCCGGCTTTCGGTGCCGGCCAGCAGCTTCTTGATGTTGGCCTGGTGGCGCCACACCAGCAGCAGGCCCATGATGATGAGGGCCAGCGCGGTAGGGCCGGCTTCCCAAATGAGCAACTGATACATCGGCGCGAAGGCGGCCGACACGATGGCCGCCAGCGACGAGTAGCGGCTGAACCAGGCGATGATCGCCCAGGTCGCCAGCGTCGCAACCCCTAGCAGGGGGTTGAGCGCGAAGATGACGCCGGCTGCCGTGGCCACGCCCTTGCCGCCCTGGAAGCGGAAGAACACCGGCCACAAGTGGCCGAGGAAAGCCGCCAGGCCCACCATCGCGGCCGTGCCTTCTTCCAGTCCGAAGCGCGGGCCCCAGATCAGCACGGCCAGCACCGGGAGGTAGCCCTTCAGCGCATCGAACACCAGCGTCAGGATGGCCGCGGCCTTGTTGCCCGAGCGCAGCACGTTCGTGGCGCCGGGGTTGCCGGAGCCGTAGCTGCGCGGGTCCGACAGCCCCATCGCGCGGCTGACGAGGACGGCGAAGGACAGGGAGCCGATCAAGTAGCCGGCGATCGCGGCGAGCAGGGGGAGGAGAGTCTCTTGCATGCCCCTCATTGTGCGTTGGCCGCCCGGCCGATTCGCCGCGGAC
>NZ_DASWYS010000244.1:0-8888 GCF_036404855.1 Roseateles sp.
TCGGCCCTTTTCCCCGACCGTTTCTACATCGAGCTGCAGCGCGCCGGCCTGCCGGGCCAGGAGGCGCTGGTGCAGGCCAGCGTGCCGCTGGCGGCCGAGCTGGGCCTGCCGGTTGTCGCCACGCACCCGATCCAGTTTCTCGGCGAGGACGATTTCGAGGCCCACGAGGCCCGCGTCTGCGTGGCCGAGGGCGAGACGCTGGCCAACCCCAAGCGCATCAAGCGCTTCCTGCCGAGCCAGTACTTCAAGACCCAGGCCCAGATGCGCGAGCTGTTCAAGGACGTGCCCAGCGCCATCCAGAACACCACTGAAATCGCGCGCCGCTGTTCGCTGACCCTGGTTCTGGGCAAGCCGCAACTGCCCAATTTCCCGACGCCGCTGCTGGACGACGGCACGCCCATGCCGATGGACCGCTACTTCCGCGAGCTGAGCCATGAGGGGCTGGTCGGGCGGCTGGAGCACCTGTTTCCCAATGAGGCAGAACGCGAGAAGGAGCGCCCTCGCTACGTGGCGCGGCTGGATTTCGAGCTCGACACCATCATCAAGATGGGCTTCCCGGGCTACTTCCTCATCGTGTCGGACTTCATCCGCTGGGCCAAGGCCAACGGCTGCCCGGTGGGGCCGGGCCGGGGATCGGGCGCGGGCTCGCTGGTCGCCTATGCGCTGCTCATCACGGACCTGGACCCGCTCAAGTACAACCTGCTGTTCGAGCGCTTCCTGAACCCCGAGCGGGTCTCGATGCCCGACTTCGACATCGACTTCTGCCAGGGCAACCGCGAACGCGTCATCGATTACGTCAAGGACAAGTACGGCCTGCCCGCGGTCAGCCAGATCGCGACCTTCGGCACCATGGCCGCCAAGGGCGCGCTGCGCGACATCGGCCGCGTGCTGGGCATGGGATTCGGCCATGTGGACTCCATCGCCAAGCTGGTGCCCGCGCCGCCGGGCAAGACGGTCACCCTGGCCAAGCTACCGCCCAACTTCGACCCGGACAAGGCCAAGATGGTCTATGCCCGCCACGAGTCGCCCGAGATCGAGGAGCGCGAGAAGGCCGACGAAGAGGTGGCCGGACTGCTGGAGATGGCGGCGCGCGTGGAGGGCACGGTGCGCTCCATCGGCATGCACGCCGGCGGCGTGCTGATCGCGCCCGGCAAGATCACCGACTTCTGCCCCCAATACCAGCAGCCGGGTTCCACCAGCGCCGTCAGCCAGTACGACAAGGACGACGTGGAGGCCATCGGCCTCGTGAAGTTCGACTTCCTGGGCCTGGCGACGTTGACCATCCTGGAGCTGGCCAAGGACTTCATCGTCGCCCGTCATCCCGACCGCAAGGGCTTCGACTGGGCCAACGTGCCGCTGGTCGACAAGAAGGTGTTTGACCTCTTCGGCAAGGGCTACTCGGAGAGCGTGTTCCAGTTCGAATCCCCCGGCATGCAGCGCCTGCTGAAGGATGCCAAGCCCTCGCGCTTCGAGGACCTGATCGCGCTGGTGTCGCTGTACCGGCCGGGACCCATGGACCTGATTCCGTCGTTCGTGGCCCGCAAGCACGGCAAGGAGGCCATCGAGTATCCGCATCCGCTGCTGGGCCAGGTGCTGGAGGAGACCTACGGCGTCTTCGTCTACCAGGAGCAGGTCATGCAGGCGGCTCAGGTGCTGGGCGGCTACAGCCTGGGCGGGGCCGACATGCTGCGTCGCGCCATGGGCAAGAAGAAGGCCGAGGAGATGGCCATGCACCGCGAGATCTTCCGCAAGGGGGCCGCGGAGAAGGGCATCGACCAGGCCAAGGCCGACGAGGTCTTCGACCTGATGGAAAAGTTCGCGGGCTATGGCTTCAACAAGTCGCACGCCGCTGCCTACGCCTTGCTGTCGTATCACACGGCCTGGCTGAAGACGCACTACACGGCCGAGTTCTACGCCGCGAACATGACCATTGAAATGGACGACACCGACAAGCTCAAGGTGTTGCTCAACGACGCCAAGATCTTCGGCATCGAGTTCCAGCCGCCCTGCGTGAACAAGGGCATGTACCGCTTCGAGCCGCTGTCCAGTCGGTTGGTGAACTACGGACTGGGCGCCATCAAGGGCACGGGCCGGGGCGCCATCGAGGCCATCATTGCGGCGCGTGAGGCTGGCGGGCCGTTTCTGAGCTTCTACGACTTCTGCCTGCGCGTGGACCGCAAGGCCGTCAACAAGCGGGTGGTGGAGGCTCTCATCAAGGCGGGGGCCTTCGATGCCATCAACCCCGAGCGCTCCAAGCTGCTGGCCAGCGTGGCGCGCGGCTACACGCACGCCGAGACGACCGAGGCCAATGCCGACCAGGGCGGGCTGTTCGATTTCGGCGACTCGCATGCCTCGTCCACCGCCGAGCCCGAGCTGGTCCACGAGGAGCCATGGAGCATCAAGCAGCGACTGTCGCTGGAGAAGACGGCCATCGGCTTCTACCTGTCGGGGCACCTGTTCGACCAGAGCGGCACCGAGGTCCGCCGCATCGTCAAGCGCCAGATTGCCGACCTGCAGGACAGTCGCGAGCCCACGCTGGTGGCCGGCATCGTCAGCGGCATGCGCGTCATCAACGGCCAGCGGGGACGCGTCGCCATCTTCAAGATCGACGACAAGAGCGACGCCATCGAGGCTGTGGCCAACGAGGAGTTGCTGAACGCCAACAAGGAGCTGCTGGCTGAGGACGAACTCATCATCGCCCAGGGCAAGGTGCAGAACGATCGCTTCTCAGGCGGCCTGCGTATGAACGTGCAGGCGGTCTGGAGCCTGCCGGCGTCCCGGGCGAAGTTTGGCCGTCACCTGCTGCTGGGCAATGCCGGAACAGCCGGACTGATCAAGGATCTGGTTGAGCGCTTTCCACCGCGCGACGTGGAGACGGAGGAGGGTGGTACCCGCAAGCTCGGCCTGCCGGTGCGCGTCTCGGTCAGGGCCGAGCCTGAGGGCGACCAGGTCGGCGCGCGCTGGCTGGTGGAGCTGGGCGAGGCCAGCCGTTTCTGGCCCGCCGACGAGGCACTCGCCAAATTGGGCACGGCGGCCGAGGTCATTTACGAGGCTGGCTGAGGCCCGGCATCGGCGATGATTTCGCCGATGCTGCATGCCGCGCCGCCCCCGCCCTCTTCGCAGTTGCAGGGGCTTGTCCGTCCGTCGCCGGTCACGGGGTTGATCCTGACCGGCGGTGGTGCGCGCGCGTCCTACCAGGTAGGTGTGCTGGCCGCCATCGCGCAGCTGCGCCGCGATGCTGGCGCCACGCAAAGCAGCCCGTTCCCCATCATCAGCGGCACCTCGGCCGGTGCCATCAACGCTGCCGCGCTGGCTTGCCATGCCGACGACTTCGACGGTGCTGTCGACGGTCTGCTGCACCTCTGGCAGGGCCTGCACGTCGAGAGCATCTACCGCGCCGATGCCTTCGAGGCCGTGAAGAGCGGCGCGCGCTGGCTCAGCATGCTGAGCCTGGGCTGGGCGATCGCGCGCTGGCGCCGCACCCACCCGAAGAGCCTGCTCGACAACGCGCCGCTGCGCGACCTGCTGGGCCGGTATCTGGACATGGGCCGTGTCGAGACCATGCTCGAGGGCAAGCACCTGCACGCACTGGCCCTGACCGGCTCGAGCTACACGTCGGGCCAGCACGTCACGTTCTTCCAGACCCACCATCACGTCGTGCCCTGGCTGCGCGAGCAGCGCATGGCCGTGCAGGCGCGGCTGACGCTGGCACACCTGATGGCCTCGTCGGCAATCCCGTTCATCTTTCCGGCCGAGCCGCTGGAGCTGGAGGGGGTACCCGAGTGGTTCGGCGACGGTTCCATGCGCCAGAGCGCGCCCATCTCGCCCGCCGTGCACCTCGGCGCCGAGCGCGTGCTCGTCATCGGTGCGGGTCGCATGAAGGAGCCGGAAGGCCGCCGTCTGGGCGCCATGGATGGCCATCCCAGCATGGCCCAGATTGCCGGCCATGCGCTGTCCAACATCTTCTTGGACGCACTGGCCGTGGACGTCGAGCGCTTGCGTCGCATCAACCGCACGCTGGCCCTGCTGCCGAGGGAGGCGCGCGCCGCGACGGCGCTGCGGCCCATCGAGCTGCTGGTCATTGCTCCGAGCCGGCGCCTGGACGACCTGGCCAGCGAGCACCAGGCGAGCCTGCCTCATTCAGTGCGCGCGATGCTGCGGGCTTTCGGCGTGTCCGGCAAAGGCAAGGCCATGAGCGGCTCGGCGCTGGTCAGCTATCTGCTGTTCGAGCCGAGCTTCATCAACGAACTCATCAACCTCGGCATGAGTGACACGCTGGCCAAGCGGGCCGAGGTCCAGCGCTTCTTCGGCTGGCCGGCGCGGGCGCCGCAGATGGACCCGGTCACCCTGCGGCGCAGCCGCTCAGCCGGGTTCGCGGCCAGCGTCTGAGGACGGCTCGCCCGCCACGCGCAGGCCCGCGGCCGACAGCCGGCGCACCGTGGCAGCCTTGATGCGGGGCACCCGGCGCATCAGGTCGGCTCAATCGCTGAACGGCTGGGCGGCCAGCAGGCGCTGCACCAGCGTCGGGCCCATGCCCGGCAGCGACTCCAGTTCTGCGCGGGTTGACGTATCGGCGTCCACCGTGTCGGCCTGGGCGAGCGCGGGTTGCACGGGTTGCGCGGGCTGCGCGATGAGGCCCGCCCACGGCAGCAGCGCCCGCCGTTTCATCGTCAGGTCTCGCCGGCCTGGGCGCGCACCATCGCCGCATAGGCACCGTTGCGCGCGACGAGCTCGGCATGCGTGCCCGTCTCGACGAGCTTGCCGGCCCCCAGCACGTGGATGGCGTCCGCATCGCGGATGGTGGACAGGCGATGGGCGATGACGATCAGCGTCTTGCGGCCCGACCAAGCGGCCAGGGCCTGCTGCACGGCGCGCTCGCTCTCGGTGTCCAGCGCCGACGTGGCCTCGTCGAAGATCCAGATCGGCGCGTCCTTGTACAGCGCCCGGGCAATGGCCAGGCGCTGGCGCTGGCCGCCGGACAGCTTGCTGCCGTTGGCGCCCACGGCCGTCTCCACCCCTTCGGGAAGCGTCTGCACGAAGTCCCACAGGTGGGCGGCCCGCAGCGCGGCCTCCAGCTTGGCGGCGTCGCGCGGCTGCGCGTAGGCGATGTTGGCGGCGACGGAGTCGTCGAACAGCACGATGTCCTGCGACACGACGGCGAACTGGCGGCGCAGGCTCAGCCGCGTCAACGTGTCGATGTCTTGGCCGTCCAGCAGGATGTGTCCCGCGTCGGGGCGGCCGAAACCGAGCAACAAATGGATGATGGTGCTCTTGCCTGCGCCCGACGCGCCCACCAGCGCCGTCGTCCTGCCGGCGCCGAAGCGCAGGCTGAGACCGTCCAGCGCCGGCTGGCTGGCGCCCGGGTAGGTCAGGCGCACCTCGTCCAGCACGATGTCGCCGCGGGCCGGGCCGGGTAGCTCCTGCGTGCCGGCGTCTGCCTCTTTGGGGGCGTCCAGCAGTTCCAGACAGCTCCTGGCAATGACGCCTGCGCGGGTCAGCGGGGCGGACAGGTCAGACAGGTGGCGCAGCTTGGAGATCAGCAGCAGCAGGGCAGCAACGAACTCGGCAAACGCCTGGACGCCCGTGCCAGCGGCGCGCGCCTGCCACAGTGCCATGCAGATGATCAGCGACAGGCCCACGCTGGCCACTAACTGCGACGCCGGTTGCGCCATCGCGCCGGCGGCGGCGGCCTTGAGGTTGTAGCGCCGGACTTCCTGCGCCGCGTCGATGAAGCGCCGGCGCTCGTAGTCCGCCGCGCCGAACTGGCGCACCACGCGCCAGGCGCGCGTGATGTCGTCGACCTTGTTGACCAGCACCAGCTGCGAGTCATAGGAGCGCGTGGACATCAGTCGCATGCGTTGGTTGACCTTCTTCATCACCAGCGCCATCAGCGGCGTGACGACGAGCGCCGCTGCCGTGAGTTGCCAGTTCAGCGAGAAGAGGTAGGCCACCAGGCCGATAGCCGGCAGGCCGTCACGCAGCAGGGCCATGCCCACGTCGCCGGTCAGCTGCAGGATCTGCTGCGGGTCGTTGACGACCTTGGTGACCGCCGTGCCGGGCTGCATGCGCGTGTAGATCGGGGCGTCCAGGCGCAGCAGCGAGTCGACCAGCGCGGTGCGGAAGTCCAGCACGCTGCGCGTGACGGTCCAGTTGAAAAGGTACTGCCCGGCGAAGTTGCAGACGCCGCGCACCACGTACAGCCCGATCAGCACCGCTGGCACCATCCACAGCGGGAAAGCGTCTTCGGCGAAACCTTCGCCGAATGCGTAGCCGATCAGCTTGGGCAGCATCACCTCGGTGCCGGCCACGCCGAGGTAGGCCACGATGGTCAGCAACGCGCCCCAGCGGTAGGGGTAGACGTACTGGCCCAGGCGGCGGGCGATGGAAGATGTCGCGTCGGAAGACATGGGGCGCGATTGTCTCCCGGGCAGGCTGCGGCCGGCCGCAGCTCGGGGGATGCTCATTACACTGCGCGCCCATGCCGACCTACAACCCGCTCCGAGCGCGCCCCAAGGTCGTTCACTTCGTCACCGGTGGTTTTTCCGGCGCGACCCAGGTGGCCGTCGATCTCTGCCTCGCCGCCCTGCACGAAGGCCCTTTCGAGCCGGTGTTGATCCTGCGGCGCAAGCGGCACACGTCGATGGCGCGCGTTGAGGCACTGCGCGCGAGGGGCCTGGACGTGCAACTGGTGGCGGCGCACTGGGTGCATGGCTGGACCGTGGGGGAACTGGAGGGCCGCCTGCGCGAGATCGCGCCGGTGGCCGTGCTAGCCCATGGTTTCCCGGAGCACCTGATCGGTCGCCAGGCCGGCTTGCGCGCGCGCGTACCGGTGCTGATCCAAGTCGAGCACAACTCGCGAGAGCGCTATTCGCCGTGGAGCCTCTGGCAGAGCCGACGCCTGGCCCGGCAGAGCGCGGCGCTGGTGGGTGTCAGTGAAGGCGTGCGGCAGAGCCTGCTGGACCAGGGGCTGCCGGCGGACAAGACGGTCGCCATCCCCAATGGCATCGACCTGACGCGCTTTGCGGAGCCGGTAGGCGAGCGCGAAGCCGGGCTGGTCATGACCGCCCGGTTCGCCCGCCAGAAGGACCACGCGACATTGATCGATGCCATGGCGCTGCTTGCCGCGCAGGGGCTCAGGCCTCGCTTGCAGCTGGCCGGCACCGGGCCGCTGATGGCGCGCATGCGGGCGCGCGTCGAGCGGGCGGGGCTGGGCGACGAGATCATTTTCCTGGGGCATCACGGCGATGTGCCGGCGCTGTTGCGCTCGCAGCGTATCTACGTGCTCGCCACGCATTTCGAGGGCATGCCGCTTGCGCTGGTCGAGGCCATGGCGGCAGGCTGCGCCTGCATTGCATCCGACGTCATCGGCGTGCGCGGTGTCATCGAGCACGAACACACCGGCTTGCTGGTGCGTGAGGGCGATGCGCCTGCGCTCGCCGGGGCAATCGCCCGGCTGCTGCGCGACCCAGTGCTGGCTGGGCGGCTGGGCGCCGCCGCCCGCGAGCGGGCGCTGGCCGAGCATGGGCAGGCGCGCATGCGCGAACGCTACGATGCGCTGCTCGCCGGTGCCCTTGCCGCAGACCGCAACCCGACTTCCGCATGAATCCTCCATCCGCCACCCCGGTGAGCCGCGGGGCGGCAGACACCCGGCCCCTGACGGCCGTGCAAATGCAGCTCAACGGCATGGGCGACCTGGTCTGGCACGCGCAGTACTTCCGCTGCGTGGCCGAGCAAAGCCAGGGCGGCCAGATCAGCCTCATCGCACCGCCCACAACCATGGCGCGCGAAATCATCGGCCACGAACCCTGGCTGCGCGAGGTCATCGATTTCGACCGCCGCCCGCGCCGCAGCGAGCGCCGCCGTGGCCGCCACAGCGGGTTGGACGGGCTGCTGCGCTTCGGCGCCGAGTTGGCACCCAAGCGGTTCGACCGCATGGTGTTGTTCTCCGACCATCCGGGACGTGCCATCGTTGTCTGCTGGCGCGCCGGCATCCGCACCATCCTCGGCTTTGGGGACACCTGGCTGCAGCGCCTGCTGCTGACGAAGTCGCCGTGGATCCAGCGCTACCGCGGCCCGGCCGTGGCCGGCTACAAGGATGCGAGCAGCTTTTCCATCGCGCAGGGCTTCTGCAGCGCGCCCATCGTGCCGCGCATCAGTGTGCGGCCCGATGCGCTGGCGCGCATGCGCGAGCGCCTGGCCGTGCTGCCGCGGCCCTTCCACGCGCTGGCGATTGGGGCGTCCGAGCCCTACAAGCAATGGGGTGAGGACAATTTCGTCGAGCTGGCCGGACGGCTGGCTGCGCGAGGGCATGGTGTGCTGTTGTTGGGCGGGCCGGCCGAAGGTCCACTGGCCCAGGCCATCCTCGCGCGCGTCGAGCCGGCGCAACGCGTGCGGGTGATGGCCATGACCGATGCCGGTGTCGCCGACAGCGTGGCGGCCGTGTCGCTCGCGCAGACCTGCGTCGGCAACGACACCGGCGCCGTTCAGTTCGCTGCCGCCGTCTGCCGGCCGGCCATCGTGGTGCTGGGACCGCGCCCGCCACTGGAACATGACCCCGAGCATGTGCACCTGATGCAGGCTGCGCAGCTGTCGGACATCAGCGCCGCGGAGGTGGAGGCGCAGGTGCTGGCGGCGCTGGGCTAGACCTCGGCCAGCACGTCGCGCCAGACGGCCAGCGTGCCGCGCGCGGTTGCTTCCCAGGTCTGGGTGCGTGCATACGCCAGCGCCGCCGCACGCCGTTCCTGCGGCATCGCCACGGCGGCCTCGATGCCGGCCGCCAGCGCGGCGACGTCTTCCGGGTTGGCGATGATCGCGTGGCCAGCCGCCGCTTCGGGGCAACTGCCCCGGTCGCTGGTGAGCACGGGCGTGCCGCAGGCCATGGCCTCCAG
>NZ_DASWYS010000245.1:0-7835 GCF_036404855.1 Roseateles sp.
CCCGGGCCGTGATGGCCAACCGCAGCCCCACGCGGCGTGGCGAGTCCGTCGAGCTGAACCTGCGCGGCGCCGCCGGAGAGAACGTGCCGGTGGATGCCAACTGCACGCCGCGCTTCGCCGCATCGCAACGGCGTGTGGGTACCGTGCTGGTGGCCCGTCCCACAGCCGAGATCCGCCGCGCCTACCAGGAGCTGCGCACGGCGCACGAGGCGCTCAAGCGCACGCAGCAGCAGCTGCTGCATTCCGAGAAGATGGCTTCGCTGGGTCGGTTGGTGGCCGGCGTGGCGCATGAGCTGAACAATCCCATCAGTTTCGTGCTGGGCAATGTGCACGCGCTGACTCGCTACAGCGAGCGCCTGCGCGACTACCTGGGCGCCGTGCATGAGGGCCGCACGCCGGCCGAACTGCAGGCGATGCGGACCAAACTGCGGGTGACGCACATCCTGGACGACCTGCCGTCGCTGCTGGAGGGCACCCTCGAAGGCGCGCAGCGCACCGCCGACATCGTCAACGGGCTGAAGCGCTTTTCGGCCGTCGACCCGGAGACCCGGCAGGAAGTCGATCTCAACCAGGTCGTCGACCGTGCGGTGCTGTGGGTGAGCAAGGGCACGCCGCGCGATCTGAAGCTGCACTGGCAGCCGGGCGCGCCGCGGCTGGTGAAGGGCAACGCGGGACAGTTGCAGCAGGTGGTCATGAACCTGCTCCAGAACGCGCTCGACGCGATGGCCGAGCAGTCATCACGCAGCCCCGAGTTGCGCATCGAGATCGAGGAATCCGGTACGCAGGTCCACCTGCGCGTCGAAGACAACGGACCTGGTATCTCGCAGGACGACCTGTCCCGCATCTTCGAACCCTTCTTCACGACAAAGGCCGTCGGCAAGGGCACCGGCCTCGGGCTGTCCATCAGCTATGGCATCGTGGAGCAGCATGGCGGCACGCTGCGCGCGCAGAACCTCGCGGCGGGCGGTGCCCGCTTTGAGGTCACCCTCGAGAAGCTGGGCAGCTGAAGCGCCCGTCGGTGCGGCCCAGCGGCGCCGGGAGCGCTGACTGACGGCGTACCGGACACCTCCGAAGCGCGGACCCCGCGTGACCGGGCAGGGCAGGGCGGCCTGGGCGCCGGTTTCTTCGTGCCGGCACCGGCGGTGCCTCTCGTCTCTCCCCAGTCTTTCCTCTCCTTCGACGCTTCCAACGGCGTTGGGGATTGATGCCTGGCGACGCCTGGCCCTGCCGGGTGCGCCAGGCTGAAGGCAGGTCGGCCCGTCATATGTTCAGGCTCGGCCATCCTGCCTGGCGGCTTCCAGGGGGACATGGGTCAAGCAGAAAATTGATTACAAATGAGAACGATTTGCATTTACACTTTTGGGGTCGCGCTGCGGGAGGCCCACGCTGCGTGACAGCAAACCCGCGCACGGACCGGTTATGTCGGTCCTGCAGAGAACAACACGAAGTCCGCTCTGTGTCGCAGCACCGTCGCGGCCTCGAGCCGGCCTCGCCGCGCGGTCATCGTTGGGAAGAGGGGCGGCAACCACTGCCAGTCACATGCCTTGTCCTGTCGATGGCCGCCGGCCAGACCTGCTTGTGGCACCGGGAGCTGCGCACCAGCGACCCACAGGAGCCCTCCATGGCCCGCCTCATCACCGCTGTCTGCCCCGTCCACCTGACGGCTCTTCATCCGCTGGCCCTCGCCATCACGGCGCTGGCCACCTCGGCCGCCGCGCAGACCGCGCCCCCGACCCAAGGCCAGGCCCAGGCCCAGGCCCAGGCCCAGGCCCAGGCCCGCGGCCCGCTCCCCGTGATGCCCCTGATGGTCGTCTCGGCCACGCGCATCGAGACCTCCGAGGACGAGGTGGCGGCGACCGTCACGACGTTGACCGCTGCCGACATCGAACGCAAGCAGGCGGGCGACGTCAAAGACATGCTGCGCCATGAAGTGGGCGTGTCCGTTCGTTCCCAGCCCAATCGCAGCTCGGCGGCGTTCTACGGCAACGGCCGCGGTGGCAACGAGGGCATCAACATCCGTGGCCTGGAGGGCAACCAAGTGCTGCTGCAGACCGACGGTGTTCGCCTGCCAGCGATCTACGCGAGCGGCCCCGTCGTGACCGGACGCGCCGACTACATCGACGTCGAGGCCTTCAAGCGCGTGGAGATCCTGCGCGGAGCGGCGTCGACGTCGTATGGCAGCGACGGACTGGCGGGCGCCGTGAGTTTCGCGACCAAGGACCCCGTGGATCTGGTGCCCAAGGGCAAGACTTCGCAGGCGGCGCTGAAGCTGGGCTACTCCTCAGTCGACAACGCCAAGACCGTCGTGCCGAGCTACGCCTTCCGCGGCGAGCAGTTCGAGGGCCTGCTGCTGGCCAGCATGCGTCGAGGCCACGAGGCCGACACCCGCGGCGACAACGAGTCCAAGGACCGCACCCGCACGGTGGGCAACCCGCAGGACATTTCGTCGGACTACGTGCTGGGCAAGCTGATCTACAAGCTCGACAGCCGGCAGCAGTTCCGGCTGTCCTTGGAGCGCATGGAACGCGATGTCGTCACCGACGTCTACACGCTGTTCAACGACCCGTCCTACCTGACGACGACACGCGTGGACGCGTCCGAGCACATCACGCGGTCGATGGCCAAGGTGGACTACGAGTTCGTCGACGCGCGCAATCCGTTGTTCCAACGCGTCCTGGCCAACGTCTACTGGCAAGACGCCAAGAACAGGCAATACGGCTACGAGGCCCGTACCAACACGACCGCCTGGAACACCCGCTCTCGGGATGCCTACTATGCCGAGCGCCTGGTCGGCGGCTCGGTGCAGATGGAGACCTACCTGTCCAACCAGCGCATCGTCTACGGGGCGGACGCCTCCGAAGCGCGGGTCACTTCGCTGAAGGATGGCGCCAACTACTTGAACGGCGCCCTGATCACGACCGGCTCGAGTGCCTTCGTCGTGAACAAGAGCTTCCCCGACACGGACTACCGGCTGCTCGGTGCCTTCATCCAGGACGAAGTCACCCTGGGCAGCTTCAGCGTGACGCCGGGCCTGCGCCTGGACAGCTTCAAGCTGGATCCGCGTCGCGGCGATCCGCTGTATACCATCAACAACAAGGTCGACCCCGCGACCCTGAGCGATCAGGCGCTGTCGCCCAAGCTGGGCATCGTGTGGACGTACACGCCGCTGCTGCGCGTGTTCGGGCAGTACTCGCATGGATTCCGTGCGCCGACGCCCTCGCAGGTCAACGGGGGCGTGACCAACCTGACGGCGTCCACGCCATATCGCTCCATCGGCAACGCCAACCTCAAGCCGGAGACGAGCGACTCGTTCGAGCTCGGCCTGCGTGGCCGCAGTGAGACGCTGCGGTACAGCGTTGCGCTGTTCAAGGGGCGCTACAAGGACTTCATCGCGTCCAACACCAACGTCAGCGCGACGACCACAGTGCCGTTGGAGCCCGGCATGCCGTCCAACACGATCACGTACCAGTCGGTCAACCTGAACAAGGCCAGCATCAGCGGCTACGAACTCAGCGGCGCGTGGACCTTCTTGCCGAACTGGACGGTCAGTGCGAGCTACGCCCATACCAGGGGCGACAGCGAGGCTGCGGATGGCGCCAAGACGCCACTGGACACCATCGATCCCGACAAGGGGGTGCTGGGCCTGCGCTACGAGCAGCAAGGCGTCTGGGGTGCCGAGCTGACGCTGACGGGCATGCGCAGCCAGCGCCGCAATCCCGCGCCGAACGCCAACTACACGCCGCGGGGCTTCCTGGTGGGCGACCTGTCGGCCTGGGTCGACCTCGGCAAGCAGTGGAGCCTGAACGCGGGCATCAGCAACATCGGAGACGTGAAGTACTGGTTGTGGTCGGACACCCGCGGCGTCGCGCCGACCGCCGTGGGACTGGATGCCTACACGCAGCCCGGACGCAACGTCAGCGCCAGCGTGCGCTACCAGTTCTGAGCATCTCGACGCCGCCGCGGTCTGCCACGGTGGCACTCCCGGTCCAGTAGCCAGCCAGCCGCGCGCCCCCTGCGGCGCCAGCGATCGATGCGTATCCTGATCCACTGTTTTCTCACCTGCATCGCACTGTTGTGCGGCAGCACGGCCCTGGCCGACGCCAAGCGGCCCACCGTGCTGTTCATTGCCGCCAGTCCGGTGGCGCCCGGCAAGTTCGTCACCATGGCCCGAGCGGCGGAGCCGCTGGGACTTCGGATCGAGGCACGCTTCGTCGAGAAGCTGCCCACCGACGTGGATCCAGCCCTGTGGGCAGGCGCTGACCTGGTGCTAATTGATGCGCCGCGCCAGCACATCGAGGACTTCGTGCGCCAGCGCCTGGGGGCGGCGCTCCCGGCACTGGCCGCGAAAGCCCATGTCTGGCTTCAGACCGGCAGCGTCAAGAGCGGCCATCTGCGCGAGGACTTCGCGCAGCGGCTGCACGCCTATTACGTGAACGGTGGCCGCGCCAACACCCAGGCCTTCTTGCGAGCACTGCAGAGCCACCTTGCCGGCAATCAGGACTGGGCAAAGCTGCCCGAGCCGCTGCGCTTCCCGCCGGCTGCGCTCTACCACCCGCAACTCCCGGAGGTGGTGCTGCCCACGCCGGCCGCTTTCCTCAAGGCGCGCGCGCTGGACGCAGATCCCGCGAAGCGCCCGCCGGTCATCGCGATCGCGTTCCACCAGCAGAGCATCTCGGCGGAGCAGACCGCTTTCCTGGACGACCTGATCGCCCGCGTCGAACAGGGTGGCGCCGTCGCCTGGCCGTTCTACAGCCCCGTGCTGGATGCGGACTCGATCCGCCGCATGATCTTGCTGGACGGGCGTCCGGTGGCCGACGTCCTGATCAACACCCAGATCACACTGGCTCCGGATGCGCGCCGCCGGGAGTTCGAGGCGATGGGAATCCCGGTCATCCAGGCCATGGCCTATCGTCGCGGCGACGCGGCCGACTGGGCTGCCGACCCGCAGGGGGTGCAGCTGATGGATGCGCCGTTCTACCTGGCCCAGGCCGAGTACGCGGGCGTCACCGACATCCAGATTGCTGCGGCCACGCGCAAGGGCGACGAGCAGCTCGAGCCCATCGCCGCGCAAAGCGCCGCCGTCGCCGGCAAGGCGCTGAACCTCGCGAAACTGCAGCGCAAGGCCGCCGCCGACCGTCGCGTGGCCATGTTCTTCTGGAACTACCCCGCCGGCGAGAAGAACCTCAGCGCCTCTTTCATGAACCTGACGCGCAGCTTCGTGAGCACGCTGGCGGCGCTGCAGGCGGCAGGCTACCGCACGGAGGTTCAGGATGAGAAGCCATTGACGCTGCTGCTGCAGCGCTTGCTCAAGCCCGCCTACGAGCCGCCACAGAACCAGGAGGTCCTTCGCGACCTCGTGCGCGAGGGCCTGGCGGGTCGGTTGCCGCTGTCCGACTACAAGCGCTGGCTCGCAAGCCTGCCCGCCTCCGTGCAACAGCAACTGCGCGATGCCTGGGGAGAACCGGAGAAATCGTCGATGGTGCTGAGTCAGGGTGGGGAGCGCTTTTTCGTGATCCCCCGGTTGCAGCTCGGCAATGTCTCGCTGCTGCCTCAGCCCACCCGCGGCGAGCGGGGCGGTGACAAGGAGAAGGCGCTGTACCACTCCACCAGCGCCGCGCCGTCGCACTACTACCTGGCGACCTACCTGTGGGCGCGCCAGACGTTCGCCGCCGATGCGCTGGTGCACTTCGGCACCCACGGCAGCCAGGAGTGGTTGCCAGGCAAGGAGCGTGGCCTGTCCGCCAGCCACGACTTCCCAATGCTGGCCGTCGGCGACGTGCCGGTCGTCTATCCCTACATCGTCGACAACGTCGGCGAGTCGACGCAGGCGCGCCGCCGCGGACGCGCCACCATCATCAGCCACCAGACACCGGCGTTCGCGCCGGCCGGCCTGCATGCGGCACTGACCGAGATCCACGACCTGCTGCACCACTGGCTCGCGCAGGAGGAGGGCGGCGTCAAGGAGAAGATCAAGGCCGACTTCCTCGCCAGGGTGAAGAAGGAGCGCATCGCCGCCGACATGGGCTGGAGCGACACGCGCATCGCGGCCGAGTTCCCCGCCTTCGTGACCGCGGCGCACGACCACCTCCACGAGATCGCCCGCAGCGTGCAGCCGCAGGGCTTGCACACCTTCGGCCAGGGGCCGGAGGAGCGGCTGCGCGTGGCGACCGTGCTGATGATGCTGGGCAAGGAGTTCTGGGAGGGCATGGCCGGCCCCGGCGAGGAGGCCGACGAGATGCTGGTGGGCGACTGGTCCCGGCTCGCCGAATCCAGCCCGTTCCGCAAGCTGCAGGCGCTGCTGCAGGGCGACAAGAGCCAGGACGCCGCCGTCGCCAAGATGCCCGAGGCCGCGCGCGCCAAGGTCGCGCTGGCGCGCCAGTGGTACGACAGCCTGGGCGGGCAGAGCGAGACGCAGGGCCTGCTGAACGCGCTGGCCGGGCGCTATATCCCCACCAGCTACGGCGGCGACCCCATCAAGAACCCCGACACGCTGCCCACCGGCCGCAACCTCTACGGCTTCGATCCATCGCGCGTGCCCACCAAGGCCGCCTGGGAGGCCGGCAAGGAGGCCATGGACCAGCTGATCCAGGTGCACCGCGACAAGAACGGCGGCAAGTTCCCGCAGAAGCTGACGTTCACGCTTTGGTCGGTGGAGACCATGCGCCACTTCGGCCTGCTCGAGGCGCAGGCGCTGTGGGCGATGGGCGTGGAGCCGGTGTGGGACAGCGGCGGCCGCGTCAGCGACGTGAAGCTGATCCCGCGCGCCCAACTGGGCCGTCCGCGCGTGGACATCGTGCTGTCGGCCACCGGCCTGTACCGCGACCATTTCCCCAACGTGATGCGCCAGCTCGCCAAGGCCGTCCGGCTGGCCGCCGAGGCCAAGGGCGAGCGCGACAACCCGGTGGCCGCCAACGCGCAGCGCATCGCGCAGCAGCTGCGCGCCCGCGGCGTGGACGCAGCCGCCGCCGAGCGCGCCGGGCAGACGCGCATCTTCTCGTCGGAGTCCGGCCGCTATGGCACGGGGCTGGACGACGCCGCGCTGGCCACCGATACCTGGAAGAGCCAGGCCGAGGGCGACCGCAAGCTCGCCGAGCTGTACCTGTCGCGCATGCAGTTCGCCTATGGTCCCGACGAGGCCGAGTGGGGCGCGCGGGGCGTGGCGGGCGGTGGAAAGGGCGGCCAGCTCAACCTCTATGCCGAGCACCTGCGGGGCACCGAGGGGGCGGTGCTTGCGCGCAGCTCCAACCTCTACGGCATGCTGACGACGGACGATCCCTTCCAGTACTTGGGTGGCATCGGACTGGCCGTGCGACACCTGGACGGCAAGGCGCCGGAGCTGTACGTGTCCAACCTGCGCGGCCCGGGTGGCGGCAAGGTCGAGAGCGCGGCGTCCTTCCTCGCCAAGGAACTGGCGACGCGCAACTTCCACCCCGGCTACGTCGCCGGGCTCATGAAGGAGGGTTACTCGGGCACGCTGCAGGTGCTGGACGGGATCAACAACTTCGCTGGTTGGCAGTCGGTCGCCCGCGAGATCGTGCGCGACGACCAGTGGCAGGAGTTCATGGACGTCTACGTGCGCGACAAGCACAACCTGGGGCTGAAGCGTTGGTTCGAGGGCCAGAACCCGCACGCGCTGGCGCAGAGCATCGAACGCATGCTGGAGGCCGCGCGCCAGGGCCAGTGGAAGGCCGACGCCAAGAGCGTCGCCGAGTTGAAGCAACGCTGGCGCGAGCTGGCGCGCCGCTACGACGTGAAGACCGACAACCAGGCCTTCAACCAGTTCGTCGGTGCCGGCTACGGGCTCAACGTGGCCCCGCCGGTGCCCGCCGCGGCCG
>NZ_DASWYS010000246.1:0-3452 GCF_036404855.1 Roseateles sp.
CGGCCTGAACCTGGTGGCGAAGGAGTACATCGCCACGCAAGGCCTGAGCAAGGGCCGCGGTGTGCTGGTGCTGTCGGAGTTCGCTGGCGCCGCGGCGGAACTCAAGGGCGCCATCCTGACCAATCCGCACGACGTGATGGACCTGAAGAACGCCTGCTACCTGGGCCTCAACATGGGCCGCGCCGAAGCAGGCGCACGCATGCGCCAGCTCTTCGACATCGTCAGCCACTACGACGTGCGCCGCTGGGGCGACGATTTCCTTGCAGCCACCCATGCGAAGTCTCCGCAGACCGCGCGCAAGCCGGCCGTGCGCGGCAGCAAAGGCTGAGCCGGGCACGACATCGGAACCCCGACGGGCCGCCAGGGTCTGAACAAGCCTGCATCGCTTGCCACGCCCTCGCATGATGAAGCGCCTGTTGCCGATCTCGTCCCTGCTGTTCGGGGTTGCCCTGCTGCTGGCCGGCAACGGCCTGTTCGGCACGCTGCTGGGCGTGCGCAGCGCCGCCGAAGGCTGGTCGGGCCGTGCCATCGGCCTGATGATGTCGGCCTACTTTGCCGGCTTCCTGCTCGGCACCTTCGTCAATCCGCGCATCATCACGCGCGTCGGACACATCCGCGCGTTCGCGATCTTCGCCGCACTGGCTTCCAGCGCGGCGCTGCTGCAGGGCCTGCTGGTGCATCCGCTGGCCTGGCTGCTGCTGCGCCTGCTGACCGGCATCTGCCTGGTCGGCCTGTACATGGTCGTGGAAAGCTGGCTCAACGCGCAGGCCGAGCCGTCCACGCGGGGGCAGATCTTCGCCGGCTACATGGCCGTCAACTTCGGCGGCCTGGCCGCCGGCCAGACGCTGCTGGCGCTATACCCGGTGCAGGGCTTCGAACTCTTCGGTGTGACGGCGATGCTGCTGTCCCTTTCGCTGGTGCCGGTGGCACTGACCTCGGTGGCACAGCCCGCCGTCACGCAGGCTCCGCACCTGAGCCTGCGGGCGCTCTACACACTCGCACCCGTGGGCATCGCCGGTGCCGTGGGCTCAGGGCTGGCACTCAGCGCGTTCTGGGGCATGGGTCCGGCGGCCGCCCAACAACTGGGTTTCGAGGGCAGAGGCGTCGCCGCCTTCATGAGCGCCGCGATCCTGGGCGGTGCGCTGCTGCAATTGCCCATCGGCCGCTGGTCCGACCGCGGCGGAGATCGCCGACGCGTCCTGTTCCTGCTGACCCTGGCCTCCGCCGCCACGGCGCTGGGCCTGTTCTTGCTGCCGCTGGAACCCTCGCTGCTGCTGGGCGGCATGTTCCTGTTCGGCGGCCTGGCCTTTGCGATCTACCCGGTCAGCATCGCGCTGACCAATGACCGCCTGCGCCCCGAGGACCTGCTGCGCGGCGCCGGCAGCCTGTTGCTGCTGCACGGCGCGGGCGCAGTGCTGGGGCCGTTCCTGGCCGGCCTGCTCATGGAATGGCTGGGGCCAACCGCGCTGATGCTGCACTTCGCCTTGATGCTGGGCCTGCTGGCGACCTATGCGGCCTGGCGCCTGTGGATCTCGCCGCAGGGACCCGAGGCCCATACACCCTTCCAGCCGATGGTACGCACCACACCAGCGGCCCTGGAGCTGATTGCGCCGACGCCGGAAGACGCCACGCCAGAGGCAGGCCCGGCGACCTAGAGACGGCCGGCCTTGAAGGTGTCGCAGGCGTTGGGGTCGCCCGATTCGAACCCGGCGCGGAACCAGCGCACGCGCTGCTCCGAGGTGCCGTGGCTGAAGGCGTCGGGCACCACGTGGCCCTGCAACTGCTTCTGCAGGCGGTCATCGCCGATCGCGGTGGCGGTGTTCAGCGCCTCCTCCACGTCGCCGCTCTCCAGCCACTGCAGCTTCTTCTCGGAGCGGTTGGCCCAGACGCCGGCCAGGCAATCGGCCTGAAGCTCCTGGCGCACCAGCAGGCCGCCGTCGCCCTGCACGTTCTGGCCGCGGCGGCGGGCCTCGTTGACCTTGGCGCTGACGCCGAGCAGGGTCTGCACGTGGTGGCCCACCTCGTGGGCGATGACGTAGGCATAGGCGAAGTCGCCACCGCCGCCGAGGCGCCGCTGCATGTCCTGGAAGAACGACATGTCGAGGTACACCTGGTGGTCGCCCGGGCAGTAGAACGGACCCGAGGCGGAGGTGGCGCTGCCGCAGGCGGAATCCACGCCGCCGGAGAACAGGATCAGCTTGGGCTGCTCGTACTGTCGGCCGGTCTGCTGGAAGATTTCGCCCCAGACCGCCTCGGTCTCGCCGAGGATGGCACGCACGAAGTCGGCGCCTTCGTCATTGGCCGGGGGCGGCACGCCCTGCTGCTGCTCCGCCGGGCTCATGCCCTCGGTCACCTGCGACACCAGGCCCAGCATCTCCAGCGGGTTCTTGCCGAGCAGCAGGCTCAGCACCACCACGACGGCGATGCCGCCGAGGCCGAGCTTGCCGCCTCCCCCGCCGCCGCCGAAACCGCGACGGCCGGAGCCGCGGACGTCCACCACGTTGTCGCTACGCTGACCGCCGCGCCATTTCATGCACCGATCCCTCCGAGACCTGCCGCGATCCTCCATCGCGGAGGACGCCAGCGCAAGGGGCGGCTCAGGCCGGCTTCAACACCTGGCCCAGCACCGCGTCCAGCAGCCTTGCACGCGGCTTCCAGGGGTACTCGGGGATCGTGACCAGCGAGTGACAGAGGCCTAGCAGCGAGCACAGCAGCGCCTCGCCCTGCAGTTGCGGATCGCCCGGGTGGGCACTGCCCTCGGCCTGGGCAGCCTCCACCAGCCGGCGGAACAGGTCGAAGCGCTCCAGGATCGCCGAGGTCTCGACGTACAGCTGCTCGCCGGGCTCGGCCTGGTCCTGGTTGAGGTAGACCATGCGGTAGCGCTCGGGCTGGTCGCACCAGTAGTCGACATAGGCCAGGCAGGCCCGGCGCAGGCGCTGCGCCGCCGTGCCGCGCCGCGCCGCGGACTCGATGCCGGCGAACAGTTCGACGAAGAAATCCTCCCAGATGTAGCGCAGGATGTCGTTCTTGCTGCGGAAGTAGCCGTACAGGCCCATGGTGCTGCAGCCGGCCACGGCGGCGATGCGGCGCATGCTCACCGCCTCGAAGCCTTCGCTGGCGAACAGGCCGCGCGCGGCCTCGATGACGCGCTGGCGCACCGCCTGCTCCAGGTCGACGCTGCGGCGCGGCCGCCCACGCGTGCCGCCCGCTTCCGCCTTGCCGCCCTTACCGCTCTTGCCGGTTTGACTCGCCATGGCCCTCGGCCTTATTTTCCGTACACGTACAATAAATAAGGGACGGGTGGATGAGCAAGGGGACTCTCGCAGCCGCGACGGGCTTGGCCGCGGCGCTGCTGGCCGGCTGCAGCCACAGCAGCACGCCAGCCGCAGTGCCAGTGACGCCGTCCACTTTCGAGCGCCCGACGCTGGCCGAGTGTGCGGCGCTGCGCCCGG
>NZ_DASWYS010000247.1:0-5742 GCF_036404855.1 Roseateles sp.
CCGAAGGCTTCGGCCACCACGTGCCCAAGGGCTACATCTACTTCGCCATGGCCTTCTCGCTGGCCGTCGAGATGATGAATATCAAGATGCGCAAGAAGGCCGACACCAAGGTCAAGCTGCGCCAGCAAATCCCGGGCGGCGACGACTGACCAGGCACACTCCGGGGCGTGCACCTGACGCCCTTCATCGCAGTCAACGCCATTTCCTTCGGCATCTCGCCTGCAGAACTGGTCGCCCGCCTGGGGCCACCCGACCGGATCGAGCGCAACAACGTTGCGCTGACCGCCCACGACTACGGCCACAGCGTCTACCGCTTCCAGGATGGCGGCCGACTTGAGGAAGTCACCCAGCGCGCCCCGGTGTTGCACTTGGGTGCCCTGGCCATTCCCTTCGCCGCGCTGAACGGCTTCGTGGGGGCGCAGGATGACGACGCCTTCGAGCGCGCGGGCTTCGTCGTCAGTCCGCGCTTTGGCTTCGCCTTCGTGCCGGCCGAGCCCGACTGGGTCACGGCCCTGGCCAGGCACTGCATTGCGACCTGGAGGGCGCTGTGACGCACCCGGTTCAGATGCTTCGGCTTGGCGCCTGGCCCATGACGCAAGACGGGCTCGCGACAAGCCGCCTCTCCATCCCGTCGATCCAGCCCATACATGCCCCGTCCCGAGCACTTTGAGCTGCCCCGCCTGATGCGCTGGCTGTACGTGCTGGCACCGCTGATGACGGCCGGCTTGACGATCTTCCTCGTCGCCCTGCCTTTTACCGCGGCAAGCCCCCCCGAGTCGTGCAGCGACAACCGCACGGCCCTCGCCTGGCTCGCAACCATCGGTGGTTCGCTCTGCGCATGGGGCACCCTGGCCCAGATCGGCCCGCTGCGCCGGCTGCCCAGGATGGCGATTTCAGCGGATACCGACGGCTTGTGGGCCACATGCGACGGCAAGGCAGCGGGTCTCGTCGCCTGGAACGAGATTGCACGGCTGCATGAACGTCCTTTGCTGAAACGCCTTGAGCTGCTTGACGCCGCCGGCCGCGTGCGGCTCAGGCTGGAGTTCCTCCTGACGGGCTTCCCGCGGCTGCGTACGCTGGTGCTGGAGCGCGCCTCGCTGGAGCCCGTCACCGGGCCAACTGACGGCCGGGACCTTCACCAGCCGTGGTCGGCCATCGCCTTCGATCTGGTGACGATGCTCGGGCTGGCGGCCCTGTGCGGCTATGCGTATGAGCACAAGCCCCTGATCACCGTGGCAGGGGCGGCATTGTTCCTGGGCTGGGGCACCTGGAGTTTCATCACCACGCCACTGCGGCTCCGCCTGGAACCGGACAGCCTGGAGATCCATTGGCCCTTCAAACGGGCTTCGGTCGCGAGGACCGACATCCGCAATATCGCTGTCGAGGATGACTCGCAGCAACCGTCACGCTCCGCCCGCGTGGCCATACATCCCCCCGAACCGAGCCCCCCGATCTACCTGCACGGTTTCGGCTTGCAGCCGACCGGTCTATACCTCCTGCTGCGCGCCTGGAAAGATCGCGCGCCCTGACTCGAACCTCGATCAGGTCGCCCAGATGCGCGGGTCGCTCGCCGGCAAGGCCCACAATTGCTCTCGCCACAGCGCGCGTACCCGACGCAGCGCCAGCGCGACTGCCTCGACCTCGTCGCCGACGACACGCGCGAGCAGCACGGTGCCATGCGGCCCCTGTAGCTGCGTGATGCCCGAGCGCGGCAGGTCCGCGAGCAGCGCCCGCCCGCCGGACAGCAACGCATCCGCATCCGCCGGCACACCGCTTTCGGCGTAGGCCAGCGTCCCCAGCACGCGCTGCCCGCCCAGGCCGCACGGACCGTCAAGCAAGGCCTTGTCGGCTGCGTCCAGCCAGCCGCGATCCAGCCATTGCCCCTCGATCTCCAGGTGCTGCAGCAGTCGGCCGGCGTCGAAGGGCTGGCCGGCCGCCGGCAGGCCCAGGCCCAGCACCTCGGTGGCGAACAGGCTGGAGCCGGGCGACAGGGCCAGTCTCACCTCGTTGCGTGCGATGCAGCCAGGGTAGGCCAAGGTTTCCTGTGGCAGCCATTCCAGGCGCCCCCCCTCCCCAACGGTGGCCTGCACAACCTGGGCCGCCTCGCCAACCTTGGAGCGGTAAAAGCGCGTTGCGGCAGGCGTCGTCACGAGCAGGTGGGCACCGGCCTGCACGTCAAGCGTGATGTCGAGCCGGTCGCCGCCGACCAGCCCCCCCGGCGGATGCACCAGCACCGCATGCGCGATGCCGGCACCTTCAGGGTACAGCGTCTTCAGGAGGCGCAGCGGGCCGTCGTGGCGGGCCTTAACGCGCGTGGCCGCACCATCGCATGCCGCGCTCAGCGCCAGTTGCGCGTGCCAGCCGTCAGCCAACGAGCAGGCCCCGAGTCTCGATGAAGTCCACCACCTCGGCCAGGCCCTCACGGGTTTTGAGGTTGGTCATGACCCAGGGCTTCACGGGGCGCATGCGCGCGGTGTCGCTGCGCATCACCTCCAGGTCGGCGCCGACATGCGGTGCGAGGTCAGTCTTGTTGATGACGAACAGGTCGCTCTTGGTGATGCCAGGGCCGCCCTTGCGCGGGATCTTCTCGCCAGCCGCCACATCGATGACGTAGATGGTCAGGTCGCTCAGCTCGGGGCTGAAGGTGGCCGCAAGGTTGTCGCCGCCGCTCTCGACGAAGACGATGTCGGCGTCCGGAAACTTCTCCAGCATTCTGTCCACGGCCTCGAGGTTGATGGAGCAGTCCTCGCGGATGGCGGTGTGCGGGCAGCCACCGGTCTCCACGCCCATGATTCGCTCCGGCGCCAGCGCGCCGGCCACAGTCAGCAGGCGCTGGTCTTCCTTGGTGTAGATGTCGTTTGTGACGACGACGAGGTCCCATCGCTCGCGCATGGTCTTGCACAGCATCTCGACGAGGGTGGTCTTGCCCGACCCCACGGGGCCGCCGACGCCAACGCGCAGCGGCGGGAGCTTCTTGGTGCGATTCGGGATGGCGTGCAGCGGTGTGCTCATGATCGGAACAGTCTCGAATATTGCGTTTCGTGGCGGGCGCCGTGGACGCCCAGCAGCGGCGCGAACGCCACCGGCCCGGGCGAGGCCATGGCGGTCGCCACAGCGGCCGGAATGACTTGCACAAGGCGTGCCAGGAGGCGCTGGCCGGCGGTCTGACCCAGGGGCACACAGCGCACCGCGGCCTGCATCAGGTTCTCGGCCCAGCCGAAGGCAATAGCCTGCAGCGCCGACTCCAGCGCGGCACCGCGCGACGCGGCGGCAGCCCCCATGACGACAGGCCAGGTCGGCGCGGGCTTGAGCGCCTGCAGCAACGGCAGCACAGGCGCGTCGGGCACCAGGCCCTGCATCCACACCAGCAGGCTGCGGCCCATCTGCCGGGCCTGCTGCAGGCTTTCACTGGTTTCGCGGGTCTGCAGCACCCAGGCGTTAAGCCGGACCAGCCGCTCGCCGTCCAGCGCCAGCGTGGCCGCATGCGCTGCGGCAGCCAAGGGCAGCTCGGCGCGGGCCTGCACGAGTTCGAGCTGGTTCAGCAGCCAGTCGCCAGCGCTGGCCTCGTCGTGCACGACGCCGGCATCGACCGCGGCCTCCAGGCCCTCCGAATAACTGAAGCCTCCCACCGGCAACGCGGGCGACGCGAGCCACAGCAGGTGCAGCAGTTCAATGGGCGCAGGCGATGTCATGCGGATGGAGGGGTGCAGATTCCCGTCCGTGACATGCCGGCGCGTGGAAGGTGAAGCCTAAACTGAGTCACGGGTGCGGCGAGCATTCGACAGGGAGAATACAGACTTGAGCACATCCATCCGCTCTAGCAAGGCCCGCGCCTGCGTCGTGATTCTTGCGCTGGCAGCGTCGACCGTTCAGGCCTGGGAGCCCGCGCCTGCCACGAGCGCCCGGCAGGTGCTGCAAGACGCGCGGCAGGACGCTGCCGCAGGCCGGCTGGCCGAAGCGGCGGAGAAGCATCTCTGGTTCCACGAGCACGTGCTGGAGCGCGAACCATCGATGGTCGGCGTGCGCTTGTCGTTCGCCTTGCACGATTGGGTGGCGCTCGCGCGCCGCTACCCGCCCGCGATGGCGCAGCTGATCACCGTGCGCGACACCGCGGCGGCGCGGGTCGAGGCCGGCGGCATGGCCGGCGAGAAGGCGCTGACGGAGTTGATAGGCATCAACCGCCACCTCAAGGCGCCGGAGTCCACGCGCGATGCGTTCAGCCGCCTGCTGCAACGTGACCCGGTGATCGCCGAGCGCTCGGTGCTGGAGGTGCTGCCCGCACTGATCGAACTGAACGACATCGCGCTCGCCAGCAAGCACCTGCGCGTGGACGACGTGGTGGGCCGCACGGAGAGCTTTTACATGCATGTCAGGGCGGTCAAACCGTCGCTGCCCGCCAACCAGGTCGAGGACATGAAGCGCTGGCAGCAGCGCTACGTGGACATCCGGCTGGCCAGGGTCGCCTACGTGCTGTGCAAGGACCGCCGCGAGGCCGAAGCCGAACAGGTCGTCGCGCGCGGACGGGCGTTGCTGGAGGCGGACGCATCCAGCCATCACATGACCGAGGCGCTGCGCTGCATCGCGCCGCCGAACGAGGACGCGGGCTGAACCCGCGCCTCGCCGGCAGCAGCGGTCAGAAATTGAAGGCGATGCCGGCGCCCAGCGTGCGCACCGTCGCGCCCTGCTTGGCGCTGGTGGGAGCGTCGCGCAGGTCGGCGCGCGTCCAATCGGCGTTCAGGCTGACGCTCCAGTGGCGTGCGAACTGCCAGGATGCGCCGAGGCCCGCGTAGGGCCCGATCGAACGCGTCGTGATCGTGCCGGGGTTCTGCGAGAACGGAACCACGGCGGGCTGTAGCTTCAGTTCGTTGGACGAAATGCCCGCCCGGAACACCACGCCGACGCTGGGAGACAGCGGCACCGAATACGCCGCGCCGACACCAAAGCCACCGAACTCCGCCGAATAGTTGCTGCCGAACAGGCCCCAGTCCGCATCGATCTTGGTGTACTTCACCTCGAACGCCCAGGAGGCGTCGAACCGGTACCCGGCTCGCACGCTGTAGCTGGTGTCGACAGGGCTGCACGGGGTGTTGACGCGGCAGTTCAACTCGACCTTGCCGGTGCCGAGCTGCACGCCGACGTAGGTGGACGCGGCGAGGTTGGGCGTTTGCGCGAAGGCCGCTGCGGGCAGGCCCAGCGCGAGGCCGGCAATGAAAGAACGGATGGTTGTCATGTCACTCCCTGTGGCCATCGACGTGATGGTGGGTCCGGCGCCTCTGACGGAGCCGTCAACCCGTCGCACGCCAATCGCGAAAACGCTGGCAATCAGCGGACGGTGGCGGATCGCCGTCCGATCAGTGGTCGTGCTTGCAGCCGGGGCCGTGAACGTGGCCCGCGTCGTGCGACTTGACCGGAATGGCGAGCGGCTTGCGGACCGGCACGGCCGCATGCGCATGATCGTGGTGCTCATGCCCATGGTCCTCATGAGCAGGGTGCTCGTGCCCATGGTGATGGTGCCCATGTCCGGCGCCTTCACCATACGCCCCGCCTTCGGGCTCGAACGCCGCCTGTGCCTCGCTGACGATGAGGTGCTGGCGGCGCAGCATGTCGGCCAGCACGGGGTCGGGCTCAAACTGCAGCAGCGCGGGCTGCAGCTCCAACGGCACATGGCGGTTGCCCAGGTGATAAGCCGCACGCAGCAGATCGAAGGGCGAGCCATGCTCGCTGCAGTGGCGCACCTGCAGC
>NZ_DASWYS010000248.1:0-16892 GCF_036404855.1 Roseateles sp.
GGAGGCGAGGCCGACTGCGTTGAGTGCGGGCCAGCGGTCGGCCCAGGGGCAGGCGGTTTCGATTTCGTAAGCGAGGGCCAGCAGGCGGTCCTCCTGGTGCCGGTCGGCCGAGAACATGCTGCCGATGGGCAGGCCCTCGCGGCTGTGGAACAGCGGCAGCGAGATGGCCGGGATGCCGGCCACGTTGTGCAGCGGCGTGTAGGCGATCCACTCGAACATGTCGCTCAGCAGCGTCGCGGCCGGCGCGCTCGGCCCGTACCGGCCCAGCAGCGGCGGCGGCGCGCCGAGCACGGGCGACAACAGCACGTCGAACTGCTGGAAGAAGCCGCTCAGCTGGCTGGGCAGCTTGGCGAACTGGCGGTAGATGTGCTCCAGCGCCGATGTGGGCAGGCCGTTGGCGCGTTCGGCGAGGGCCAGCGTCCAGGGTTCCAGATAGTCCTGAATCCGGTGGCCGCCGATGGACGAGCGGACCGCGTCGACGCTGTCGGCGCTGAGGTGGCTCCACAGGTCCTCGAAGGCGCTGAGCACCGCGTCGCCGTCGACCGGCCAGGTCGCGGCCTGCACGTGGTGGCCGAGAGATTCGCACAGGTCGGCCGTGCGGCGCACCGCGTCGACGACGTCGGCATGCGGGCGCTGGCCGCGTAGGCCGTGGTCGATCACGGCGATGCGCAGCCGGGCCGGCGAGGACTGCTTCACCACGGGCCGTGCGGGGTCGCGATGCGCGGCGGCGAAGCCCCAGGCGGTGTCGCGCACGCTGCGGGACATCAGGCTGTCGCTGACGAGCAGGTCCTCGATGGCATGGCGCGCCCGCACGCGCACGGTGCTGTCGCGCCCGGGCTTGAGGCCGACGATGCCGCAGCAGGCGGCCGGCGTGCGGATGGAGCCGCCACCGTCGCTGCCCTGCGCGAGCGGCACGAGGCCAGCGGCTACGGCGGCGCCGGCACCGCCGCTGGAGCCGGCCGGCGAGTGGGTCACCGACCAGGGATTGCGCGTGACCGGGCCGGCGAGCGGCTCGGTGGAGGCGAGCAGGCCGAACTCGGGCATGGACGTCTTGCCAACGGCGACGAGGCCGGCCTGCTGCAGGCGGTCCGTGTAGGGGTAGCCGCGCTCGATGGTGCGGCCCGTGCGGCTGCGCGAGCAGGACGTCGTGGGCATGCCGGGGTAGTCCAGCGAGTCCTTGGGCAGCCAGGGCACGCCGCGCATCGGCGCCGCGACGGGCAGCGTGAGCAGTTCGCGGCGCGCGAGGGCGTCGGCGCGGTGGCTCATCGACTGCAGTGCGGGTTCGACGGCGTCGATGCGTAGCAGCGCCGCTTCCACGAGGGCCTCGGCGGGCAGCGCGCCGTCGCGCACCAGGCGCGCCTGGTCGTGCGCGTCGAGGCGGCCCAGAGTGAGGGCGTCGGTCAGGGTCAGTTCCGTGGTCATGCGATGGCCCTCAGAACATCACCAGAACTTCGGCGCGTGCCCGCCCACCGGCCCTGTCGCGAGTCAGCAAGCCCGACTGCGAGGCTTTCACGTCGGTGTTGCTGTAGCCGATGGAGTACTGCAAGGAGCCGCTGCGTGCGATCAGCCGCAGGTCGATGTCGTTGTAATTGCCGACCGCCCGGTTGCTGAAGTCGTGGTGGCCCACTGCGACGGAGCCCGTCACCTGCGCGCCCTTCACGGGACCGAAGGGCACGCGCAGGTTGGTGTAGGTGTAGGTCGAGTTGCCGCCCTGGAAGTAGTCCCAGGAGTAGTAGATGCCGACGCCGGTCCGCACCGGACCGAAGTCGTAGACGGCCGACGCGAGCACTTCCTGGAAGTCGAGGGACAGGCTGCTGGACGGACGCTGCCGGTACAGGTAGCCGGTGTTGACGCTCCACGCGCCGTAGCGCTGGCCCCAGCCGACGAAGTAGTCGATCTCGGCCTTGGTGTCGGTGCCCGGCCCGAGGTTGAGGCTGCCGGCCCAGATGCCCGCATACGCGCCGGTGTCGTGGGCCAGCTTCACCTCGGCGCTGATGGCGGCATGGCCGTCCGTCTGCTGCTGGCCGCGAAACATGCGGCTGGTGCCGAACACGGCGCCGGAGCTCCAGTGAAAGGCCGAGGCGGCTGCCGGCTCTTCGGCGGCAGCTGTTAGGGGGAGGCCGACCGATATCAGTCCGGCGAAGACAAGCGTTGCGAGCAGCGTGGATTTCATGCCGCAAGGCTACGCACTCCGCGCCGGGCGTTCTTCGCCAAAGCAGCGCCGGGTTTAGCCAGAACGGGCAGGGCCGGCTAAAGCGCGAAGGCCAGCCCTGCCGCGGTGGCGATGGACAGGCCGAGGAACGCCAGGCCCAGCGTGCGCGTGCGCCGCGTCAGCATCCACAGCGACAGGCCCGACAGCGACAGCAGGATCATGCTGCCGGCCAGCGTGTCGACCAGCAGGATCCACGGCACCTGCATGCCCACGCCCTTGTGCACGTTGGCCAGCGTGGCAACCACCCCGTTCTCGGTGCGGCGCACGCTGACCGCGCGGTTGCCGACCCAGTAGTCGGCCTGGATCAGCAGCTGCGGCGCGTAGAAGTTGAAAGTCCAGTGTTCGGGCTGCGTGGCGGCGGAGGCGTCTGCGGCGCCGTCGTCCGCCCAGGGCACCGGCCGGGACTTCTCGATGCGCACGCTGGTGGGCGCGGCCAGGCCCCCCAGGGCCTGCTGCAGCCAGGCGGCCATGGCCTGGGCGTCGGCCGGCGGCGTGCCCTGGAGCGCGAGGCGGCTTTCCTGGCGTTCGGCGGCAGGGTGCAGCGGGAGGACCGAGCGGTGGTTCAGCCAGATGCCGCTGAAGCCGAACAGCAGGCCCAGCGTCGCGCCCCACAGGCCGATCCAGCCATGGGTCTTGCGCAGCCAGGCAACGAGGCGGGCCCGCGGGGAAGGGGTCGTGCGTGAGGTGGACATCGCGTAAGCCTAACCAAGGCTCCGTGGCCGGGCTTCGCCAAAGCGGCATGGCGCTTCGCCAGACCGGGCGTCGCGGCTGCGCGTTTTCGCTAAGCCGCAGCCCGGTTCGGCATCCCCGATGCAGCGGGGCCCCCATATGCTGACCGAGCCCTCAATATCAGGACTGCTTGTGGCCCGTCTTTCTTCAGGAACCCCCGACAGCGCGCGCCAATGGCTCGAACGGCTGGTTGCGTTCGACACGACCTCGCGAAACTCCAACCTGGCGTTGATCGACGACGTCGAATCCTGGCTCGGCCAACTGGGCGTGCCGTCCACGCGCGTCACCAGTGCCGACGGTGGCAAGGCGAACCTGCTGTTCTCGATCGGCCCGGAATTGCCGGGCGGCGTCGTGCTGTCGGGGCATACCGACGTCGTGCCCATCGACGGCCAGCCCTGGAGCAGCGACCCGTGGACCCTGACCGAGCGGGACGGCAAGCTGTACGGCCGTGGCGCGGTGGACATGAAGGGCTTCATCGCGACCGGGCTGTCGCGCGTGCCCGCGATGCTGGGCGCGCCCCTGAAGCGGCCGGTGCACTTCGCGCTGTCCTATGACGAGGAAGTCGGCCTGCTCGGCGCGCCGGCGCTGATCGAAGCCATGCTCGCCCAGGTGCCCCGGCCCGCCCTCGTCATCGTCGGCGAGCCGACGGGCATGAACATCGTGGACCGGCATAAGGGCATCGTGGGGCTGCGCACCACCGTGCGCGGCCATGAGGCGCATTCGAGCCAGACGCACCTGGGCATCAGTGCCAACATGGTGGCCGCGAAGCTGATGGCGCGCATCACCGAGATCTGCGAGCGCCTGACCCGCACGGCCCCGCCCGCCAACGGCTTCGAGCCGCCGCACACGACGGTCACTGTGGGGCTGGTGCAGGGCGGCACCGCGCCGAACATCCTGGCCGGCAAGTGCGAGTTCATCTGGGACGTCCGCGCGACGACGCCGGCCCAGGCCCAGGCCGTCGTGGCCGAGGTGCTGGACTATGCGACGCAGCTGGAAGCGTCGATGCAGGCGCGCTTCCCGGACTGCTCGATCACCACGGAGACGCTGTCGAACGTGCCCGCGCTGACGGGCGTGGAAGGGGCGCCGGCGCTGGAGCTGGTGTCCAAGCTCATCGACCGCGCCGACCGCCAGGCCGCGTCCTTCGTGACGGAGGCCGGCTTGTTCGAGCTGGCGGTGCTGCCCACGGTCGTGTGCGGCCCGGGCTGGATCGCGCAGGCGCATCAGCCCGACGAGTTCATCGAGATCGCGCAACTCGCCGCCGGCGAGTCGTTCATGGACCGGTTGATCGAAGAGTTGTGCAAATGAGCCAGGCCCCTGCTTCCCTGGAGGCCCGCGAGTCGTTCATCGGCGGCCGCGGCTGGACGCTGGGCATCCTCACGTCGATCTACCTCGTCAACTTCATCGACCGGCAGATCCTGCCCATCCTGCTGCCGCAGGTGAAGGCCGAGTTCGGGCTGTCGGACAGCGCGCTCGGCTTGCTGGTCGGCCCGACCTTCGCGCTGTTCTACGCGACGATGGGCCTGCCGCTGGCGCTGCTCGCCGACCGGGTGGACCGGCGGCGCCTGATCGCGGTCTCGCTAGCGTTGTTCTCAGCGATGACCATGGTCTGCGGCCTGGTGACGCAGTTCTGGCAGCTCGCGGTGGCACGAGTGCTCACGGGTGTTGGCGAGGCCGGCACCGGCCCGGCGTCGCAGACCATGATCACCGACATGTACCCGCCGCAGAAGCGGGCGAGGGCGCAGGCCGTCTACGCGACCGGCGCCAACCTCGGGGTGCTGGTGGCCTTCGCCGCCGGCGGTGCGATCGCGCAGGCCTGGGGCTGGCGCACCGCCTTCATCGTCGCGGGCCTGCCGGGGCTGGTGTTGACCGTCATCCTGCTCACCACGGTGCGCAATCCGGCGCGCGGTGCGCACGACGGCCGGGCCGCCCAGGCCGGCGCGGTGCCGCTCGGCACGGTGATGCGCCAGCTCTGGCGCAGCCGCGCCTTCCGCTGGACGGCGTTCGGCGCCTGCACGACCTGCTTCACCGCCTACTCGCTGAGCAGCTTCTTCCCGCTGTTCCTGTCGCGCAGCCACGGCATGTCGACGCGCGAGATCGGCCTGGCGATGGCACTGCTCATCGGCGTCTGCGGTGGCCTGGCGACCTACTTCGCCGGCCATCTCGCCGACCGGCTCGGCCGCCGCGACCGGCGCTGGTACTCATGGGTGCCGGCCCTCGCCGCGCTGGCGCCGCTGCCGCTGGCGCCGATCTGCTTCCTCGCGCCGGACACGGGGCTGGCGCTGGCGGCTGCCGTCGTGCCGCTGTCGCTGACGGCGGCCTTCATCGGCCCGACGATCACGCTGATCCAGCAACTGGTGCCGGTGCGCAGCCGCGCCACGGCGGTGGCCACGCTGATCCTCATCGACAACATCGTCGGGCTCGGTCTGGGGCCGCAGTTCGTCGGCATCGCCAGCGACCTGTTGACGCCGTCGTTGGGCACCGATGCCTTGCGCTACGCCCTGCTGGCGGCGACGGGCGGATCGGTTGTGTCGTTCGTGGGATTCTTCATGGCGGCGCGCCACATGCGCGCCGAGGTTGAGCAGCAGGAAGCGGATGCGTCGGCATCGAATGGCTAAGTGGGTGCTTCGATCCGCCAATCATTCCGCGGCGCATGTTGTCACAGTCGTGTCAAAACTCAACCACTCATCGAAACCCAGATGACCTACCCCGTCCGCAAGAAGATGTCGACCGCCATTGCCCTGGCATTCATGGTGACTCCCACGTTCGCGCAGACCGCCGCCAGCGGCACGGAAGCGCCCGCCCCGCGGGGTGAGGCGGATTCGTCGAGGACGAACCTGGACACGGTGACCGTGACCGGCGCGCGCGTGAACCGCGTCAGCAGCGGCGCGACCAACCTCGACCTGGAGGCCAAGGACACGCCGCAGTCGATCAGCTTCATCACGCAGGAGCAGCTTTCGAAGTTCGGCGTCACCGACGTCAACGACGCGTTGCGGTTGACCACCGGCGTGCGGGTCGAGCAGATCCAGACCAACCTGACGCGCTTCGTGGCGCGCGGCTTCGAGATCAAGAACACGCAGATCGACGGCGTCGGCATGCCCAATGGCTGGGGCGCGGTGACGGGCGCGATGGACAGCTTCGGCTACGAGAAGCTGGAAGTGATCCGCGGCGCCAACGGCCTGCTCACGGGCACCGGCAACGCGTCGGGCACGATCAACTACGTGCGCAAGCGCCCGACCAACAACACCACCGGCTCGGTGGGCGTGAGCTATGGCTCGTGGGACACCAAGCGCATCGAGGGCGACTACTCCACGCCGCTGACCGCCGACGGCAGCTGGGCCGGCCGCGTGGTAGCGGCGCGCGAGGAGGGCGGCTCGCACCTGCGCGACTTCGAGAAGGACCGCAACTTCGTCTACGGCGTGGTGGACGGGCAGATCGGCGACCATGGCGTGCTGTCCGTCGGCTTCTCGCGCCAGCAGGCGGACACGACCGGCAACATGTGGGGCCAGCTGACCTTCGTCGACAACTCGGGCAAGCAGTTGGAGTGGGACCGCAGTGCCTCAGCGACGCAGGACTGGACCTACTGGAACACGAAGACGCAGACCGGCTTCGTCGAGTACACGCACGACCTCTCGAGCGACTGGCGTGCGAAGGCCTCGTACAACTACCGCAGCTCCGACAACGACTCGGCGCTGTTCATGGCCTACTCTGTCACCGGCCTGAACCCGACGACCCACACGGGCCTGACGGGCTGGGCGTACAAGAGCAATTCGTCCAGCAGCGCCGACCTGTTCGACCTGTCCATCAACGGCAAGTTCATGGCGCTGGGCCGCCGGCATGAGGCGACGTTCGGCGTCAACTGGTCCAGCAGCAAGAGCGTCGAGCACTACAACCCGACGTCCTTCGCCGGCCCGGCCTTCGGCGCGCTGCCCGCGTTTCCGTACGCCGGCAATGCGATCCCCGAGCCGACCTGGGGCGGGAGCGTCTTCTACACCTCGCTGGACCAACGCATCAAGCGAGCCTACGGCGTGACGCGGCTGTCCGTGGCGACCGACCTGCATGCCATCCTCGGCGTCAACTGGACGCAGTACCACCGCGAAGGCATCGACGCCGCGGCGGCGCCGTTCAGCCAGACCGTGACCAACACCAGCCCCTACGTCGGCATGAGCTACGACTTCACCCCGTCGGTGATGGGCTACGCGAACTACTCGTACATCTTCCAGCCGCAGGAGCAGCTCAATGAGTTCCGCCAGTACTCGGAGGCCAGCAAGGGCACCAACTACGAGATCGGCGTGAAAGCCGAGTGGCTGGACAAGCGCCTGCTGACGACGGCTGCGATCTTCGATGCCAAGCAGCAGGGGCTGGCGACCTACGCCGGCACGAAGTTCCTGGAAGGCTACGCGTTCGGCTACTACCTGCCCGTCGACATCCGCGCCCGCGGCCTCGAACTGGAGGCCGCCGGCAAGATCAGCCGCGACACCGACCTGGTGCTGGGCTACACGCACCTGAACATGTCGAGGATGTCCGGGACGATCGGGCTGGTCGGCGGCGAGGCCTATCCCTGGGTGCCGCGCCACCTGCTCAACCTGACGCTGTCCACCCGCGTGCCGAGCGTGCCCAGCCTGTCGCTGGGCGTCAACGCGCGCTGGCAGAGCGGTACGTTCAACGAGGACGTCTACAGCAAGTTCATCGTTCGCCAGTCCAAGTACGGCGTGCTCAACGCGTTCGCCTCCTGGGAGATCCAGCCGGGCCTGACACTGCGTGCCAACATCAATAACATCGGCGACAAGAAGTACATCGCCAGCCTCTACGCCGCCAGTTACTACGCCGCGCCGCGCAGCTACAACGCGTCGCTGAACTGGCGCTTCTGAGTGGCCTGATTTGCCCAAGGAGTCCGCCATGCCCGTCCGCTCAGCGCTTGTCAGTCTCATCTTGCTGGCGGCGCTCGCGGCAGGCGCCGCACCGGGCTTGCCGGCGCCGGACGGCGCCTTCGGCGTCGGCGTGATCCGCGGGGAGTTCGTCGACGACACCCGCCGCCTGAATGTCGAGGCGCCGGACAGCGGGCCGCGGCGGCTGCCGAGCCTGGTGTGGTATCCGGCCGAGAAAGGCGCTGGCGGCGATGCGGCCTACCTCGACCCGGACGCGGCGGCCACCACGCTGGCGGCGCTGGGGCGCACCTTCGGCTTCAGCGAGGATGACCTGAAGCCGATTGCCGCGGCGCGTGTCGCGGCGCGGGCCGGCGCGCACCCGCTGCGTGGCCCGGGCGCCTTCCCCGTCGTCGTCTTCAGCCACGGCCTGCTGCTGTATCCCGAGCAGAACAGCGCGCTCGCCGCGCGCTTGGCGAGCCACGGCTACATCGTCGTGTCGACCGCGCATCCGCTGGATGCGGCCGACCAGCGGCTCCAGGACGGCCGCGTCATCCCCCCCAACTTCTCGGTGGCGAAGGACGACGCGCGCTTCGCGCCGGCCTTCGACACGCTCGTGAATGGGGCCGATCTGGTCGACCGGCGCCGGGCGCTCGGTGTCTATGCCGAATCGATTGCGCGGTCCCGCATCGGCCGCTCGCTGGCCGAATGGCGCGCCGACACGCTGGCCGTGGCGCGCGCAATCATCGACGGCCACGAGCCGGAGGCGATGCGCGAGGTGCTGGCCTCGGCCGACCGCTCGCGCCTGGCCTTTGCGGGCATGTCCTTTGGCGGCGCCACGTCGGCCACGGCCTGCAGGCGGCTGAAGGAGTGTCGGGCCGCGGTGAACCTGGACGGGCAGAACTTCGATCCCGAGCTGTTCGATGCGCCGGTGGGCCGACCGCTGCTGCTGCTGCTGAGCGACTGGACGCGCTATGGCCTGTTCAAGGGGCAGTCGCGGGACGCGGATTTCAGCCCCAATGACCTGGCCTACGAACCGTGGCAATCGGCGGGCGGCGACCCGGCGGTGGTGCGCGTGCGCCTGGTGGGCAGCCGGCACATGGGCTTCACCGACTTTGCCGCGCTGCTGGGCGGCGACAAGCGCGATGCCCGCGTGGGCGAGATCGACGGCCGGGAGGCACTGTCGGCCGTGAGCGACCTGGTGCTGGCGTTCCTGGACACGCAATTGCGCGGCGCGGATGCCGCCCGGGTGCAGCAGGCGCTGCAGCGTCACCCCGGCGTCCTGCAGCGTCATGTGCCGGCACGCATGCGGGGCTGGCGCCGCCACTGAGCCCTGGGGCGTCAGCCTGCCTGGGCGAAGGCCGACTCACCGACGTTGCGCGGCAGCGTGCTCGTGCGGACCAGCGTGGGGCTGGAGCCGTAGGCCAGCTTGAAGGCCCGCGCGAAGCTGCCCGGGCATTCGTAGCCGCATTCGATGGCGATGTCGAGCATCGACATGTCGCTCTTGCTCACCAGCACCATCGCCTTCGACAGGCGGACCTGCTTGTAGACCTGCCCGACGCTGCCGCGGAACAGCACTTGGAAACCGTGCTGCAGCTTCTTGACGGTCATGCCGACCGTGGCGGCCAGATCGGCCACGCTTAGGGGCTCGTCGAGGTTGGTCTCGATGAGCTGGCGCGCGAGCTTGATCTTCTCGATGTCGGTGCGGCGCAGCATGGGGCCGTTGGCATCGACGTCCTCGGCATGGGACTGGATCACCGAGCAGACGATCTCCAGGGCCTTGGCAATGAGGTAGAGCCGCCGCAGTTCGCCCTCGTAGGGGCACTCGAACACCTGCGTGGCCGCGATGCTGGCGCCGCTGCCCAGCGGCACGTGGCTCAGCCCGATGGGCGTGCGGTGGTGGATGTAGTCGCGGAAGATGGCCGGCAGCGCGTCGACGTCGATGCCCAGCACATCCTGTATGCGGTCGCAGCGCAGGAAGATGGACACGTAGCGCAGCGGGCGGTTGGCCTCGTAGACGGTGTGCACCGCGTCGCCGCGCGACAGGCCAAAATAGGTGCAGAAGCCGTGCGCCAGGTCGTCGCCGATGGGGTCGTCGCCCGCGGAGATGGTGCTGCGGCCTTCCAGCATCGCGCAGAACACGAGGTGATCGTCGTGGCGGTGCGAGCGCGAGATCGGGCATGCGGCGCGAAAGTCGACGACCGCCACCGACAGGGCGTCGTTGAGCTGGTGGAACTCCCAGCCGCCGTCGCCGACGCCTTCGCCATACCGATGGCGGAAGCCCTGGCCCGACTTGAGCGGTTCGCGCCAGCCGTCGGACTGCGTGGTGCCTCGCCAGCGGATGGCTTCCGCGGGCTGGTCGGCACAGTAGAGCATCTCTTCGATGGTGCGATCGCTGAGGTTCATGAAACTTCCTTGCGCATGCATTTGCAGATTCCGTGCCATGGCCGTCATCGTCTCCGAAGCCCGGCCACGCCGCCAGTAGGAATGATGCGGGGCCGCGGGCCGGTTTCAGCCCGCAGCGGCGCAATCGGCGCGCAGCGCCTGCCGGACCCGGGAGGTGGGCGTCCGGCCGAGCTGCGCGTTGATGTAGTCACCGGCGTCCAGCAGCAGCTTCATGTCGATGCCCGTCGGGAAGCCGAGGCCCTCCATCAGGTAGACCACGTCCTCGGTCGGGACGTTGCCCGAGGCGCCAGGCGCGTACGGGCAGCCGCCGAGGCCGGCGACCGAGCTGTCGAAGGTCCGCAGGCCCAACTCCAACGCACTGCTGATATTGGCGATGGCCATGCCGAAGGTGTCGTGGAAATGGCCCGCCAACTGCGCGGGCAGGATGTTGCGCAGGCAGGCGTCGAGCAGTGCACGGGTCGTGCGGGGATTGCCTTTGCCGATGGTGTCGCCCAGTGCCACTTCATGGCAGCCCATGTCGAGCATCTGCCGGGCCAGCGCGGCAACCTGGGCCGGTTCGACGTCGCCCTCGTAAGGGCAGCCGAGCACGCACGATACATAGCCGCGCACACGCATCCCATGGGCCTGCGCATGTTCGGCGACGGCGCCGAACCGCTGCAAGCTCTCGGCGATGGAGCAGTTGATGTTGCGCTGTGAGAAGGTCTCCGATGCGGCGCCGAACACCGCCACCTCCTTGCATCCCGCGGCCAGCGCGGCTTCCAGCCCCTTCAGGTTGGGCGTGAGGGCGCTGTAGTGGATGCCCGCTGCGCGCGGCAAGCGCCGCATCAGCTCGTCGCTGCCAGCCATCTGCGGCACCCAGCGGGGCGACACGAAGCTGGCAGCCTCGATGTGCGCCAAGCCGGCCGCCGCGAGCCGTTCGATCAGGCCCAGCTTGATGTCGACGCCGATGGGGCGCGTCTCGTTCTGCAGCCCGTCGCGGGGACCCACCTCGACGATCTTCACGACGTCCATGTCTGCCTCCGGTTCGCGGGCATCGCGTGGGCTCAGCGCCCGCGCAGCTCTTCGAGGATGGCGACGGCGCGGTCCGTGCGGACGTCGTGCTCGGCGGCGAGCCGCCTGGCCACGGCGTCGATCTCGTCGCCCACGGCCCCCGCCACCAGCGCGATGTTGCGGGCGTGCAGTGCCATGTGGCCGCGCTGTATGCCCTCGGTTGCCAGCGCGCGCAATGCGCCGAGGTTCTGGGCCAGGCCCACGGCGGCGCAGACCTCGCCAAGCTCCTGGGCCGACCTGACGTCCATCACCTTGAGTGCCAGGCGGGCCAGCGGGTGCGTCTTGGTCGCACCGCCGACCAGGCCCACCGGCATCGGCAGCTCGATGCTGCCCACCAGCGCGCCGCTCCGGTCCTTCTCCCAGGTCGTCAGCGACGTGTAGCGGCCACCGCGCACGGCATAGGCATGGGCACCGGCTTCGACAGCACGCCAATCGTTGCCGGTGGCGACGATGATCGGGTCGATGCCGTTCATGATGCCCTTGTTGTGGGTGGCGGCCCGGTAGGGGTCAACGGCGGCGAAGGTGTAGGCGTCGATGACGCCTTCGATGATGTCCTCGCCGCTCCGTTCCTTGGTCTTCAGCACCTCGGCCGTCAGTCGCACCCGAGCGCGCGCCAGGCGGAGGTCGGCCAGGTTCGACAGGATGCGCAGGCGCACGGTGCCGCCGGTCAGCTGTTCCACGAGGGGAGAGACAGCCTCGGCCATCGTGTTGACGGTGTTGGCGCCCATGGCGTCGCGCACGTCGACGATCAGGTGCATCACGACCATCGGGCCCCGTGCCGTATCCGGGAACACATGGACCTCGATGTCGCGGCAGCCGCCACCTAGTCCGATCAGCACTTTGTCGCGGCTGTTGGCCACGTCGAGGATCCGGGCTCGCTGGCGCAGCAGCGCCTGGCGCGCGCCGTAGGGGTCGCCGAGGCCCAGTACCTGGACCTGGGCACGCATGAGCGGTCCGGTGCTGGAGGTCTCGAAGCCGCCACAGTCGCGGGCCAGCTTGGCCATGAAGGATGCGGCCGCGACGATAGAGGGCTCCTCCACCACCATGGGCACGATGACGTCCCGCCCGTTCAGCTGGAAGTTGCCCGCGACGGCCATGGGCAGCTCGAAGGTGCCGATGACGTTCTCGATCATGCCGTTGGCGCGGTCGATGTTCAGTGCGCCGGGCTGGCCGAGCAGCGTGAGGTCGTCGTTGTCGAGCTCGCAGGCCGAGGCCAGATGCGCCAGGCGTTGCTGCGGCGTGAGGGCTCGGAAATTGGGTAGGCGGGAATCGGCAGCCATGAGGGCTTATCTCCTGTGTGGACGATGGGGGAAGCGGCGCGGGTGGGCGCGGCGTCAGTAGGTCAGCTGTTCGCCGCGAGCAAATGCCTGGAGGCCTCGCTGAGCGTCGTCGCTCGTGAACGCCAACTGACCCAGCTCGGCCTCGCGCGCGAAAGCCTGGTTCAGCGGCAGATCGGCCAGCTCGCGCACGGCGCGTTTGGTGATGCTCAGGGCCATAGGGCTGAGCCGGGCAGCCGCCATGGCGAGCTCGAGCGCCTGGTTCAGGCAGTCCTTGGGCCGTGTGACGCGGTTGACCACGCCCATGCGCAGCATGTCCGCGGCGCTGAAGCGCCCCGCCGTCAGCAGCAGCTCCATGGCATGCGCCCGCGAGATTTGCCGCGTGAGGCGCGCCAGCGTGCCGCCGGCGGGCACGATGCCCAGCGAGACCTCGGGCAGGCTGAAGATTGCCGCATCGCTGGCGATGCGGATGTCCGTCGCCAGCATGATCTCGAAGCCGCCTCCCATGCACAGGCCGTTGATAGCCGCGATGAGGGGCTTGTCCACGTTGACATGCTTCAGGTGGGCCGGGTCCCAGGCTGAGATGTCGATGTCGTTGCGAGCGAGGGCGGGGATGGATTCGCTCAGGTCCGCACCCACGCAGAACGAGCGGTTGCCGGCGCCGGTCAGCACTATGGCGCGCACATGGGGGTCTTCTCCGGCCTGCTGGAAGGCCTCGCCAAGCGCCGCGTACATCGAGAGCGTGAGGGCATTGAGCTTGGCGGGGCGGTCGAATGTGATGAGGGCCACCCGATCCTGGACGTCGTAGCCGATGCTCACGATAGGACTCCCGCATGTCGCAGCGCGTCGAACCTGGTCTTGTCCACCGACAGCCAGCCGCGGTACACCGCCTCGTTGTCTTCACCCAGAAGCGGTGCGCGTGAGTCGGTGGGCGGGGTGACTGCCGATAGGTGTACGGCCGACGAGAAGACGCTGGCTTCTGCAGCGCCGTGCTTCACCTGCGTCAGCATGTGGCGGGCCCGGACGTGAGGGTCGCCGACCACCTCGGCGATGTTTCTGATCGCTGTCAGCGGGAAGCGGTCGCCCGCCAGCGCCTCCAGCTCGGCCTTGGTCCGCGACTGGAGCCAGCCCTCGACCAGGGGGCGGACACGCCGCTCGTACACCTCGGTGCCAAAGCGCTTCTGCATGGTGTCGATCTCGGGGTCGTCGGCCAATTGCGGCTCGTTGAACGCCGTGCAGGCCTCCCGCCAGAATTTGTCCGTGTAGGCACCGAAGAAGACGTACCCGTCCTGGCATGCAAAGCGCCCGTAGGGCCGCACGAAGGGGTGTTCATTGCCCAGGGGCGCGGCCACCTTGCCCGTCGTGAAGTAGTCGACGACGGCGTTCTCGGTCAGCGTGAGTACAGCATCCTGCTGCGCGATGTCCACGAGCTGGCCGGTGCCGGTTCGCTCCGCCTGGCGCAACGCGGCAAGCGTGCCGAAGGCCGCGTAGAGCGAGGCCGCCAGGTCGCCGATGATGGTGCCGACCCGTGTCGGGTTGCCGGGGGAGCCGTTCATGGACCACAACCCGCCGGCGGCCTGCGCGGTGTTGTCGAAGGCGGGGCGGGACGAGTACGGTCCCGTCTGCCCGAAGCCGCTGATGGCCGTGAACACCAGCCGGGGATTGACTTCCCGGAGCGCCGCATAGCCCAGACCCAGCCGGTCCATCGTGCCGGGGCGGAAGTTCTCCACCACGACGTGGGCGCGCGCCACCATGTCGAGAAAGAGTGCCCGGCCGTCGGACTTCTTGAGGTCGAGGGTGACGCCCAGCTTGTGGCGGTTGTACTGGGCGAAGAAGCCGCTCAGCGCCGGCTCGCCGGGCGCATCCAGCATGGGCGGGAAGGTCCGCACATAGTCGGGATCAGAGGGGCTCTCGATCTTGATGACCGTCGCGCCCTGGTCCGCCAGCATCATGGTGCAGTAGGGGCCGGCGACGACCCGGGTGAGGTCGAGCACGACAACGCCGTTGAGGGGGCCGGAAACCGGGGCCTCGGGCAGTTGGCCAGCAGGTTTCGAGTTTATGGACATGGGCGATTTCTCCGAGCCGCAGCCGCCAGCGGGCCAGCTTTGATCGAGAAACTGTATTCAGCGGCAGCACTCTCCATGGGTACACTTTCATGGTGACACCTACGGAACTGTCTGGGAACAGTTGTCGGGCCGACGCACCATCCCGAGGGGGTGCGGCGGATGGCTGACTCTTAGGGGAAAACACTTGGCGAACCCGACTTCGAAGACGGACGACTTGGCACAGACCCTGAGGCGGCAGATTGCTGCAGGTGAGTTCGTGGCCGGGGACCGGCTGCCGTCGATCCGAAGCCTGGCAGCGCGGCATGGCCTGGCCAAGAACACCGTCATCGAGGCCTATGACAGCTTGGTGGCCAGTGGCGAGGTCGAGCCTCGGCGGGGATCGGGCTTTTATGTGCGGGCCGTACCCGCGTCAGCGGCCAGGGAGGATGAGCCCAATCTGCTCGACCGCGCGATGGACACGGTCTGGATCCTGCGCGAGCAGCTGAACAACGACCCGGCGCATCTGGCGATTGGCCATGGCATCCCGCCGGCGCGGTGGTTCGACGACGCTCGCATTGAGCGCATTCGGCAGCGGTTCGCGCGCGGCGCGCCGGATGCGCTGTTCCAGTACGGGCACCGCTTCGGCCATCGCCCCCTGCGTGAGACGCTCGAGCGACGGCTGCATGCACTGGGCATAGTTGCCCCGTCGAATCAGATCCTGCTGACGCTGGGAGCCAACGAGGCGATGGACCTGGTGGTTCGCGGCACGATGCGGCCGGGAGACGCGGCCCTGGTCGATGAGCCGGGCTACTACCCGCTGTACGGCAAGTTGGCGCTGCATGGTGTCAAGGCAGTCGGCGTGCCGCGCCAGGCCGACGGACCAAATGTCGACGCCTTCGAGCAACTGGCCGCAACCAGCGGGGCCAGGACCTTCTTCACCCAGTCGATCGGCCATAACCCCACAGGCTCCGACACCTCGCCGGCCAAGGCCTATCGACTCCTGCAGATCGCCGAACGCCATGGCATCACCATCGTCGAGAACGATGCAGCCGGCGACCTGAAGCCCGCCGGAGCCATGCGTCTATGCACGTTGGACCAGTTGCGGCGCACGGTTTACATCGGCAGCGTCACGAAGACCATCGGGCCAGCGCTGCGAGTCGGTTTCATCGCCGCGGAGCAGGGGCTGGTCGAGCGGCTGGCCGACCTCAAGATGCTGATCCACGTCAGCAACCCCGAGTACGCCGAGCGCGTCGTTGACGCCGTGCTGGGGTCGCCCGAGCACCCGCGTTTCCTGGCGAGCCTGCACGAACAGGTGGCGAGGGAGACCCGTCATGCGGTCAAGATCCTGACGGGGCTGGGTGCGGAGCTCTTCTGCGTGCCGACGCATTCCCTCTACTTATGGGCACGCTTTCCCTGGGCGCCTGACGCGCTGGCGCTGGCCAAGTCCCTCACTAAGGACCAGATCGCCTTGGCACCAGGTGTCTTCTTCTTGATTGACGGTAGATCGCCGACCGAGTGGAGCCGCTTCAACACAGGTTATGTCGTCGATCCACGCTTTGCGAAGGCTATGCTGAAGTACCGTCCGGCGTCGGTGGCCAAAACCATTGGTCCTGTCTAGGCGAAGATTAGACCTCTATGCTTGATTGATATTTGGCTAGCAAAGGCAATTCGCCATCCGTCGTTCTATTGACGGCTGGCTGGTTCTTTGGAGAGAGAAGCCGCTGGGCATGCTGATGCATGTAACTCAGGGCCAAACCGCTACGGCAACGGGTGGGATACACGTTGAAAGGCTGGTTTCGGGCGCTGATTTCAGCAACGCGAGCGACCGCAAACGCAAAGGTGCCGCTCGTGCGGGACCGCCGTCGGTGCTCATGAGCACTGGATCGCTCACCGTGCTGAACTGGATGCTCGCGTCCCCCGGAATACGGAGAAGGCTCTCGGCCTGCCAAGGTTCATGTCCAACTAGGCCGGGGCACGCCCGAAGGCTGCTCTTCATCGTGGAGACGCGGGTGATCGACCAGGCGCAGGGATTCTCGGTTGCGCAGGCTCGGGAAATCGCGGTGCAGGTATTGCATGCGGGCTAGATCTCCCAAGCACAGTGACCGCAAGCGCGTTGCCGTTGCGTTGGTGAGCGCTCGCGGCGGGCGCCAAGGAAGGCGGGGGCAGATGCAGATCGGCATAGGGGGCCTCCTTGAGGAGGCGCCCCTGCCACACCACCTGGCATGCGGGTCCGCACCAGGCGGTTCGAGAGCTTGAGGTCAGGAGAGTCGGGGCAGGCCAAGTCGGTCGAACGACGCAATTCCCAGGACCG
>NZ_DASWYS010000249.1:0-20813 GCF_036404855.1 Roseateles sp.
AGACCTTGATGGGCAGGAAGAAGGCCAGCACCAGCAGCAGCCCCACCCAGCGCTCACCGCGAAAGCGGTACTTGCACAGCACAAAGCCGTTCAGCGCCGCCAGGCCCGCCGATAGCAGGACGGCCGGTATTGCCAGCATGAGGCTGACAGCAAAGCTGCCCGACAGCCTGGCCCATGCTTCTTGCCAGGCGGCGAAGCTCGGCTCGCGCGGCAGCGCCATGAAGCCCTGCTGCGCCTCAGTCGCGCCCTTGAGGCTGTTCATCAGCATCAGCAGCAGCGGCAGCGCCATGACCGCCACGGCCAGCGTCGCCAGGAGATGAAGCAGGAGGCGTTTCATGCCGCCGGCCTTCTGCGTGAACGCGCCACCGCATAAGGCAGCGCAATGGACAGCACCATCATGACCAGCACCATGGCGCTGGCCGAGCCAAGGCCGAGGCGGCTGCGCTCGAAGGCCATCTGGAACATGTAGAAAGCCGGCAGTTCGCTGGCCTGGCCGGGGCCGCCCTCGGTCAGCACAACGACCAGGTCGAAGGTCTTGATCGCGGCGGGCAGCAGGACCAGCAGCGCCGAGAACAGGCTAGGCCCGAGCTGCGGCAGGATGATGCGGCACAGCAGCCGCCAGCCCCGGGCGCCATCCAGCCGCGCGGCCTGCAGCATCGACTCGTCAATCCCGCGCAAGCCCGCCAGAAACAAGGCCATGACGAAGCCGCTGATCTGCCACACGGCGGCCACCACCAGCGCGTAGACGGCCATGTCCTCCTGTGCCAGCCAGTCCCAGCGGAACACGGTCCAGCCCCAGCCGCGGATGGCCTCGGCTAGGCCCTGCTCCGGGTCCATCAGCCAGCGCCACGCGCTGCCGGTGACGACCATGGACAGTGCCATCGGGTGCAGCCAAACCCAGCGCAGCAGGCCCTCGCCGCGCAACTGCTGGTCCAGCAGCAGGGCCAGGCCAAGGCCGATGAGCAACGGCAGCACGACGAAGCCCAGGCCGAAGCGCAGCAGGTTCCACAGCGCGGCCTGCCAACGCGGGTCCAGCATCAGTCGCTCGTATTGCTGCAGGCCCACAAATTCCGAACTGGGCAGCATATTGGAGCGCGTCAACGACAGCCAGCCCGTCCACAACAGGAAGCCGTAGAAGAACACCGCGCCGATCAGCAGCAGTGGGATCAGGCAGGCCAGCGCAGTGCGTCTTTCGCTCATCTCAATCCCGTTGGCGCAAGGCCTGCGCCAGCCGCGTCTGCGCCTGCGCCGCCGTCATGCGTTCGCTGGCCCAGTAGGCCGACAGCACGTCCTTCAGGCCGCCATAAGCGCTCTCGCCGAGGCGGGCGCTCAGGGCCAGCACCAGCTCGCCACGGGCCTCGCCAGCCCGAAAGTCGGTCGCCGAACGCTGGGCGCAGGCGTTGAAGCCGGACAGGTCCGCATCGCGCCGCACCGGGATGCCACCCTTGAGCTGCGCCAGGTGCGCCGAGGTTTCCGGGTGCAGCAGCAGGCCTGCCAGGCGCTGCTGGGCTCCGAGCCTCGCGGGCTGGGCGAAGAACACCAACCGGTCGAATTCAAAGTAGTGCAGCCCCCCGTTGCCCGGGGCTGCCGTGCAGTCGTAGTCCACCCCGGGTCGCCAGCCTGCCTTCTGAAATTCCCCATTGGCCCAATCCCCGGTGAACTGGAACACTGCGCGCCCCTGCAGCAGCAGCGAGGTGGCGCCGGCCCAGTCGCGGCTCACCTGGCCGGCGTCGGTGTAATTCTTGAGAGAGCGGAACTCCCGCAGCAACACGGCCATGCGCTCGCTGGCCAGCAGTGCCGGGTCCGCCTGCACGACGGCGCGCTCGAAGAAGTCCCGCCCCGCCCGGCCCAGCACAACGGCGATGAAGAGGCTGAGCTTCTGCCCCGCCGAGCTGCCGATGGCCAACGGCAGCAGGCCGGCCTGACGCACCTGAGCAGCAGCGCGGTGGAATTCATCCCAGTCCTGCGGCACGGCCAGGCCGTGGGCTCGCAGCAGACGCCGGTTGCTCCACAGCGTGTTGAGACGGTGCACGTTCAGCGGCACGGCCGCCGGCTTGCTCGCATGCCGCAGCTCTGTCGCCACCGCATGCGGCAGCGCGGCAAGCTGCGCGTTGACCGCCTCGCCCAGGTCGGCCAACGGCACGGCCTCGGCCCAGATGCGCAGCGGCTTGTCGGTCTGCGCCAGTGTGGGCGGTTGGCCGGAAAGAAAGCGGGCCTTCAGCAGCGTGTTGGCATGGGACGTGCCAGCCACGGCCGTCATCTTCAGCTCCACCCCACCGCGGCGGGCGGCCTTGGCAAGCTCACCCACCATGGCCGCTTCGCTGCCCGAGGTCCAGGCATGCAGCAGTTCCAAGTCGGCAGCCCGTGCGCCGCTGACCAACAACAGCAACGCGATGAGGACGGCGCGGCTCATGCCAAGGCGTCCAGCCGGCGCTGCAACGGCTGCACAAGCGCGGGGAGCATCTCGTCGATCAGGGCGGCGGCCTCGTGCAGGCGCTGCTGAGCGTTGGCCGGCACGCGGCCCGCCCACAAATCGAGGCCCAGATCGAATAGGCCGTCCAGCACGTCCAGCATTGGCAAGGCGGAGGCCAGGCGAGGCGAGGCAGACAGCAATGAACGCCAGGCAGGCAGACAGCCGCGCGCCTCGCTCAGAGCGGACCGCCAGGCCCCGCCGTCGTCCTGCAGGTCCAGCATCAGCGGACTGGGTGCCGGCAGAGCATCGGCCAAGCGGTCCAGCACCTCAGCCTGGGTGTAGGTCTGGGCGCGCTTCTTCGCATGCTGGCGCGCATAACCGGAGCCGGGCTCGAGCCATTGGGCCAGCGCGCGCAGCGGCGCGCGGCCCAACGGCTCCGGGCACAACGACTCGAACAGGGCCGCCGCGGGGTCGGCGGGCACGCAGCCCGTAGCCACCAGCCAACGCTGCGCGGCAGCAAGGCGTGGCTCCAGAGGGCTGTCCTCGGCCGGGTCAGCCCACAGCCGCTCAGCAACGGCCAGCGCACGTGGCCAGCAGCGCAGTGCGAGCTGCGGCGCCTCGACGAGTTCCGCCCACAGTGCGGCCTCGCCGCCCAGCATGGGCGCCTCCCCGGCGGCCCCATCGTCCGGCCAGGTCGGCGTACTGGCCAGCAGTGGCTGCCAGTCGCAAGGCTGACGCAGTGACCCCAGGCGCAGCCAGCCGCAGCCGCTCTTGCCCGCCGGCCCCCAGAGCTCCAGCTCGCCAAGGTCGCTGTCGACCTGCAGCCGCCAGGGCTCGACACCGGGCACGCGGCGCGGTGCCAGCCATTCGTCCAGCGTGCCGGTGCTGCGCAGATGCAGCCGGGCCTCGCTGCCGTCCAGCCACAGCCGACCCTCGATCTGCCAGGTCCCGACGGTAGCCTGCAGCGACCAGGCCTCGGTGCCTTCGGCCGGCGCCGCGGGTCGCGGCGGCGGGCGCATGTTTCGGCGCCAGTGGAACGCGGCGGGGTGGATCTGGTCCAGATAGAAGCCCGCACTGCGCAGCCGCCCAGCCAGGCCCGGTGGCGCCAGGCGAAGCGCCTCGTCACCTCGCCAGCACTGCAGCAGGCTGCCCGGCGGCAGTGCGCTGGACTCGCCCATCTCGTCCCAGGCCACCAGGCGCCGACCATGACGGCGCAGCAGCGCGCCGACGCGGGCCAGGTAGGCGGCCTGAAGCTCGTCCAGTCGGCCCCCACGCTGTTGCGCCAAGACGCTCCAGGCAGCAGGGGCGAGTTCGTCGCCGCCAAGGTGGATGTAAGGGTCGGGGAAGACCCCGGCCCATTCTCCAAGCAGGCCGTCGAGGAAGGCGTATAGCGCCTCGCTGTCGGGATTCACCGCCGTGCCGAAGACCCCGAAGCCCTGCTGAGCCTCTTTGGGTGCCGGCGCGCACAACAGCTCCGGATAGGCCAGGCCCAACGCCCAGCAGTGACCGGGCAGGTCCAGCTCGGGCACGACGCGGATGCCGCGTGCGGCGGCCTCGTCGACAAGGTGTCGCGCCTGCGCCAGCGTGTAGAAATGGCCACCGCTGGCGCACTCATGCAGGCGGGGGTGGCAGGCCGACTCCAGTCGCCAGGCCTGATCGTCGGTAAGGTGCCAATGCAGCACGTTGAACCGCGCGGCGGCCATGCCGTCCAGCAGGCCCAGCAGCGCATCAAAGGGCAGGGGCCGGCGTGCCACGTCCACCAGCAGGCCCCGCCAGGCATGGCGCGGCGCGTCATCAACCTGCAGCGCCGGCAGTGCCTCCAGCCCGGCTTCGCGCGCTGCAAACCACAGCTGCGACAACGCGTGCATGGCGTGCCTGACGCCAGCGGGCGTGCCGGCCTGCACGCGAACGACGTCGGCGGTCAGCCGCAACCGGAAGGATTCGTCATCGCCCAGCTGTGGCAAGCGCGGCGCCAGCTGCGGCAGCACGAGGCTCGCCGCGCCTGCGGTGTCATCCGCGGGCAACAACGCCAGCCACTCGCCGGGCAGCCCGCGCAGACCGGCAACGGCCGGCCCCTTGCCTTGCAGCAAAGTCAGGGCTTGTGGCAGAGGCATGAGCGCGGCGATCGTGGAGGAGAACGGCATCCGGCGATCTTGTGCCGGGTAGGCTAGGGGTCACCTCAAGCCCATCTCAAGGTTGTCTCAAGACGGCCGCTCCGCGCCGTCAATCCAGCGGCCGGTACGCCACCACGTCGATCTCCACCTTGGCCGGAATCATCAGCCGCGACTCGACCGTCGAGCGTGCCGGCTTGCCCCCGGGGAAGTAGCCCATGTAGACACGATTGAAGGCGCCGAAGTCGCGGGCGTCCTCCAGCCACACGGTGGCCTTGCAGACGTCGGCCAGCGTCGCGCCGGCCAGGGCCAGTGCGGCCTCGAGACTGACGAAGACCTGACGCGTCTGCACCTCGATACCGTCGCCGACGATGTGGCCCTGCGCGTCCACCGGCACCTGGCCGGAGACGTAGACGAAATCGCCGGCGCGCACGGCGGGCGACAGGGGGCGGGGCAAGTGGTCTGCGGCGGCAGGCTCAGGCCCCAGGAATCTCAGTGCAGTCATGGCGCGGCAGTCTGGTCGGTGGCAGCGCTCGGCGCAAGAGACGCCTTTAGACGCCCTTCAGAAAGCGGCGCGATGATCGCGCCATGAACGACCACGACACCCCGCGCTCCGGCTGGCTCGGCCCTTGGCTGAAGGGCTTTCCGGCTTCACAACCGCCCGTGCCGCTCGCCAAGGTCGCCCAGCGAAACTGGACCTTGCAAAGTGCCGAGCTGCCCACGCCACTGGCCGTCGTGCGCCAGCAGGCGCTGGCCCACAACATCGCCTGGATGCAGGAGTTCGCCGAGGCTCGCGGTGTACATCTGGCACCGCACGGCAAGACAACGATGAGCATTGAGCTGTTCCGCCGCCAACTCGACGCAGGCGCCTGGGGCCTGACCTTCGCCAACGTGCACCAGCTGCGCCTGGGCCTGGCCGCGGGCGCGCGACGGGCACTGATCGCCAACCAGGTCATCAACGCAGCCGAACTGGCGGAGCTGCTGGATCTGCGGCGCCGCCACGCTGGCCTGGAGCTGGCCTTCTTCGTCGACTCACAGGCGCAGCTTGACCTACTGGCCGCGCATTGGGCCCAGCTCGGCGCGGGTGAGGCCCGCCTCGATGTGCTGATCGAACTCGGCACATCGCGCTGCGGCGTCCGCGAGCATGGACCGGCACTGGCGCTGGCGCGATCGCTCAAGATCCATCCGGCATTGCGGTTGCGCGGCATCGGCTTCTACGAGGGGCTTCAAGTCGTGGGCGACAGCGAACCCGACCGCCTGCTGATGCAGCAGTGGCAGGCGCGCATCGAGGCCTTGCTGGCGGATATCGAGGCCGAGGGGCTCATCGAGGTCCAGCCGCTGTGGCTCAGCGGCGGTGGCTCGGCGCTATTCGACCTTGTCGCGCCCGTCATCGCCGGCCGGCCGGGCCGCCTGGGCCTGCTGCGCTCAGGCTGCTACGTCTGCCACGACCACGCCCACTACGGCCGCTACATGCAGGCCATGGACGCGCGCATGGGCACACCGCTGGGTGCGCCCAGCCTGCAGCCCGCGCTGGAGGTCTGGACCCAGGTGCTGTCCTGTCCCGAGCCGGGCCTGGCGCTGCTGAACGCGGGCCGGCGCGACGTCTCCTTCGACCAGGGCTGGCCGGTGCCGGTTTGGCATCTGCGCGGCGGCACGCGGGCCAGAGCCCCGGCAGGCTGGCAGGTAACGGGGCTGAACGACCAGCATGCCTATCTGCGCTGGGACTCGGCCGAGACCGACGGTCCGGCCGTGGGCGAGCGCGTGGCGCTCGGACCGTCCCATCCATGCACGACCTTCGACAAATGGGCCTGGATGGCCGTCGTGGACGAGGACGACCGCGTCGTCGATGCCATCACCACGCAGTTCGACTGATGCTGCTTCTGCGCGGCGCGCTGATCGTCGATGGCAGCGGCGCGCAAGGATGGCCCGGCGACCTGCTCGTCAGTGGCGAACGGATCGCGGCGCTCGGCCCACGGCTGCAGGTCGACGCCGCCGTGCCGCGCCGCGACTGCGCCGGCCTCGTGCTGGCGCCGGGCTTCATCGACGCGCACAGCCATGACGACGCGGCGTTGATCACGGCGCCCGCAATGACGCCCAAGCTCAGCCAGGGCGTAACCAGCGTTGTCACCGGCAACTGCGGCATCTCGCTGATGCCGCTGGTGACGTCCGACCCGCCGCCGCCCATGAACCTGCTGGCGCGCGAGCAATTCCGGCATGCCGATTTCGCGAACTGGCGGGCCGCCGTCGAGGCCGCGCGGCCCGCGGTCAACGCGGTGGGCCTGGTGGGCCACACAGCGCTGCGGCTGCGCTGCATGAACAACCTGAACCGCCCCGCAACCGCAGCCGAGCGCGAAGCCATGTGCGCGCTGCTGGACGACGCCATGGCGCAGGGCGCCGCGGGTCTTTCCTCCGGCACCTTCTACACGCCCGCCACCGCGGCCGACTCCGCAGAGCTGCTGGCCCTGGCCCGCGTTGCGGCGAAACACGGCGGCGTCTACGCGGTGCACCTGCGCAACGAAATGACCGAGGTGCTGGAGGCCATCCGCGAAGCCGCTGACTGCGCACACGAAGCCGGCCTGCCCCTGATCATTTCCCACCACAAATGCGCCGGCCGCGCGCAGTGGGGGCGCAGCTTGCAAACGCTCGCACTGATCGAAAAACTCACCGAGCGTCAGGCGCTGGGGCTGGACGTCTACCCCTATCTCGCCGGCTCCACGGTGCTGCGCGACGATCTGGCCGATGGCTTCACGCCCATACGCCTGACGTGGAGCGAATCCCACCCCGAGCTGGCCGGTCGATGGCTGGCCGACATCGCACGCGACTGGGGCGTCAGCGAACCCAAGGCCGTTGCGCGGCTGCAGCCGGGCGGGGCATGCTACTTTCAAATGCACGAAGACGATGTCGACCGCATCCTGACCCACCCGCTGGCCATGATCGGCTCCGACGGCCTGCCGCACGACCGCTTCCCGCACCCGCGGCTGTGGGGCGCCTTCCCGCGCGTGTGGGCGCACTACGGCCGCGAGCGCGGGCTACTGACGCTGGAACAGGCGGTGCACAAGATGACGGGGTTGACGGCACAGCGCTTCGGGCTGCGAGACCGCGGCGCGCTGCGCGAAGGCGCCGCGGCGGACCTGGTCCTGTTCGACGCCGCGCGCTTCGGCGACTGCGCGGATTACGGTGAACCCTGCGTGCCGGCCGTGGGGCTGGTAGCCGTCTGGGTGAACGGCGAGCTGGCGCTGGACGACGGCCTGCCCCTGGCCCGAGCGGGCCGCGTGCTCACCCGGCAGGCTCGCGCGGGAAGCTGACCTTGACGGTCAGCCCGCGGCCGCCGGGGCCGTCCAGCAACTCCACACGCGCGCCATGTTGGGCCGCGGCGCGCTCGACGATGGTCAGGCCCAGCCCGCTGCCGTGGTGATCCTGGTGCCCCGCCAAACGCACGAAGCGCTCGAACACGCGGTGGCGCAGCTCTAGTGGGATGCCGAGGCCGGCGTCGCTGACCGTCAGCACGACGGCGTCGGCATCCGCCGCCACCGCGACGCTGACCTGACCGCCGACCGGCGAGTACTTGATCGCGTTGTCGACAAGGTTGTCCACCAGACTGCACAGTGACTCGCGGTTCAGCCACATCATCAGCTGCTCGGGCGCCAAAAGCTCCAGTTCGATGCGTCGCTTCACGGCCAGGCCGCCGGCCAGCGCGATGCGCTCTCGCACCAGGTCAACGAGGTCATGGCGAGCCTTGCTGAGGTCCAGCGTGTCCGCGCCTGACCGGGCCAGCGCCAGCAACTGATGCACGGTGTGCGTGGCGCGCCGCACGCCCAGTCGCAGCCGCTCGCGCGACTCGTCGCGGGCGCGCTGGTCGGCCTGGTCCAGGCCCTCGGCACCGAGCTGGATCACGGCCAGCGGCGTCTTCAGCTCGTGGGCGGCGTCAGCGAGGAACTCGTGCTCACGGTCCAGCCGCTGCTGCAGTCGCAGCATCAGTGAGTTGACGGCATTGACCAGCGGCGCCAACTCCACGTAGCGCGTGGCCGGCAGCGGCGTCAGGTCTTGCGCGGAGCGTGCCGAGATCTGCGCGCCTATGCGCTTGAGCGGCGCGAAGCCGAGGCGGAACAGCAGCCACAGTGGCAAAGCCAGCAGCGGCAGGCCGTAGAGCAACGGCCGCGCGTAGTAGCTCAGGCCAGCGAGGCTGAAGTGCCAGTCGCCGGGCCGCTCCTGCCAGCGGCGCACTGCCAGCTCGCGCGCGTCGTCGCGCACCTCGGCGTAGAGCCAGCGCTCGTCCTCGCCGGGGGCTGACTCCTGCGGCAGCACGCGATCACGGCCGGTCAGGTCGGGGAGCAGCTCGGCCAGGACGACGTCGCGCCTGAGCACTTGCAGCAGCCGGAACGGCGTGCGGTGCCCTTTGAGCCGCCACTCGCGCTCTCGCATGCCTTCAAGCGCCAGCAAGGCCTGGTCCAGTCGGACGGCCTCGGCATGCGTGTCGCGTGCACGCTCAAGCGCGAGCTCGGCCCACAGCAGGTTCTCGGCCTGTCCGTTCCTCACCTGCAGCACGCGGATGTCGATGAGCTCGCGCGCGACGAGGAACAGCCAGCACAGGAACAGCACCACGAAGACAGCGCCCATGCTGCGCCGGAACAGCGAGCGTGGCGCCGACGCGGCCAGGTCGCTCACGCTTCGCGCTCGACGAGATACCCCACGCCGCGCACCGTGCGGATGTAGCCTTCGCCGATCTTGCGGCGCAGATTGGAAATGTGCACGTCGAGGCTGCGGCCGTCCATTTGGCAGGGCGCACGGTTCTCCAGCTGGCGGCGCGTGACCACGCGATCGGGCAACTTGATGAGCGTGAGCAGGATGGTGAACTCCGTGCGTGACAACGGAACACGCTCCGGGCCGCGGCGCACTTCCATGCGCGGCTCATCCAGCACAAGATCGCGCAACTGCCATTCAGCGGGCCGGGCCTCGCTGCTGTCGTCCTGCACGCGACGCACCACGGCACGCAGCCGTGCCAGCAGCTCCGATCCTGCAAAGGGCTTGACGAGGTAGTCGTCAGCACCACCGTCCAGGCCATCCAGGCGGTCCTCGATGGCATCGCGTGCGGTGATGACCAGCAGCGGCAGCTTGCGGTGGTTGCGGCGCAACGCGCGCAACAGGTCCATGCCGTCGCCATCGGGCAAGCCGAGGTCCATGACCACGGCATCGAAGCCTCCCTCGGCGATCCAGAGTCGCGCGTCGGCGATGCGGCGCAGCCACATCACCTCGTGGTCCGCGTTCTGCAGCAGGGCCTGCAGTGAGCGGCCCAGTTCAAGATCGTCCTCGAGCAGACAGATTCGCATGGCGCGGACTTTAGTGACATTCGCGTTAAGACGACCTTAACAAGCCATTGAAGCAGCGCATAGGCGCCCCGTCGGACAGTCGCGGCCATGATCCGAGTCCTTGTCCACCTGTCCTTGCTGCTGCCACTGATGCTGCCGTCGACCGCGACGGCTGGTTCGCCCTTCCTGCCCAGCCGCGCGCAGTTCGACACTCTTTTCCCTGAACGCATCGCTTTCTACAGCTACGAGGGCTTCGTCGAGGCGGTGCGCCAGACGCCCGGCTTCGCCGATGAGGGCGACGAGGTCGAGCGTCGTCAGGAGATGGCCGCCTTCCTGGGCCAGATCGCCCACGAGTCCGATCAGTTGCGCGCACAACGTGAGTACCGCCGCGAGAACTGGGACAAGTACTGCCGTGACGATGCCCGCCTGTCCTGCGCGCCGGGCCGGCAGTATTACGGCCGCGGCCCCATCCAGCTGAGCTGGAACTATCAGTACAAGGCTGCCGGCGACTACCTCGGCATCGACCTGTGGAGCGACCCCGACCGCGTCGCCCTCGACTCCACCGTCGCCTGGCGCACGGCCCTCTGGTACTGGATGACTCAGCGCGGCGAGTCCGACCAGCCCGCCCATGAGGCGCTGCGGCGCGGCGCCGGCTTCGGCGCCACGACGCGTGCCATCAACGGACCGCTGGAATGCGACAAGGCGACCGACCCCGATGCCAGGCGCAAAAACGCGCGCCGGGCCGAGTTCTACAGACACGCCAGCCAGCTGTTTGGCGTTCCCCTACTGCACCCGCTGGGGTGCTGATCACCCGGAGAAGTGAACCATGCGAGAGAAGAAGACGATGCACAGACAGTCCGCCATCGCAGCCGCCGTGCTGCTGAGCCTGAGCCTGCCAGCCCCGGCGCAGGACCTTCCCAAACCGGCACCGGCCAAGACCGACGAACTGGAGCGCGTGGTCGTCACCGGGATCCGCGGCAGTCTGCAGAAGGCACTGGAAAGCAAGCGCCAGGCGGACACCATCGTGGACATCGTCACGGCGGAGGACGTAGGCAAGTTCCCCGCCACCAACGTGGCTGAGGCCATCACCGTGATTCCCGGCGTGACCATCGACAAGGCCTTCGGCCAGGGCGAAAAGGTCTCCATCCTCGGTACCGACCCGGCGCTCAATCGCACACTGCTCAACGGCCAGGCAGTCGCCTCGGGCGACTGGTTCTTCTCCGAGCAGCAGGGGCGCACCTTCAACTACTCGCTGCTTGCGCCGCAACTGGTCGCCAAGGTCGAGGTCTACAAGTCGTCGGAGGCGCGGCTGGATGAAGGCTCGGTAGGCGGCACGGTCAACATCGTCACCCGCAAGCCGCTGGACCTGAAGGGCCTGACACTGAGCGGCTCGGCCAGCTACCTCTACAACGACCGCACGGAGGTCGGCAAGCCGACCATCTCTGGCACGGCCGGCTGGAAGAACGAGGCAGGTACCTTCGGCGTGCTGCTGTCGGCGCAGCGCTCGGACGAGCGCATCCGCCGCGACGGTGTCGAGAGCTACGGCACCGTGCGCGGCAGCGCCTACATCACGGGCGTTGGCGGCTCGCCCAACTCCATCACGTCCACGTCCACCAACTGGGCGGTGGACCCGCCGGTCGAGATGCCTCCCAGCTGCGTGGGCAGCTGCCGCGCCACGCTGCTCGCCAATCCGGACGCCATCGCACCCAACTCCATCAGCGCACACTACTTCGACCAAACCCGCAAGCGCGACACGCTGTCGCTGGCCCTGCAGGCCCGGCCGCACAAGAACCTGGACATCGAGTTCAACGCACTTGACGTGACGGCCAAGTACGACAACATCACCCACTCCATGTTTGCCCACAACGGCAACCCATGGAACTCGCTGCGCACGCTGACCGACCTGACCGTGGACGGCGGCGTCATCACCAAGGCCAGCTTCCGCAACGCACTGACGATCTACGACCTGATCAACCGCCGCGCGGAGGTCGACACCAACTCCTACGACATCAAGGCCACCTGGAAAGACGCGGGCTGGTTCGCTTCCGCCCATGTCGGCACCTCCAAGGCCACGGGCGGCACGGACCGCCAGGTCTACGGTTCATTCCTGAACAAGGCCAACTACAGCTTCGACCTGACGGGCCCGGTCCCCACGCTGAGCTTCAACGGCTTCCAGACGGACGCCGTCGTCGACGTGCCCGCTCACGCCGCCGCGGCCAAGCCGGGCAGCCCCTTCAGCGACCCGAATGCGTTCCGCCTGGACGGTGGCAACCCGAACCCCTGGCACACCAACCCGCCCAACGCCAACAACTGGCAGGCGGGGTGGGCCGGCAACATCGTCGCCAAGCCGTCCAGCGACGATGAGAAATACCTGCAGCTGGACTTCGGCCTGCAGTTTGACTCGCCCATCTACCAGGTCCGCTTCGGCGTGAAGCGCCGCGAGCACGCCACTTCGCAGACCATGTCTGGCGTATCTCTGAACGCCGTCAAGGGCTATGGCGACCTCAGCGCCGCGCAATTCAGCCCGCACTCGGTGCCCGACAACTACCTTGCCGGATTCGGCAACGTCGGTGATCTCTCCAAGCGCTTCATGATCGATGGCTGGGCGCTGGCTGACTACATCAACAGTGGCAAGTGGCTGGCGCCCTGGCAGAACATGCCCCAGCCCTCCACCTTCAATGATCCGTCCTTCGCGTCCAACACATGGACCGTCGAGGAGAAGATCAACGCTGGCTACCTGCAGGCCGACTTCACGCATGAAAGCCTGCGCGGCAACTTCGGCGTACGCCTGGTGGAGACCCAGTCCGACAGCCGCGGCTGGGCCTGCACGGTCAACGTCAACCCCTGCCCTTCAACGGGCTACGGCGCCACCAGTGTCAAGAAGAAGTACCGCAACGCCCTGCCCAGCCTGAACCTGGCCTACGACCTGAACAGCCAGGTGGTGCTGCGCGCCTCGGCGTCCAAGGTCGTCGCACGCCCGAACTACGGCGACATGTCCAGCTACCTTTGGATCGGCGACTCCACGCTGTCCGGCGGCGGAGGCAACCCGGATCTGGACCCCTACAAGGCCACCAACCTGGACGCGTCGGCGGAGTGGTACTTCGCCAGCAACTCCATCCTGGCCGGCACGGTCTTCCACAAGAAGGTGGGCAACTACATCCTGTGGACGACCCGGAAAGAGGTGCACTACAACCAAAACCAGCAGCGCGACACCGAGTACGACGTTTCGCGCCCCAGCAACTCGGGAACGGCCACCGTCAAGGGCTTCTCGTTGGCCTACCAGACCACCTTCCGCAACGGTCTGGGCGTGCTGGCCAACTACACCTACGCCGACGCGACGACCGGCACCGGTGCCCGTCTGCCGTTCAACTCAAAGCACCAGATCAGCCTGAGCCCCTTCTACGAGAACGACCACTGGAGCGCCCGCGCCACCTACTCCCAGCGCTCCAAGTACTACACCCAGGCCGACCGCGGCAACTTCCTGGTCACCGACGGGCACGAGTCGCTGGACGCCAGCCTCAACTTCAAGATCACGCCGCAGTTGAGCGTGGGCCTGGATGGCATGAACCTGCTGGACAGCGAGTACCGCTCCTACGCCGAGGTGCCGGGGGTGGCCAATACCGAAAAGCTGGTCCGCGGCATCTACCGCACCGGCCGACGCTACATGGCGTCGCTGCGCTACACCTACTGATGTCGGCGGCCTGCCGTTGATCCATCCTCGTGGTGGCAGTCTTCTGCCTCCTGTTGGGCGGCCCCTCCGGGCCGCCCTTTTTTGCGGGTGCGCGACACGCTCCCGTGTCTCAGGGACTAGCCGACGACCGACTGCAGCGTCGAGTTGCGCAGCCAATCGTCGGCCACGACGACGCGGTTGCGGCCCTTCTGCTTGGCCTGATAGAGCGCCTTGTCGGCCAGGTGCATCAGCGTCTCCGGCGTGTCGCTGCGAGCCGCCTCGGCGACGCCGGCCGACAGTGTCACGCGCAGTGGCTGACCACCGTCGCCGTGCAGCTCCAGGCCCTCAACAGCCAGGCGCACCTGCTCGGCCAGGTGCCGGGCGCCGGCTTCGCCAGTGGCCGGCAGCACGAGGCCGAACTCCTCACCGCCCAGGCGGCCGAGCACGTCCGAACCGCGCAGCCGCGCTCGCGCGCAGGCCGCGACGGCCTTCAGCACCTGGTCGCCCACAGCATGGCCGTGCCGATCGTTGACACGCTTGAAATGGTCCAGGTCCAGCATGACGAAACCCACCGGCTGCCCTTCGCGCCGGCCACGCTCCATCGCATGGGCCAGCAGCGACACCGTCGTGCTGTGGTTCATGGCACCGGTCAGGCCGTCGACGCTGGCCAGCTTGCGCATCTGGCTGGCCATGCGTTCGAAATGGGCCAGCACGAAAACACAGCCCGCCGCCAGCACGGCCAGGAAGGCCAGCATGAAGAGAGCACGGCTCCAGTCCGGCAACGTCTCAGCTTCGGTCGGGGGCGCGCGCATCCACCAGAGGGCCAGGCCCGCGCGCAACCACAGCAAAAGACTGGCCAAGAACAGAAGCAGCGCCACGGCGCGAAAGCTCAGCTCGGCACGCCAACCCAGTCGCATCGCCGTGAAGGTGGCCGGCAGCAGCAGCATGGCCATCGCAATCGACATTGCGCCGACACGCACCGGCGTCGACACGTCCAGCACAGCCGGCACCGCCAGTGCCGCAGCCACCAGCAGCCCATGGTGCCAGAGAGGCAATTCACGGTTCAACAGATGGCGCCACATCGCCGCCGCCAGGCCCGCCAGCCCTGCCATCAGCAGCCAGTTGCCCCCCAGCAGCACCATCCAGGCGGGGAGCCAGGGTCGCAGGCCGAACAGCGCGAAGCCGGCGCAGAAGGACAGGCCAGTCAGGCTCAGGCGCCTGAGTTCGCTGCGCCCCAGTGCGCCGCAACCGGCCATCCAGAGCTGCAGCGCCAGGAGGCCAAAGCCGATAGCCAGCGTCAGCACCAGGGTGGGCACGTGTAGCGTCATGCGCGGCCAGCAGCTTGTTGTAGTGAGATCTTGGCGCCAGTGTAGGCAGGCCCGCCGACGCGGAGCGCCAGGGTCTGCGCCGATGGCGTGCGCCCCCGGGCGCGGCTTCAATGCCGGGGTGATCGCCTCCGCCCTGACCTCGGCCTCCGTGCCCGCGCTCTGCCTGTTGAACCCGCATGCCGCCAACGGCCGCTGCGCAGCCCTCGCCGCCCCGCTGCGCGAGGCCCTGCCCCAGGTGCCACTGGTGCTGCCCGAAAACGTCACCGCCGCCCGTCAGCGCCTGCTGGCCCTGCCCGAGGGCAGCCGCGTCATCGTGGCAGGCGGCGACGGTACCGTGCATCAGTTACTGCCTGCCCTGGTCGAACGGCGGCTGCAACTGGCCCTGCTGCCCGGCGGCACAGGCAACGACCTGGCCCGCGCGCTGGGCCTGGCCCGCATGGACTGGCGCGAGGCCCTCAACCATGCCCAGCATGCGCCGGCTTCGGCCATGGACCTCGGCGAAGTCTCGACACCCGGGCGCGAGGCCCAGCTCTTCATGTCCAGCCTGGCTGCCGGCTTCGATGCCGCCATTGCCGGCCGCGCCCACGCCGCTCCCAACTGGCTGCGCGGCCAGCCGCGCTACCTCTGGGCCACGCTGGCCGAGATCGGCCAGCTGCGCCGCTACCCGCTGCGCGTGGAAGCCGATGGCCAGTTGCTCTACGACGGGCCGTCACTGTTCGCGTCCAGCCTCAACACGCCGAGCTACGGCAGCGGCATGCCGGTCGCGCCGGTCGCGCGCATCGACGACGGCCAGTTGCAGTTGCTGCGCGTGGCGGCCTTCGGCCGCCTGGGCGCGCTGGCCATGATGCCGCTGCTGCTGACCGGCCAGCACCTGCGTCACCGCGAGGTCGTCTTGAGCAGCTTCCGCACACTGCGCCTGACCTGCACCGAGCCGCTGCCGCTGGCCGTGGACGGCGAGCCCCTGCCCCCCGCCACGGACCTCTCTGTGCGCGTGCTGCCCCAGGCTCTGGGCGTGGTGCGCTGATGCTCTGTCTCGCACCATCCTCATGAAACGCCGCCATCTGCTGAGCCTGTCCGCCGCCGCCCTGATGCCCGCCACCGCAGCCCCCTCCACGCCCCGCTTCCTGCACGTCGGCAGCTATGCCCCCCTGGGCCAGGGTCTCTACAGCTTCGGCATCGCGCCGGACGGCGGTCTGACGCCGCTGGGGCTGACGCCCAATGCCAACAGCCCCAGTTGGCTGGCGGCCCGTGACCAGCTTGTCTACGCCGCCGAGGAAGGGGGCGATCACGTCGCCGTCTACGCTCAGGACCCCGCCGGCGACTTGCAGTTGCTGCAACGCCAGGCGAGCGGGGGAAAGGGGCCGGTACATCTGGGCTTGGGTGCCGGCCGCCTCTGGGTGGCCCACTACGGCGACGCACGCTTCGCCGCCCTGCCCCTTCAGGCCGATGGCCGGCTGGGCCCGGCTGAAAGCTGGCCCGCTTGCGGCGGGACCGATTGCCGCGCCGGACCGGCGCGGGCGCTGAACGGGCCGCCCGGCAGCCAGGCCAGCAGCGGCCACGACGCGCCGCATGCCCACATGATCCAGGTCAGCCCCGACGGTCGTTGGCTGCTGGGCACGGACCTTGGCCGCGACCGCCTGCTCGCCTGGTCGTTGGTATCCGGCACGCCACAAGGCGCGGCGCACGAGCTGGCCCTCAGTCCAGGCTCGGGTCCGCGCCACTTCGCCTTCCATGCCGACGACCCGCGCTGGGTCTATGTGCTGCAGGAAGAGTCGTCCACGCTGTCCACCGTCGAGCTCACGCCCACCGGGCCGCGCCTGCACGGCGAGATCTCCGTGCTGCCGGCCGGCTTCGCGGGCACCAACTATGCGTCAGACCTGTTGGTCGCGCCCGGCGGCCGCCATCTCTACGCGCTGAACCGCCTGCACGACTGCCTGGCCGTGCTGTCCCTGGCCCGGCCTGCGGCACCACGACTGCTGGACCACCACTGGGTGCGCGGCAGCTATCCGCGCAGCGCGTGCCGCGCCGGCTCCCACCTCTACGTCTGCAACCAGCGCAGCGACCAACTCAGCCACTTCGACCTGAGACGCCCCGAGCGCCCGCGCTTCACAGGGCAGCAAACCGGTGTTCCGGCCCCCGCCGGCGCGTGCGCGCTTTAGACTGGGCCAATGAAGCACGTCGCCATCGTCCTGCTCCTTGCCGCCGCCGCGTCGGCCCGGGCCGAATCCATCGGCTCGGTCGACACCGCATTCAAGCTGATCGGCCCCGACCACAAGATCGTCGTCGATGCCTACGATGACCCCAAAGTCGGCGGCGTAGCCTGCTATGTGTCGCGCGCCAAGACCGGCGGCATCAAGGGCGCCATCGGCCTGGCCGAAGACAAGTCCGAGGCCTCCATCGCCTGCCGGCAGGTCGGGCCCGTGACGATCAACCAGCCCCTGCCCCGCCAGGAGGAAGTCTTCAGCGAGCGCATCTCGCTGGTCTTCAAGCGGCTGCGCATCGTCCGCATGGTGGACGTGCAGCGCAACACGCTGGTCTACCTGACCTATTCCGACCGCCTCATCGACGGCTCGCCACAAAACAGCGTGACCGCCGTGCCCGTGCCGCGCGAGACTGCCATCCCGGTCAGGAAATGAACCCGGTCCGAAGACCGCCGCAGGCCCGGGGGCTGACATGACGTTCACTGAAGCCCTGTTCGCGCTGATGCCCATGCAGGCGCTGGCCGCAGCGCTGGTGCTCATGATCCTCATCGGCTGGCACGGCGGGAACGCCGGCGGACGCTGGGCCCAGGTCGGCATGGTGGCCGTGGCGCTGGGCCTGGCGCTGGCGAGCCCGGCTCTGAGCGGGCTTCCCATGGCCCCGCACGGTCTGCACAGCGCGGGCGTGGCGGCATTGAGCCTGGGGCTGTCGGCACTATGGTGGGCGCTGGGCCTGTGGCTGACGCCGCGGCCCGGGCGCTGGGCGATGACGGCAGCGCCGCTGCTGCTGGGTGTTGGCCACGCGCTGCTGAGCGGCGACCGCGACGGCGCACAGACGTTGATTGACATCATCCTCGGCGCGCAGCTCGCCTGGCTGGGCGTGGCGCTGACACTGCCCGGGCGCCACACCTTGCTGCAGGGACTGAACAGCCGACGCTGGCGCCTGCTGGGCCTTGCGGCCGTGCTGCCGCTGCTGACTGCCATGCTGTGCCGCGCCGTCAGCACGCAACTTGGAGATACGGCCACGTGGCCTCAGCTGCTGCTGGGCCTGACGGGCCAGCTTGCGCTGCTGTTGGCCCTGCCCATGCTGCTGCTGGCCTGGCGCGGCCAGATCGAAGCCGAACTCGCCAGCCTGACTCATACCGACGGTCTGACCGGCCTGACCGACGGCGCCGCCTTCGCCAGACGCTCCGTGGAGCTCATCTCGATGGCGCGCCGCTACGACGAACCGCTGGCCCTCGTCGTGCTGGACCTGGACGACTTTGAGACGTTGCAGGCGGAGCGCGAGATGGACTTCGCCAGCCACGCGCTGGCCCTGTTTGCCAGCTGCGTGCAGGCGCAGATGCGGTTGGGCGATCTGGCCGGGCGCCTGGACGGTGACCGCTTCGGCGTGCTGATGGCACGTTGCTTGCCCGAAGGCCCGCAGGCTCTGGACCAGCGCCTGCGCGACGCGCTGACCGAGCGCGCGCCGGCTGAACTGGGCGTCAAGCTGTCGTTCAGCGCAGGCTGGGCCAGACTGCGCCCGGGCGACCGCGGCCTGGCCGATCTGCAGCGCCGCGCCGAGACGGCGCTCTACGAAGCCCAGCGCGCCGGCCACGGCCAGTTGATGGCCGAACCTGGAGTCGCAGATTGAAGACACCGGACAACCTCGTCGACGAATGGGTCGGCCACAACCTGCTGAGCAGCGACCCGGCCCTGCTGGCCGCGCTGCGTCACGCAGCGCCGCAAGCCGTCGAGCCGCTGACGCGCTACGGCGCCGAACTCGGCAGTGCCGAGACCGCCCAGCTCGCGCGCGACGCCAACCGCAGCGGCCCTGTGCTGCGCCAGCTCGACGCCCGCGGCCGCCGAGTCGATTTCGTCGACTTTCACCCGGCCTGGCACGCGCTGCTGGCCATGTACCGCCGCCAGGGCCTGGTGGCCGACGTCTTCGCCACCGACACGCCGGGCCGCTGGGCGGCGTTCGCAGCCGGCTGCTACCTGCACGGCCAGGTGGAGGCCGGCTCCCTGTGCCCTGCGACGATGACGCAGGCAGCCATACCCGTGCTGGCCAGGCAGCCCGAGCTGTTCACGCCGCTGCGCGACAGGTTCTTCAGCCGCGAGCACGACGCGCGTGAGGCGCCCATCGCCGACAAGTCGTCGATCTGGGTCGGCATGGGCATGACCGAAAAGCAGGGCGGCTCCGACCTGCGCCGTGTGACGACCGAGGCCATCGAGCAGGCCGACGGCAGCTACGCCATCACGGGCCACAAGTGGTTCTTTTCCGCGCCGACCAGCGACGCCCACCTGGTGCTCGCCCGCACGGATGCCGGCCCCACCTGCTTCTGGCTGCCGCGCTACACCCCCGACGGCAAGCGCAATGCCATCCAGGTCATGCGGTTGAAGGACAAGCTCGGCAACCGGAGCAACGCCAGCAGCGAGGTCGAGTTCCACGGCGCCTGGGCGCGCCGGCTGGGCGACGAGGGCCGAGGCATCCCGACGCTCATCGAGATGGCCGGCTACACGCGGCTGAACTGCGTCATCGGCAGTGCGGCCCTGTTGCGCGCCGGCTTCGTGCAGGCCCTGCACAACGCGCGCGAGCGCCACGCCTTCGGCCGCCGGCTCGCTGAGCAGCCGCTGATGCAGACAGTGCTGGCCGACCTCGCCCTGGAGAGCGAAGCCGCGATGCGGCTGATGCTGCGCCTGGCGCAGGGCTTCGAGCATGGCGAGCCGGCTTGGCAGCGGCTGATGACGCCAGCCGCCAAGCTGTGGGTCTGCAAGCGCGCCCTCGAGTGCAGCGGCGAGGCCATGGAGCTGCTGGGCGGCAACGGTTACGTGGAGGACGGCGTGCTGGCGCGCCTGTACCGTGAGGCCCCGGTCAACTCCATCTGGGAGGGGTCCGGCAACGTGATGGCGTTGGACGTGCTGCGGGCCGTAGCCCGCGAGCCCGACGTGGCTCTGGCGCTGCTCGACGACTTCGACGCCAGCGTAGACGCCCCGCTACGGGCCGAGGCCCAGGCTCTGCGCCGCCTGCTGACCGGCGACCCCGCCGCGCTGGAGGCACAGGCCCGCCGCGTCGCGCAGAGCCTGGTGCTGTGTGCCCAGGGCCTGCTGATGCGCGAGCAATCGTCCAGCACCACAGCCGACGCCTTCATCGCGACACGCTTCGGCGGCGATGGCCGGCTGATCGGCACGCAGGCCGTGCCCGACGCGGCGACCCTCCTGGACGCCGCGCTGGCGGGTTGAGGCCGTCGCGCTACGGCAGCGGATCGCCCAGGTACTTGCGCAGCACGCGCGCCAGCGTGCCATCCTTCACCAAGGCGTCGCTGGCCTCGCGATATCGCTGCGCCATCACGGCATCGACCGAGCGCTTGCTGAGCATGATCTGCACCGGCTCATGCGGCACGGCGACCGGCGTCGCCACGATGCGGTCGACCAGTCCCAGCTCCCGCAACTCCCAGCGCGCCGTCGTCTCGCTGGCGAGCACGCCATCGATCCGGCCGATGTCCAGCATGTGCCACAGGCTGCGCCGCGCAGACACCTGCGTCAACGCCGCGCGGAAAGCCTCGTTGTCGAGCATCTCGGCATAGTCAGGCCCATAGACGACGCCGATCTGCACGCCGAGCTTCAGGCCGGGTCGCCAGGCTTCCTGCAGGCGCGTCGCGGCGCCGAACTCGGCCACCCGGCCGGCACGCACGAAGAGCCGGTTGGACAGGGCAATGTGCTGCGGCACCCAGTGGGCATAGGCCTCGCGCTCGGGTCGACGCAAGGCGCCAGGCAGCATGTCGAGGCGGCCGGCCTGAAGCTCGAC
>NZ_DASWYS010000250.1:0-2583 GCF_036404855.1 Roseateles sp.
CCACGGCGCGCTCCGCCTCGGACGAGGCCTCGCTGCGCATCTCCAGCGACATGTTCTCGCTTCTGGGCGCCAACTCGTCGCTGACGAAGTGGAACCTGGACCGCTTCTGGCGCAATGCCCGCGTGCACACCACGCACGACCCGATCCGCTGGCGCGTCCACCACGTCGGCAACTACTACCTCAACGGCGTGGACCCGGCCGAGTACGGCGCCGCGCTGCGCGAGCGTCGCCAGAACGCCGGCATCAACGCCGCCGGCGCGCCATGAGCGCCGCGCCCCAGGCGCCAGGCCGCCGGCGTTGTTGACGCCCGCAGCGCTCCTTCCCCCTTCTCCTTCTGCCTCACGGCGCAGCGCCGCTGCGTTGCGCCCCGTCACGCCTGCTCACTCCAGCCATGCCACAACGCTCTCCCACCCCCCTGCCCCGCCACATCCTGCTTGCGCTGCTGGCCGCCGCCTGCACTCCCGCCTTCGCCCAGACACCCGTTGCAGCAGCAGCAGCGAAAGCGACAACAGCCAACAGCCTGGACGCGGTCGTCGTGACAGGCACGCGGCGGCTCGGGACCACCAGCCTGGACGCCCCCGCTCCGGTGGACGTGCTCAGCGCCGAGACGCTGCAAAGCACCGGTGCAGCCGACCTGTCGCGTGCCCTCATCAGCCTGTCGCCCTCGTTCAGTGCGCCGTCCACGCCCAACGGCGGCTTCGCTTCATCCATCCCGGCCGGCGCGGCGCTGCGCGGTTTGTCGGCCGACGAAGTGCTGGTACTCATCAACGGCAAGCGCCGTCACGTCGGCGCCAACTTCACGCGCCAAACGCTGGCAGGTGGCCGTGGCGCGGCAGCGGTGGACCTGAGCCTGATCCCCGTCAGCGCCATCGAGCGCGTGGAGATCCTGCGCGACGGCGCAGCGGCCCAGTACGGCTCCGACGCCATAGCCGGCGTCATCAACATCGTGCTGAAGTCACGCGAGGACGGTGGTGGCGCCAGCTACCGCTGGGGCGGCCTCACGCATGAAGGGCGTGGCGGCGAACAGCACACCATCAACGGCTGGAAAGGCCTGCCGCTGGGCAGCGACGGCTTCCTGACCCTGGCCTTTGACGCCGGCCAGCGCGCCAAAGCCAACAACACCCGCCCCGACCCGTCGCTACCCGAGGACCATCCTTTCCGCAACTGGGCCTTTGGTTCGCCGCAGGTCAAGGATCAGGTCAACCTCGTCGCCAACGCCGAGCTGCAGCTGACCGCGGACACCACGCTCTATGCCTTCGGAACCTGGGCGCAGCGCCAGACCCTCGGAGAGAACTTCTACGAGTCCAACACCGCGTCGTCGGTGCTGGCGCAGTCGGTCTACTTCCAGCAGCGCTACCCCAAGGGCCGCATCCCCGTCAACGTGTATGACCTCAGCGACGCCGCCTTCAACGCCGGCGTTCGCCATGGCAACGCCCGCACGGGCCAGTGGGACTTGTCAGCCAACCTGGGCCGCAACACCGTCAAGTCCACCGACCGCAACGGCATCAACCCCAGTTACGGGCCGGACTCGCCGTCCACCTTCTACACCGGCAGTCGCGAGAACACCCAGGCCAACGCCGCGCTGGACTACAGCCGCGACCTGGACGTCGCCGCACTCGCCTCCCCGCTGACCGTCGCGGCCGGCGTCACGGCGCGCTGGGAGCGCTATGCCCTGACGGCCGGCGACCCCATCGCCTACACGCGCGGCCCCTTCTACAACCCGAGCCAGGTTCCCGGCGTGGGCGTGCCGGGGCTGTACTCCGGCATCACCGACCAGGACGCGCGCAGCATCTCGCGCAAGGTGGCCGGTGCCTACGTCAGCGCCGAGGCCAAGCTCACCGAGCAGCTCAATGTAGGCCTGGCCCTGCGCACCGAGCACTACTCGGACTTCGGCAGCACCACCAACGGCAAGGCCTCGCTGCGCTACGAGTTCACGCCCGGCATCGCACTGCGCTCCACGGTCAGCAACGGCTATCGCGCGCCCTCTATCGTGCAGCTGGGCTACTCGGCCTACAGCGTGCAGACGGCCACCATCAATGGCCAGCCCGTCGACGTGCAGCAGCGCACACTGCTACCCGGCAGCCCGGTGGCCAGCCTGATCGGCGGCACTTCGCTGCGGCCGGAGAAGTCCAAGAACGCGTCGCTGGGCCTGGTGTGGCGCCTTGGCACGCAGGCCAGCGCCACGCTGGACGTGTACCAGATCGACATCAGCGACCGCATCGCGCTGTCGGAGAACCTCACCACCACCACGCTGCCGGTGCTGGCGCCGATCCTGGCGCCCTTCGGCATCAACAGCGCCGCCTTCTTCACCAATGTTCTGGACACCCGCACCCGCGGCGCCGAGCTGACCAGCAAGGTGCGCCTCGCGCTCGCCGGCTCGCAGCTGGACCTGAACCTCGGCTACGCCTGGAACCAGACGCGCATCACGCACGCCCGCGACGTGGCCACATCCACCGGCACGGTGATCCCCGCGATCCAGATCATCGGCCGCAACACGCGCGGCCTCATCGAGGAGATCACGCCCAAGAGCAAGCTGGTGCTGGGCGCCACCTGGCAGGCCGGTGGCTGGACGGTCAACGGCGG
>NZ_DASWYS010000251.1:0-4941 GCF_036404855.1 Roseateles sp.
GGCGGCACCCTTCGACATCGCACGCAAGGCCTTCCTGCTGTCCAGCCCACGCGCCTGGAACCCGCCCGGCGTGGGTGACTCCGAGGAGGTCCTGCCGCGCCTGCTGACCCAAGCCCGCAGCGAGGTGAGGGTGCAGCTGCTGGACTACGCGCCGCTGTCCTATGCGGCCGGACAGCGGCCGTTCTACTCCGTCATCGACAACGCGATCCGGGCCGCTGCTGCGCGCGGCGTGAAGGTCAAGCTGATGGTGTCGAGCTGGAACACCGAGCAACCGGCCATCCACCACCTGAAGAGCCTGGCGCTGCTGCCCGGCATCGAGATCCGCATCGTGACCCTGCCGCGCGCCAGCACCGGCTTCATTCCCTTCGCACGGGTCATCCACACCAAGGCGATGAGCATCGATGGCGAGGTCGCCTGGGTAGGCACCAGCAACTGGAGCGGCGGCTATCTGGACAAGTCGCGCAACCTCGAGGTCGTGCTGCGCGATGCGTCCATGGCGGCTCGGCTGGCGCTCCTGCACGAGCAGACGTGGAACTCGCCTTATGCGGAGCCGCTGGACGTCAACCGCCAGTACCCGAAGCCGTCCAAGGGCGAGCCCTGAGCCCGGTCACATGAACAGGTGCTCGCCCGCGTTCTCGCCGCCCAGGATCACGTAATTGACCTTCTTCAGGTCCGCCAGCTGCGTGCCGCCGGCGTAGGAGATGGAGCTCTGCAGGTCTTCCTGCATCTCGCGCAGCGTGTCGCCGAGCTTGCCCTTGACCGGCTCCAGGATGCGCTTGCCCTCCACATGCCGGTACTCGCCCTTGTTGAAGTCGGACGCCGAGCCGTAGTACTCCTTGTAGAGCTTGCCGTCCACCTCGACCGTGTTGCCGGGTGACTCCTCATGGCCGGCGAACAGCGAGCCGATCATGACCATGGCGGCGCCGAAGCGCACGCTCTTGGCAATGTCGCCGTGGTGGCGGATGCCACCGTCGGCGACGATCGGCTTGGTGGCCACGCGAGCGCACCACTTCAACGCCGACAGCTGCCAGCCGCCGGTGCCGAAGCCGGTCTTGAGCCGCGTGATGCAGACCTTGCCCGGGCCGACGCCGACCTTGGTCGCGTCCGCGCCCCAGTTTTCCAGGTCGATCACACCCTCGGGCGTGCCGACGTTGCCGGCAATGACGAAGGCATCGGGCACCTTGTGCTTGATGTGGCCGATCATGCGCTGCACGCTCTCGGCATGGCCGTGGGCGATGTCGATGGTCAGGTAGTCGGCGCCGACGCCCTCGGCCGCGAGCCGGTCGACGAGCTCGTAGTCAGCCGGCTTGACGCCGACGCTCAGTGAGACGAGCAGGCCCTTGTCGCGCATGTCCTTGGCATAGGCCAGGCTGTCGAGGTCGAAGCGGTGCATCACATAGAAGTAGCCTTCGCGGGCCAGCATCTCGGTGATGGGCTCGTCCACCACGGTCTTCATGTTGGCGGGCACCACCGGCAGCTTGAAGCGGTGCGGGCCGAACTGCACGGAGGTGTCGCAGTCGGAGCGGCTGTCCACACGGCACTTGCGTGGCAGCAGCAGGATGTTGTCGTAGTCGAAGATTTCCATGTCAGTGGTGTTCACAGTTGCGGCGCGCGTTAGGCAGTGCGCGACCTGGGCTGCGAGCGCTTGACTTGGCTCTGCCGGCTTGTTGCCCGCGGCTCGAGCGGACAAAAAAAACCGGACGCCAAAATTTGGGCCCGGTGATTGATTCTACGCGGCTGGTTCAATGCCCCAGGAAGCGTCGGTGAATGCGCCGCGTCGTCCACCAGACGCCGGCGAGCACCAGCGGGATGGCGACGCCCGCGGCCAGTTCGGGCGCGACGGGCAGCCAGCCCTCGGTCTTCAGCGCCTTGAAGCCGTACAGCAGCAGGCTGACGACGTAGTAGGTGATGGCCGCCAGCGACAGCCCCTCCACGGTGGCCTGCATGCGCAGCTGTGTCTGCTGGCCGTGGCCCAGCTGTGCGAGCAGTTGCTGGTTCTGTGCCTCGGTGGCGATGTCCACGCGCGTGCGCAGGAGCGCGCTGGTGCGCTCGATGCGGCGCGACAGCGCGTCCAGCCGCTGCGCCGTGGCCGTGACCGTCGCGATGGCCGGTGACAGTCGCCGCTGCATGAACTCGCCCAGCGTCTGCGTGCCGGCCACCTTGCCCTCGTGCAGCTCGTCCAGGCGCGACTCGACGATGGCCTGATAGGCGCCGGTCGCGGCGAAGCGGTACTGGTGTTCGGCCGTCGCGTGCTCCACGCGTGCGGCGGTGGAGATGAGGTCGTCCAGCAGCTCGGCCTCCGAGGCACTGCGCCGCTCCAGCCGCGCCGTGATGTCGGCCAGGTCGTCTTCCACCTCGGACAGCGTCGTGCCCAGCGCCTTGGCGGCCGGCAGGCCGCGCAAGGCCATCAGCCGGTAGGTCTCCAGCTCCAGCAGGCGCTGGCAGATGCGGCCGGCACGCGTCTGCGGGGTGCCCGGCTCGGCCAGCACGACGATGTGCTCGAAGCCGGTGGCCCGCAGGCAGAAGTCGGTCACCACCAGCGAATGGCCGCCCATCGTCGACGCGACGACGGCGTGGGCGCCGAACCAGGCGCGCGCCTCGGCCAGCGCGCTGGGCGCGAAGGTCAGCGGTCGCTCGGCCATGACCAGCTTGATCGCCGCGATGGTGCGCCCAGGGATGCGCCCGAGCCAGCCGGCATCCACGCGCAGCGGCAGCGTGTCCAGCGTCTGCGCACCGGCTTCGGCCTCGGGCGGCAGCGGCTGCACCAAGGCGTAGCGGGTGAACTCGGCGTGGCGCTCCCATTTCAGTGAGAACTCGCCGCAGCGCAGGCGCAGGAAGTTCGCGTTCAGCGCGTCGGCCGGCAACGCATGCTGACCTGGCAGGCGCAGCAGGTGGGCATGCTCGTCGGCGCGGCTGACGCCATCGTTGAGCACGGCCACGTGGACGATGACGGCGGGCAGCCGGATGCGCGGCGGCGGGCGGGCATGCACCTCGTTGTGCAGGGCCAGACGCAGGGCGTCGTCAGGCGGGAGCAGGCTGTCTTCGTGCATGGTGCTCCAGGGTAGTGCGGAGGGAGGGCGTCAGCCTGGCTCGGTAAGATTTGAGCCTTCGTACTTTGGCAGTCGGCATCGCCCGTCTACTTTATGCAAGCTTCATTCCCGGCTGTGGTCATCAGCGGCACCGGCCTTTACCGACCGCCGCACGTCATCACCAATGCCGAACTCGTCGAGGCCTTCAACCGCTACGCCGACCTGCAGAACGCCGAGCACGCCGAGGCCATCGCCGCCGGCGAGCGGCCGGCCATGACGCATTCCAGCGTCGAGTTCATCGAGAAGGCCTCGGGCATCAAGCAGCGCTACGTCATCGAGAAGGACGGCGTGCTGGACCCGACGCGCATGTATCCGCGCTTCGCGCCGCGTGGCGACGACCAGATCTCGCTGATGGCCGAGATTGCGGTCGATGCGGCGCGACAGGCGTTGCAGGCGGCCGGCAAGACCGGCGCCGACATCGACGCGGTGCTCTGCTCCAGCGCCAACATGCAGCGCGCCTACCCGGCCATGGCCGTGGAGATCCAGCAGGCGCTGGGCGCCGGCGGCTATGGTTTCGACATGAACGTGGCCTGCTCATCGGCGACCTTTGCCCTGGAGCAGGCCTTCAATGCAGTGCGCTCGGGCGCTTCCAAGTGCGTCCTGATCGTGAACCCCGAGATCACCTCGGCCCACCTGGAATGGCGCGACCGCGATTGCCACTTCATCTTCGGCGACGTCTGCACGGCGCTCATCGTCGAGCGCGCTGACACCGCCACCGGCTCGGACCAGTGGGAGATCCTGGGTACCCAGCTCTCCACGCAGTTCAGCAGCAACATCCGCAACAACTTCGGCTTCATGAACCGCGCCGAGGACCGCGACCCCAACGCGCGTGATCTGACCTTCTACCAGGAGGGGCGCAAGGTCTTCAAGGAAGTGGTGCCGCTGGCCGCTGCCCACATCGAGGGTCATCTCGCCAAGCTGGGCCTGGAGCCGACGCAGATGCGACGCTTCTGGCTGCACCAGGCCAACCAGGGGATGAACCAGCTCGTCATCAAGAAGCTCGTCGGCGCCAACGCTGGCGACGACATTGCGCCGCTGATCTTGAACGAGTACGCCAACACGGCGTCGGCCGGCTCCATCATCGCCTTCCATGAGCATCACGGCGACATGAAGGCTGGCGACGCGGGCGTCATCTGCTCGTTCGGTGCCGGCTATTCCATCGGCAGTGTGATCGTCAAGAAGCGCTGATCCTCAGCGCGGCAGCCTGAACTGCGCCACCAGCGCGGCCAGCCGGGCCGCCTGGTCCTTCAGGCTTTCGGCCGCTGCGGCGCTTTGTTCCACCAGGGCGGCGTTCTGCTGCGTCATCTGGTCCAGCACGGCGACGGCTGAGCCCACCTGGGCGATGCCCTGACTCTGCTCATGGCTGGCCGAACTGATCTCGGCGATCAGGTCGCTGACCTTGCCCACCTCGGCAACGATGCTCTGCACGGTCTCGCCCGCCCGGCCCACTTGCTGGGCGCCGGCCGCGACGCGCTCCACGCTGTTGCCGATCAGGTCCTTGATCTCGCGCGCTGCAGTTGCCGAGCGTTGCGCCAGCGAGCGCACTTCGGCGGCCACGACCGCAAAGCCGCGTCCCTGCTCGCCTGCACGGGCCGCTTCCACCGCCGCATTCAGCGCCAGGATGTTGGTCTGGAAGGCGATGCCGTCGATGACGCCGATGATGTCCGCGATGCGCCGGGAGCTGGCCGAGATCTCGCCCATCGTGCCGATGACCTCACCCACCGCCGCGCCGCCACGTTCGGCCACGCTGGCGGCCGAGCGCGCCAACTCGGTGGCGCGCTGCGCGGTCTCGGCGTTGTTGCGCACTGTTGCGGTCAGCTCTTCCATGGCGGAGGCGGTCTCCTCCAGGCTG
>NZ_DASWYS010000252.1:0-4070 GCF_036404855.1 Roseateles sp.
ACGGAGCGCAACCGCGAGCAGGACTGGCTGAAGACCAACATCGCCCGCTTCACGAGCATGATGCAGGGACAGCGCGATCTTTACACGGTGGCCAAAACCCTTCTGTCCGATCTGGTGCCGCTGGTGCAGGCCCAGCAGGGCGCCATCTATCAGATAGCCCTCACGGAGGAGGGGGAGCAGACGCTTGAGCTTCTGGCCGGCTACGCGCGGGAATCAGCGGAGCAGCCGCGGCGCATTCCGCTGGGCCAGGGCATCGTGGGCCAGTGCGCCCTGGAGAAGCAGCGCATCCTTATCAGGGATATTCCTCCGGACTACACCCGCATCAGCTCCAGCCTGGGCTCGGCCCCGCCCTCCAGCATCGTGGTGCTGCCGCTGCTGTTCGAGGGCCACACCAAGGCCGTCATCGAACTGGCGTCGCTCAGTCCCTTCAACTCCACCAATCTGATCTTCCTCGACCAGCTCACCGCCAATATCGGTGTGGTGCTGAACACCATCGAGGCCACCATGCGCACCGAGGGCCTGCTCAAGCAGTCGCAGCAGCTGACCGCCGAGCTTCAGTCCCGGCAGACGGAGCTGCAGGAGACCAACGAGCAGCTCGGCACCAAGGCGCGCCTGCTGGCCGAGCAGAACGAGGAGGTGGAGCGCAAGAACACCGAGGTCGAGCAGGCCCGCCATGCGTTGGAGGAGAAGGCCGCCGAGCTGGCGCTGACGTCCAAGTACAAGTCGGAGTTCCTGGCCAACATGAGCCACGAGCTGCGCACGCCGCTGAACTCCATCCTCATCCTCAGCCAGCAGCTGGCCGGCAACAACGATGGAAACCTCACCGCCCGGCAGGTCGAGTTCTCGCGCAACATCAACTCGTCGGGCTCCGACCTGCTGCACCTCATCAACGACATCCTGGACCTGTCCAAGATCGAGTCCGGCACCGTCACGGTGGAGATCGAGGACATCCCCTTCGCCTCGCTGCGCGACAACATCGACCGCAACTTCCGCCAGGTGGCCGAGGCCAAGAATCTGCCGCTGCGCCTGCTGTTCGCCGACGACCTGCCGCGCAGCATGGAGAGCGACGCCAAGCGCCTGCAGCAGATCCTGAAGAACCTGCTGTCCAACGCGGTGAAGTTCACGGCGAGCGGCCACGTCGAGCTGCGCGTCAGCCTGGCCAGCGAGGGCTGGAGCACCGAACACCCGGTGCTCACCAAGGCCCAGCAGGTGCTCGCCTTCGCGGTGGAGGACACCGGCATTGGCGTGGCGCCGGAGAAGCAGCGCCTGATCTTCGAGGCCTTCCAGCAGGCCGACGCCGGCACTTCGCGCAAGTACGGCGGCACGGGCCTGGGCCTGGCCATCAGCCGTGAGCTCGCGGCTCTGCTCGGCGGCGAGATCCGCCTGTCCAGCGTGCACGGCCACGGCAGCACCTTCACGCTGTTCCTGCCGCTGCACTTCTCGGGGGCCCCCAGCGCCCGCACGCCTCCCCCCGAGCGGGGCCGCCCGCCCGACGCCGCGCTGCGGGGCACGCTCCCGCTGGTGCGCGAGACCCAGGTGGCCGACGATCGCGAGAACCTCGTCGAGGGTGAGTCGGTGCTGCTCATCATCGAGGACGACCCCCACTTCGCACGCATCGTGCTGGGCCTGGCGCGGGACCGCGGCTTCAAGGGGCTCGTGGCGCTCAAGGGCAGCCAGGGGCTGGAGCTGGCGCGGCGCTACAAGCCCACGGCCGTGTCGCTGGACATCTTCCTGCCCGACATGCTGGGCTGGACCGTGCTGAACCAGCTCAAGCTCGATCCGCAGACCCGCCACATCCCCGTGCAGATCTTCAGCGTCGCCGAAGAGGACCGCAACCATGGCCTGGCCCATGGGGCCTTCAGCTACGTCGTGAAGTCGTCCAGCAGCGAGGAGATGGAGGCCGCGCTGGACCGCATCCGCGACTTCACGGTGCCGCGGACCAAGCGGCTGCTCGTCATCGAGGACGATGAGGTCGAGCGCCGGGCCATCGTCGAGCTGCTGGGGCACGAGGACATCGATCTGCAGGCGGTCGGCAGCGGCGCCGAGGCGCTGCGGGCGTTGCACGAGCAGGCGTTCGACTGCATCGTGCTAGACCTGCGACTGCCCGATGTCAGCGGATTCACGCTGCTCGAGCAATTGCATGCCGATCCGGCGCTGGCCGCGGTGCCGGTGGTCGTCTTCACGGGCAAGGATCTCACCGGCCCGGAGCAAAAGCAGCTGCGCACCCTCGCCAAGAGCGTGGTGCTCAAGGACGTGCAGAGCCCGGAACGGCTGCTGGACGAGACGGCACTTTTCCTGCACCGCGTCGTGACGGGGCTTCCGCAGGACAAGCAGGACATCCTGCAGAAGCTGCACGGAGCCTCCGAGATGCTGCGTGGGCGACGCGTGCTGGTGGTGGACGACGACGCCCGCAACATCTTCGCGTTGACGACGCTGCTGGAGAACCAGGACATGCAGGTGCTGACCGCCACCAGCGGCCGCGCCGCCATCGAAGTCATCCGCCGCGAGCATGACCTCGACCTCGTGCTGATGGACATCATGATGCCGGACATGGACGGCTACGAAACCATGCGCGAGATCCGGGGGCATGCCGAGTTCCGCAACCTGCCCATCCTCGCGCTGACGGCCAAGGCCATGAAGGGCGACCGCGAGAAGTGCCTGGAGGCCGGCGCCAGCGACTACATCTCCAAGCCCGTCAACACGGCGCAGCTGCTGTCGCTGATGCGCGTGTGGCTGTACCGGTGAACGCGATGGCGACGAGCGAGCTCCTGGAGCAGGCCGCGGGTGCTGACGAGCGCACCAACATCCTCATCGTCGACGACGAGCCCGCCAACCTGCTGGTGCTGGAAAGCGTGCTCGCCGACCCGGGGTACCGCATCGTGCGCGCGCTGTCGGCCGACCAGGCACTGCTCGCGCTGATGGGATACGAGTTCGCCGTCATGGTGCTGGACATCCAGCTGCCCGACATGAACGGCCTCGAGCTGGCGCAGATGATCAAGGAACGCAAGCGCAACGCCCACCTGCCCATCATCTTTCTGACGGCCTACTTCGACCAGGACCAGCACCGCCTGCAGGGCTATGGCTCCGGCGCCGTGGACTACCTGCACAAGCCGGTGAACCCGGCCGTGCTGCGCTCCAAGGTGGCCGTGTTCGCCGAGCTGGATCGCAAGACCCGCGAGCTCAGGCGTACCAACCTGGCACTGCGGGCGGAGGTGGAGGAGCGCCGCCGCGCCGAGGAGCTGCTGCGCGATCTCAACGAGACGCTGGAGCGCCGCGTCACCGAGCGTACCGAGGCCTTGCAGCATGCCGACCGCCGGCTGCGCGCCGTCATGAACAGCATCACCGACGGGCTGCTGCTGGTCGAGCGCGACGGCCGCATCGGCTATGTCAACGAGCAGGGGGCCCGTCTGCTGGGTCGGCGCACGGACGAGCTGACCGGACGGCATCGCACCGACGTGTTCGGCACGGGCGAGTTCGAGGCCGGTTTCGAGAGCACCCTCTTGCGGGGGCAGGCCGTGTCTTTCGAGGCCATGGCGCCGGGCGTGCCGGAGCGCTGGCTGGAGTGCCAGTGCTACCCCTCGCACGACGGGCTCTCTGTCTACTTCCACGACATCACCGACCGTCGTGAGCTTCAGCTGCGCCGCGAACAGCTGCTCGCCGCCGAGCAGGCCGCCCGGGGCGCCGCCGACCATGCGGCCCGTGCCAAGGAGGAGTTCGTCGCCGCCAACAGCCATGAGCTGCGCACGCCGCTGGCCGCCATCCTGGGCTGGGTCAACGTGCTCACCCATCCCGGCGTACAGCCCGGCATGCAGGAGCGTGGCATCCAGGCCATCGCGCGCAATGCCCAGGCCCAGGCAGTGCTCGTCGACGACCTGCTGGAGATGAGCCGCATCGTCGCCGGCAAGCAGTTGATGAACGTCGAACGGGTGGATCTCAATGCCATCGTCGGCGCAGCTGCGGACACCGCGCGGCCCACAGCCCAGTCACGCCAGCTGGACCTCGTACTGCGCCTGTCGCCGGGGCCGGTGGAGGTGTTTGGCGATGCGCGCCGGCTCACGCAGGTCGTGATG
>NZ_DASWYS010000253.1:0-3119 GCF_036404855.1 Roseateles sp.
GCCGAACATGTCCAGGCGGTTGTTGGACGCGGCGCCATCGGTGCCGAGGATGGTATTGACGCCGGCGGCTTCCAGCGCCTTCAAGGGCATGACGCCCGAGGCCAGCTTCAGGTTGGAGTTGGGGTTGTGCACCAGGTGCACGCCCTTCTTCGCCATCAGCTCGATCTCAGCCCCGTTGAGGTGGACCATGTGCACGGCGATCATGCGCTCGCTGAACAGGCCCAGTTTGTCCAGGCGGGCGATGGGGCGCACGCCGTGCGCCTTGATGCCGTCTTCCACCTCGCCCGCCGTCTCGTGGATGTGGCAGTGCATCTGGATGTCCAGCTTCTCCGCCAGGTCGCGCAGCTTGATGAAGGTCTCATCGGACACGGTGTAGGGCGCGTGCGGCGCGCTGGTCCAGTCCAGCAGCGTCTCGCCCTTGTACTGCTCGTAGGCGGCCACGCCCTTGGCGATGTAGTCGTCGGGGCCCGACGCATAGCCGGTCGGGAAGTCGATGACGTTCATCGACACGGCGGCACGCACGCCCGAATCCAGGGCGGCGCGGGCCATGGCGGTCGGGAAGAAGTACATGTCGTTGATGTAGGTCGTGCCGCTGCGCAGGCCTTCGGCTGCCGCCAGCTTGGAGCCGAGGTAGGTCCAGTCCTCGCTGACCCACTTCTTCTCCAGCGGCCAGATGTGGTTCTGCAGCCAGTCCATCAGCGGCACGTCGTCGGCGACGCCGCGCAGCAGCGTCATGGCGGAATGCGCGTGGCCGTTGATGAGGCCCGGAATGAGGATCTGCTCGGGCAGCTCGACGCGCTCGGCCTGCGGGTACTGGGCCAGGAGCGTCTCGCGCGGGCCGATGGCGGCGATGCGCTCGCCGTCGATCAGCAGCGCGTGGTGCTCCAGCGTGTTCTCGCCGGGCTTCATGGTCAGCAGCCAGCGGGGCAGCAGCAGGGTCTGGGACATCTCTTGTTCTCCTGGTGATTCAGTTCTTGAGCAGTTGTTCGACTTCGGCACGACGCGGCATCGCGTCCTGCACGCCGGGGCGCGACACTGCAATGGCGGCGGCGGCCTGGGCAAAGGACAGTGCGCGTTCGATGGGCTGCCCTTCGGCCAAGGCGGTGACGAGCGCGCCGACAAGGGTATCGCCAGCGCCGACGGTGTCGACGGCCTTCACGGGTCGCGCGGGCACGCGTCGGGTGCCTTGCGCGTCGACCCAGCACAGGCCGTCGGCGCCCAGGGACACGAGCACGGCAACCGGTCCCTTGGCACGCAGGGCTCGGGCCAGCGTCTCGGGATCGGCCGCCTCGCCGTCCCTGGGCGTCACCAGGGCCTGGGCCTCCAGCGCATTGACGACCAGCAGGTCGACATGGGGCAGCAAGGCTTCGCAGCCGGGCCGGAAGGGCGCTGCGTTCAGCAGGGTCTTCACGCCGGCCGCGTGGGCCCGCTCGAAGGCGCGGGCGACGCTCGCCAGCGGCAGCTCCTGCTGGGCCACCAGCCAGCGCAGGCCGGTCAGCTCGAGCGCTTCGACCTGCTCCAGCGGCAGCGTGCCGTTGGAGCCGGCGACGGTGACGATCTGGTTCTCCGCATCCTCGGCACCGACGACGATCAGCGCCACGCCGGGTACCTCGCCGGCGGGCTGGGCGATGGCGCGCACATCGACGCCCTCCCCCGCCAGCTGCGCCACCATGGCCGCACCGTTCTCCAGCAGGCCCACGCGAGCGGCCAAGGCCACGCGCGCTCCCAGCCGCGCCGCTGCCACCGCCTGGTTGGCGCCCTTGCCCCCCAGGCAGGAGCCGAACCGCTGACCGCGCAGCGTCTCGCCCGGCAGGGGCAGGCGCGGCGCATGCACGATGAGATCGCGGTTGACGCTGCCGAGGACAAGGATCTCTGGTGCGGTCATCAAGTCTCCAAAAGCAAGAAACCCCTCGGGGTGACCGAGGGGTTCGCGGATGAGGCGAGAGGCGATCAGCCGACCATCAACGCTGAGCGATGGGCTTCACGTCGCGCGCCGTGGCGCCGACGAAGAGCTGGCGCGGGCGGCCGATCTTGTACTCGGGGTCGCCGATCATCTCATTGAGCTGAGCGATCCAGCCGACCGTGCGGGCGAGCGCGAAGATGGCAGTGAACAGCGGCACGGGGATGCCGATGGCGCGCTGCACGATGCCCGAGTAGAAGTCCACGTTCGGGTAGAGCTTGCGAGCGACGAAGTACTCGTCTTCCAGTGCAATCTGTTCCAGCTTCATGGCCAGCTCGAACAGCGGGTCGTTCTGCAGACCCAGTTCGGCCAGCACTTCGTGGCAGGTCTCGCGCATCAGCTTGGCGCGCGGGTCGTAATTCTTGTAGACCCGGTGACCAAAGCCCATCAGCTTGACGCCGGAGTTCTTGTCCTTGACCTTGCTGATGAAATCGCCAATGCGGGCCACGCCGCCCTGCTTCTGGATGTCACCCAGCATGTTCAGGCAGGCCTCGTTGGCGCCGCCGTGGGCGGGGCCCCACAGGCAGGCAACGCCGGCCGCGATGGCCGCGAACGGGTTGGTGCCCGAAGAGCCGCACAGGCGCACCGTCGAGGTGGACGCGTTCTGCTCGTGATCGGCGTGCAGCGTGAAGATGCGATCCATCGCGCGCACCAGCACGTCGTTGGGCTTGTAGTCCTCGCAGGGCGTGGCAAACATCATGCGCATGAAGTTGCCGGCGTACGAGAGATCGTTCTTCGGGTAGATGTAAGGCTGGCCGATGGTGTACTTGTAGGCCATGGCCACGAGCGTGGGCATCTTGGCGATCAGGCGGATCGCCGCGATCTCGCGGTGCTCGGGGTTATTGATGTCGGTGCTGTCGTGATAGAAGGCCGACATCGCACCCACCAGGCCCGTCATGACGGCCATCGGGTGCGCGTCACGGCGGAAGCCGCGCAGGAAGAACTGCATCTGCTCGTTCACCATCGTGTGACGAGTGACCTTGTCTTCGAAGGCCGCCTTCTGGCTTTCGTTGGGCAGCTCTCCGTACAGCAGCAGATAGCAGGTCTCAAGGTAGTCGCAGTTCACCGCGAGCTGCTCGATGGGGTAGCCGCGGTACAGCAGCTCGCCCTTGTCACCGTCGATGTACGTGATGGACGACTGGCACGAAGCGGTGGACAG
>NZ_DASWYS010000254.1:0-38757 GCF_036404855.1 Roseateles sp.
TCAGGGCTTCTGCGCAGCGCAGCAGGCTTTGTGCCAGCGCCAGGCGCTGGCCCTGGGGCGTGGCCGCAGCGGCGTCGCAAGCCAGCTCGGCGAGCAGGTCCAGGCGCCGCAGCGCCACGCGGTTGAGCAATTGCGGCCAGAGCAGCGCCTTGACCAAGGCGGCAAGAAGCCGCCACGCAGGGTCGCGCCGGCGCAGGTGGGCCAGTTCGTGGCCCAGCACGGCGCGGGCCTCGTCATCGGGCAGCGCAAGGCACCACTCCGGCAGGCACAGCACGCGGCCCGGCGCCAGCAGCGGGCTGGCCCAGCCGGGACGAGCCTGCCGCAACGCTGGCAGTGACAGGCCCATGTCGGCCGCTCGCTGCGCGGCGAGCCGGCGCCAGCGCGCATCGTCCAGGCCAGGCAGCCGGCGCACGGCGCGGCGCAGCCAGATCCATTGCAGCGCCACCGCGGCCAGCAACAGCGCGGCGCCGGCCAGCCAGATCAACACGAAGCCGACTGCCGTATCGTGCGCCTTGGGTGCCAGGCGGGTGGCCAGCGGCAGCGCGCCGAGCTGGGCCATGGGCGGCGCAGCCGGCAACGACACGTTGGCGGGAGCAGGGGCGGGCCGAACGTCCGCCACGACTGGTGCGGGCTGGTAAACGCTGGTCGCAGCGGGAGCGACCTGGGCGGGCGGGTTGGGCACCGGAGGCAGCAGGAGCGGCAGGCTGGCACTGACGAGCCCACCGAGCAGGGCCAGGCGCCACAAGCCTTCCTGTGTCGTGGTGGTCAGCTTCGCCAGCAGGCCCGCGCGCTCGGCCACCCACAGGCCACCGATCAGCAGGCTGCTGTGCAGCAGGTAGCTGCACAGCCAGGTCAGCAGGGCATCGGTCATCGTGTCTCTCCCTTGCGTTGCTTCAGCAGCGCCTGCAGCTCGGCCAGTTCCTTGGCATCGACGCCGCGCGCCTCCAGCAGATGGCTGACCAGGGCGCTGGCCCGGCCGGCGAACAAGTTGTCCAGCAGGCTACCCAGCATGGAGCGCTGCACCTCGGCCTCGCTGACCTGCGGCGTGTAGAGCAGTGCCCGGCCCTCGCGCCGACTGGCAAGCAGGCCGCGCTTCTCCAGCCGCGTCAGCAGCGTAGCCACGGTGGTGTGCGCCAGGTCGCGCTCGCCGCGCAAGGCCTCGGCCACTTCGGCCGTGCTGGCCTCACCGCGTGCCCACAGCACGCGCATCAAGCTCAGTTGCAGATCGCTCAGCGAGACCTCGCCCGCGCCCGTTTCCTCGTCCATGGCGACTTTCTACAGTTGTCGTACTACAAATGTAGAAGATTGCTGATAGGCGTGGCAAGTGCTTTTCGGCATGGGGGCAAAAAGCCCGACGGGGGTGACCACCGCATCGGAGCAGCTCCAAGAGAATCAGCCGCCCGACGGGTTGCGCAAGCGCTGGCTGAACCACCACATGTGGCCGTCGGGATCGACGCATCCATAGGTGCGGTCAGTCCAATACTCCGCACCGTAATCGTTCTCCGTGAGCGCGTAGGTCACCTGGGCGCCGGCCGCGCGCGCCTGGCCGCAATGGGCATCGACGTCGTCGACGTAAAGGAACAGCGCTTGGGTGTTGGCGCCGCCCAGCAGCCTGGGCGAACGGCCCGTGACGCCGAAGCGGGCCTCACGCGCGGCCCCGCCCTCGGACACCATGACGATGGCCTCGCCATAGCGCAACTCACTGTGCATGACGCTGCCGTCGGGCGCGTCGACGACGATCTCGACCGTGAAGCCGAAGGCGCGCTGGTACCAGGCGATGGCCTCGCGCGCGTTCTCGCAATACACGGCCGAGGACAGGCGCGGCCAGCCGGGTGGGGTGGGTTTCATCGCAGTCTCCTGGGAGCCGGGGTGCGGTTCAATCCTCGCATCACGGCCACGCCACCGCCACACCATGAAGATCGCTGCCTGCGTCCTCGCCGCGCTCTGCATCGGGTCCGCCCATGCTCAGGAAGCGCCTGCAGCGTATGACGCCGCCAAGGCTCAGGCCTGGGGCGCCAACGAGCAGGGCATGCGCCCCTATGTGTTTGTGCTGCTGAAGACCGGGCCGAAACGCGTGCCCGCAGGCCCCGAGCGCGACGAGATGTTCAAGGGTCATTTCGCGAACATCCAGCGCCTCGCCAAGGAAGGCCTGCTGGTATACGCCGGCCCGCTGGACGGCGTGGACGGCTGGCGCGGCCTCTTCATCTTCGCCACCGCCGACCTGGAAGTCGCACGCAAGGCCGTCGAGACTGACCCCGTCATCATCAACGGCGAGATGGTGGCGGAGTTGCACAAGCATTACGGCTCGGCTGCACTGGTCGGCGTCAACGACCAGCACAACCGGCTGATCAAGCCCAAGCCCTGAGGGGCATTGCGCACGCCTCTTCAGTCAGGAGAACAGCGGGCGACGCGCACGGACGTCGCCTCCGCAGGCGCCGGTGCCCGGGCGTTGCAGCTGCCAACGGACTGCGGACCATGGCCCGAGCATGGCGCAGGGATGGACCGGTGTCTGTTCTGTAGGGGCGCTCACGCACTGTCCTTGCGCTCGGCGACCTGCCCAGGCGCGCGCGGGGGTGAGCTCAGGGCTCGCTGGCTGATTGTCGGCGCCCGGCAATGGCGGGGGCTCAGCCCTTTTTCAGCACCTTGGGTACCGGATTCGGCCTCAGCCTGTACGCATCCGGCATGCCCGAGCCCAGCAGCGGACGCAGATAAAGGCGAAATGCGTCTGTCACGTCAGTGCCGGCGCCGTTGATGAAGTGGTCTTCCATCGTTCGCGTCTTGCCGGCCACGGCCGCCAGCGGCAACAGTTCGTAGTCCACCGAGTAGTAGCCCACGCGCTTGATGGCGACCGAGCCGTCACGATCGCCGTGGAAGGCGTACTGCACGGCCTTCTCGCCGACCTCGCGGGCCTCGCGTGCATCGACGTCGCTGACACAGCCTAGGAAGCTGCGTTGCAGGTAGCCGAACGTGTCGCCTCGCACGCGCTTGATGCCCAGCTTGGCCTTGATCTCCTCGCACAGCAGGTCGGCCAACGCGCCGGTACCGCTGAGCTGCACGTTGCCGTGGGCGTCGCGCTCTAGGTCGCCGGCCAGCTTGGACAGCATGGGCGCGCCGGACGCATCGTGGATGCCTTCGCTGACGGCGATGACGCAGCGGCCATAGCGCTGGTGCGTGGCCTTCACGTCGAGCAGAAACTGCTCGGTGTCGAAGCTGCGCTCGGGGAGATAGATGAGGTGGGGGCCGTCATCGTCGAATTTCTTGCCCAGGGCCGACGCGGCGGTCAGGAAGCCGGCGTGGCGCCCCATGACGACACCGACGTAGACGCCAGGCAGCGCCGCGTTGTCGAGATTGGCGCCGGCAAAGGCCTGGGCCACGAAACGCGCGGCGGACGCATAGCCGGGCGTGTGGTCGTTGCCGACGAGGTCGTTGTCGATGGTCTTCGGGATGTGGATGCAGCGCAGCGGGTAGTTCGCCGCGGCGGCCTCCTCGGACACGATGCGCACGGTGTCCGATGAATCGTTGCCACCGATGTAGAAGAAGTGGCTGATGCCATGGGCCTGCAGCACCGTGAAGATCTCGTGGCAGTAAGCGGCATCAGGCTTGTCGCGCGTGGAGCCCAGCGCCGAGGCGGGGGTGCCGGCCACCAGTTCCAAGTTGTGGCTGGTCTCCTGCGTCAGGTCGACGAAGTCCTCGTTGACGATGCCGCGCACGCCGTGGCGGGCGCCGTAGACCAGGCCCACGCCGCGCTGGCGCCGCGCCTCCAGCACGACGCCGACCAGGCTCTGGTTGATGACGGCGGTGGGGCCGCCCCCCTGGGCGACGAGGATCTTCGCAAGACTCATGGGCGCTCCTGACTGTCGTCAATCGACGGCGCGGAGTTTAGGTGCGTCGCGCCATTCCGGGATGGGTGTCGGGACGCTTCAAAGCCGGTCCGCCTGGCGATGCGCTCGCGGCTCGACGCAGCGGCCACCCCCGCCTCCCAGCGGCCCCTCCAGGCGCGCCCACGTTCAGCGCGACGCGACTGCCCGAGGGGCCCTATTTCTGCATCCAGGTCTCGAGCTGGTCGGCCGGCATGGGTTTGGCGAACAGCCAGCCCTGGCCTTCGTGGCAGCCCAGGCCAATGAGGTATTGGCGCTGCTCCTCGGTCTCGATACCTTCTGCAATGACCGTGAGGCCCAGGCCGCGCCCGAGATTGACGACCATCTGTGCGATCGTCGAGCCAGCGCTGGACGACTGTGCTTCCTGCACGAAGGCGCGATCAATCTTGAGGCGATCCACCTGAAGCTGACGCAGTTGGCTCAGGCTCGAAAAGCCGGTGCCAAAGTCGTCGATGGCGACGCTGAATCCCAGGCGTTTGATGTCGGCCAGCACGCGCAGCACGAGCTCGGCGTCCTCCATGGCCATGGATTCGGTGATCTCGAGCTCGATGCTCTGGCCGTCGACGCCACCGTCGTGCAGCGATCGGGCCAGCATGTCGATGAAGCCGGGGTGGCGGAACTGCGCCATGGACACGTTCACGGCCATGCGGAAGTCGGCATGGCCCTGCGTCTGCAGCTTGCGCAGTTGGGCGCAGGCGGTTCGCATGACGAACTCCCCGATGGGGATGATGAGCCCGCTCTGCTCGGCCAGCGGGATGAACTGGTCAGGCGCGATGAAGCGGCCGTCCGCCGTGCGCCAGCGAAGCAAAGCCTCGGCGCCGATGACGCGGCCACTGTCGAGGTCGACCTGGGGCTGGTAGACGACGAAGAGCTGGCTCTCCTCGAAACCGGTGCGCAGGCCCTTGAGCAGCTTGAAGCGCTCACGCGCGTCGCTGCCCATGGCGGCAGAAAAGTACTGCGACGACCCGCGCTGCTGCTGCTTCGCGCGCTTTAGCGCGATCTGGGCATCGAGCAGCAGTTCGGAGCCGACCGCCGTGGATTCGCCCAGACGGACGAGCCCCGTGGTGGCAGAGAGCTGCAGCTTCTCGCCGGCGACGACGAAGGGTTCGGCGAAGACGCCGTCGACGGTCTCCGGGCAGACCTTGCCATGCTCGCCGAGCACACCGAAGGTGTCGGAGCCGACGCGGGCCATCGCGGTGTTCAGTCCCAGCATCTCGGCGAGGCGGTGGGTGACGGCCTGCAGCACCTGATCTCCGAAGTGGTGGCCGAAGGCGTCGTTGATGTCGGAGAAATCGTCGATGTCGATCAGCGCGAGCGTGACGCCGGTCGGGTCTTTCAGGTTCTTGTCGAGCAGCTCGACGAAGCGGTTGCGGTTGGGCAGGCGCAGCAACGGGTCGTTGTAGGCCTGATCCAGCAGTTGGCTGTACAGCACGACGTTCTCGAAGCCGACGGCGATGTTGGAGCAGAAGGCGCGCAGCAACTGCTGATCCAACTCGTCGAGTTCGCGGCCGACATCCACCAGCGCGGCCATCGCACGGCCCCGGCCCATGCCGAAGTAGAGGCAGGTGCCGTCGTCGTAGAGGTTCTTCTGTTCGCGCAGGCAGCGCTCCAGACGCTCACGCACCGCGGCGATCTTCACCTGGGCCAGCGGGCGGTCGATGAGACCGCTGTACTGGCCGGCAGCAGCGACGATGCGGACCTCTTCGCCCGTCTCGCCGTTGACCTGGGCACATACCAGCCCCTCGGGCAGGATGCCCAGCAGCGCGCACAACTGCGTGACGACGCCTTCGGCGAAGCGGCTCAGGCCGCGCATGCGAGAAAGCGACGTGCTGCTCTCGACGATCATCTCCAGACCGCGACGGTTGGCCTCCAACGCGCAGATCTGGCGATAGGAGCGCACGGCGGCCGTCAGCACCGTGTACAGGCGAGTGCGGGTCAGCTCCGACTTGGTTTTGTAGTCGTTGATGTCATACGCTTGCACGGTCTCGATCTCAGGCGCATAGCCGGGCTGGCCGGTGCGCAGCACGATGCGCACCGCGTTCAGGCCCAGCTCGTCGCGGATGTGCCGCACCAGTTGCAGGCCTGCGTCCTCGCTCTCCATGACGACGTCCAGCAGCACGACCGCAAGATCGTCCTCGCTGGCGAGCAGCTGTCGGGCCTGGGCGGCGGAACTGGCGTGCAGGAAGACGAGCGGCTGGCCTTCGACGGTCAGGCCCTGCATGGCCAGTTCCGTGGCCTTGTGGACGTCGCCGTCGTCGTCGACGATGAGGATGCGCCAGGGCCGATCGTTGTGTCGGTGGTCACCGTCGGCGTGCTCGGGCTCGTCGAGCAGTTCGAGCAGATCGTCGTCAGCGGCGGGTGCTTCTTGCATGGGGGAGAGGGCTCCGGGCACGGGGGCAACCGCTGCTGCGGCTACCTCGTCGGTCGAGAGCCGCAAGCGTAGTGCATCCGCACAGGGATCGTCACAAAAAGCGCGGGCAAATGTCCCGCAGACCGCATCAACGCTTACCGGGTTTGCCCGGACGCGCGCCGCTTGCACGCGCCGCGCCGGTAGCACGCGGTGGCAGCCCGGTGTGCTGCGTCAAGATCTGCCCCTTGCGCGCCGTCGGCTTGGCCCCTGTCGAGTTTTTGCGCCGCGCACTGTCGTAGCTGCCGTCGGTCATGGGCTGGTAACTCGGGATCAGGTGGTGCTTGCCGTTGCCGATCAGGTCGGCCCGGCCCATGGCCTTCAACGCCTCGCGCAGCAGCGGCCAGTTGTTGGCGTCGTGGTAGCGCAGGAAGGCCTTGTGCAGCCGCCGGCGGCGCTCGCCGCGCACGATGTCGACCCTCTCGCTCCGGGTCTCGTCGCGGCTGATGCCCTTGAGCGGGTTCATCCCCGAGTGGTACATGGCCGTCGCCGTCGCCATGGGGCTGGGGTAGAAGGTCTGCACCTGGTCAGCGCGGAAGCCGTTGCGCTTGAGCCAGACGGCGAGGTTCATCATGTCCTCGTCGCTGGTGCCCGGATGGGCGGCGATGAAGTACGGGATCAGGTACTGCTTCTTGCCCGCCGCCGCGCTGGCCGCCTCGAACATCTGCTTGAAGCGGTCGTAGGTCCCGATGCCCGGCTTCATCATCTTGGACAGCGGCCCGGTCTCGGTGTGCTCCGGCGCGATCTTCAGGTAGCCGCCCACGTGGTGAGTCACCAGTTCCTTCACGTATTCGGGCGACTGAACTGCCAGGTCGTAGCGCAGGCCGGAGCCGATCAGGATCTTCTTGACGCCCGGCAGCGCACGCGCACGGCGGTACATCTTGATCAGCGGATCGTGGCTGGTATTCAGGTTCTGGCAGATGCCCGGGTAGACACAGCTGGGCTTGCGGCAGGCGGCCTCGATCTCGGGACTCTTGCAGCCGATGCGGTACATGTTCGCCGTGGGGCCGCCCAGATCCGACACGATGCCGGTGAAGCCCCTGACCTTGTCGCGCATCTCCTCGATCTCGCGGATCACAGAGTCTTCCGAGCGGCTCTGGATAATGCGGCCCTCGTGCTCGGTGATGGAGCAGAAGGTGCAGCCGCCGAAGCAGCCGCGCATGATGTTCACGCTGAAGCGGATCATCTCCCAGGCCGGAATCTTGGTCCCGCCGTCGTGGCTGCCTGCCTCGTCCGCATAGCTCGGGTGCGGGCTGCGTGCGTAGGGCAGGTCAAAGACGTGGTCCATCTCCGGCGTCGTCAGCGGGATGGGCGGCGGGTTGATCCAGAGGTCACGCGCAACGCCGTTGAAGTCGTAACGCTGCACCAGCGCCCGTGCATTGCCGGGGTTGGTCTCCAGGTGCAGCACGCGGTTGGCGTGTGCGTACAGCACCGGGTCGCTCTTGACCTGCTCGTAGGCCGGCAGGCGCACCACCGTGTGGTCGCGCGGCGGCATGGTGATGCGGCCGGTCTTGTGCAGGGTGATGGGCTTGGCGCCATCGTCGTTGGACGCGCAGGCCTTGCTGTCGTCAATGATCTGGTAGGGGCTGATGAGCTCGTCGATGCGGCCCGGGCGGTCCACCTCGGTCGAGTCCAGCTCGAACCAGCCGTCGGCCGTCGGGTCGTCCGTCCGGCGCATGAAGGCGGTGCCGCGCACATCGGTGAGGGCCTCGATGGGCTCGCGGCGCGCCAGACGGTGGGCAATCTCGACGATCGCGCGCTCGGCGTTGCCATAGACCAGCAGGTCGGCCTTGGCATCCACGAGGATGGAGCGGCGCACCTTGTCCTGCCAGTAGTCGTAGTGTGCGATGCGGCGCAGCGACGCCTCGATGCCGCCGATGACGACCGGCACGTCCTTGAAGGCCTCCTGGCAGCGTTGCGTGTACACGAGCGTGGCGCGGTCTGGGCGCTTGCCGCCCTCGCCACCCGGCGTGTAGGCGTCGTCGCTGCGAATCTTCCGATCAGCCGTGTAGCGGTTGATCATGGAATCCATGTTGCCGGCCGCGACGCCGAAAAACAGGTTGGGCTTGCCCAGCGCTTTGAAGGCGTCGGCACTGTTCCAGTCCGGCTGCGCAATGATGCCGACGCGAAAGCCCTGGGCCTCCAGCGTGCGGCCGATGACCGCCATGCCGAAGCTGGGGTGGTCGACGTAGGCGTCGCCGGTGACGATGATGACGTCGCAGCTGTCCCAGCCGAGTTGCTCCATCTCCTGCCGACTCATGGGCAGGAAGGGCGCAGGGCCGAAACGCTTGGCCCAGAAGGGGCGGTAAGCGGTCAAGGCCTTTGGGGCGGCGATGGGCAGTGCGGACATAGGACGTCGATTGTCGTTGGACCGGCCCAGAAAGCACAAAGCCCGCGCTGAGCGCGGGCTTGAGGCACAAGGCCGGGGGTGTGAATTACAGCGCGCGGATGTTGGCGGCCTGCAGACCCTTGGGGCCTTGCTTCACTTCGAATTCGACTTGTGCGCCTTCGGCCAGCGTGCGGAAACCGCCGTTGTTACGAATTTCGCTGTGGTGGGCGAAGAGGTCTTTGCCGCCGTCGGCGGGGGTGATGAAGCCGAAGCCCTTGCCGTCGTCAAACCATTTGACGATGCCGGTCTGGAGGGTGCTCATGGAATTTCCTTGCTGTTGTCGTGCTGTGCGGCCTGCTCCAGAGCAAAGCGGCTGCGGAATTCACAACAACTTCAGGAAACAAGGCCACAAAAAAAGCGCCGGATGTCGGCGCCGGGGAGCATTCTAGTTCAGGCGGCCATCAAGGCCTTGATCGGAATCGCCACACCCCGAGCGTGCGACGTGGCGCCTTCGACACGGCTCTCCTCGAAGATCGAGCAGGCGCAGTCATGGCAGGCACCGCAGGCCGTGGCCACGCGCAGATCGTCCTGCAATGCCTCGAAGCTCGGGCAGCCGCTGGAGGCGGCAATCGCGATGTCGCGGTCGGAGACGCGGTGGCAGACGCAAACAATCATGACCGCAATTTTAATGCGAATCGATCTCATTTGCAAAAAAAGCGGTTTTGCAGAAGGGCTTTCACTGGGGATACTGCGGCCCAATTTCACGTTACGGAGCCTGCCATGAAAGGCGATCCCCAAGTCCTCGTCCACCTGAACCAGCAACTCAAGCTGGAACTGACCGCCATCAACCAGTACTTCCTCCACGCCCGCATGCTGAAGAACTGGGGCCTGATGAAGATGGCCAAGCACGAGTACGAGGAATCCATCGAGGAGATGAAGCACGCCGACAAACTCATCGAGCGCGTGCTGACGCTGGACGGCCTGCCCAACCTGCAGGACCTCGGCAAGCTCTACATCGGCGAGAACGCCGTCGAGACCATGAAGTGCGACCTCATCATCGAGAAGGCGTCACACGTGCACCTGAAGGAAGCCGTCGCCTACTGCGAGAGCGTGCGCGACTACGTGTCCCGCGAGCTGTTCGTGCAGATCCTCGACGACACCGAGGAACACATTGACCACCTGGAAACACAGATCGAGCTGGTCACCACCGTCGGCGAGCAGAACTACCTGCAGTCGCAAATGGCCGAGGCCTCCTGAGCCTCCTTTAGAGGAAGCGCTCCAGCAGGCGCTTGGAGTGCTTGTCCAGCGCCCAGCGATCGGGCACTTCCAGTTGCACGCCATGGCTGCTCGTGATGAGCAGCCGCCCCTCTTCGAGGCGGCGGATGTCTTCCTCGCTCTTCAGCACGAAGTCGACCTCGCCACGGTCCGTGTCGATGCGCCAGGTGCTGGGCGTCGCAAAGGTGTTGACGGAGATCAGCCGCTTCAGCGTCGGGTGGAACTCGCGCGCGGCCAGTTCGGTTTCCAGCAGCTTGCGCGGACCGTCCGGTAGCGCCGATAGGCGCGGCACCCAGGCAAGCTCGTGGCCGTGCGACCCCACCAGTGACAGGCCCTCGTCGGGCGCCGTGATCGGGTGGGCGCGCACGGGCGTCACGCCGGTGTGGTGATCCCCGTTCAGGTCGGTCAGCGCCAGCCGACCGTTGGCGTCGAGCTGCAGGTCGCGAAAAGGCAGCGTCGTACTCATGCGTTCTCCGTGTGGGCGCTCGGGTTGGGCGCGACGACCAGCAGGCCGGCATCCTCGCCTGCCTCCGCGTCGACGCGGCGGGCCTGGGCCTCCCACAGCCGCCAGTAGTGGCCCTGCTGGGCGATCAGCTCGTCGTGCGGGCCCAGCTCGACGATCTCGCCCCGGTCCATGACCACCAGTCGGTCGGCCTTGCGCAGCGTCGAAAGGCGGTGGGCGATGGCGATGGTGGTGCGGCCCTTCACGAGGTTGTCCAGCGCGCGCTGGATCTCCTTCTCGGTCTCGGTGTCCACGGCCGATGTGGCCTCGTCGAGGATGAGGATGGCCGGGTCGATCAGCAGCGCGCGCGCGATGGAGATGCGCTGGCGCTCGCCGCCGGACAAGCCTTGGCCGCGCTCACCCACCAGGCTGTCATAGCCGTGCGGCAGGCGCAGAATGAACTCATGGGCGTGGGCTGCGCGGGCCGCCGCGACGATCTCGTCGCGCGTGGCATCCGGCTTGCCGTAGGCGATGTTCTCGGCGATGGTGCCGAAGAACAGGAAGGGTTCCTGGAGCACCAGGCCGATGTGGCGACGGTAGTCGGCCACCTTGATGCGGCGCAGGTCCATGCCGTCCACCTTGATAGCACCCTCGGTCACGTCATAGAAGCGGCAGATCAGATTGACCAGCGTGCTCTTGCCCGAGCCGCTGTGACCCACCAGGCCAACCATCTCGCCGGGGTGAATGTCCAGGTTCAGGCTGCGGATGACCGAGCGCGAGCCGTAGCGGAAGTTCACGCCCTGCATGGAGATCGCGCCGGCCACGTTCTCGAAAGGCTGCGGGTTGACCGGGTCCGGTACGTTGGAGACGTGGTCCAGGATGTCGAAAATGCGCTTGGCGCCGGCCGCCGCCTTCTGCGTGACGGACACGATGCGGCTCATGGAATCCAGGCGCGCATAGAAGCGCCCGATGTAAGCCAGGAAGGCGGTCAGCACGCCCACCGTGATGCTCTGGTGGGCGATCAGCCAGATGCCGATGCCCCAGACCACCAGCAACCCCATCTCCGTCAGCAGCCCGACGGTGGGCGTGAACAGGCTCCAGGTGCGGTTGAGCCGGTCGTTGACATGCAGGTTCTTGGCATTGGCTTCCTTGAAACGCGAGGCCTCGCGCTTCTCCTGCGCGAACGCCTTGACGACGCGGATGCCAGGGATGGTGTCGGCCAGCACGTTGGTGATCTCGCCCCAGACACGGTCGATCTTCTCGAAGCCGGTGCGCAGCCGGTCGCGCACGAGGTGGATCAGCCAGGCGATGAAGGGCAGCGGCACCAGGGTCGCCAGCGCCAGGCCGGGGTGGATGCTGAACAGGATGATGGCCGTCATGCCCAGCATCAGCACGTCAGTGATGAAGTCCAGCGCGTGCAGAGATAGGAACACCGAAATGCGGTCCGTCTCCGAGCCGATACGCGCCATCAGGTCGCCGGTGCGCTTGTTGCCGAAATACTCCAGCGACAGCCCCAGCAGATGCTCGAAAGTGGCCGTTCGCAAGTCTGCCGCGATGCGCTCCGACACCAGCGCCAGCAGGTAGGTCTTGGCCCAGCCAAGCGCCCAGGAGAACAGCGCTGCGCCCAGCAGCCCGCTCAGAAGCAGCATGACGAGGTGGGGATCGATGGCTTGGCCGTTCTGGAACGGGATCAGCACCTTGTCCATCAGCGGCATGGTCAGGTAGGGGGCCACCAGCGTTGCACCGGTGGCGCCCAACATCAGCGCAAACCCGAGCAGCAATTGCCCGTGGTAGGGCTTGGCGAAGCGCCACAGCCGCAGCAGCACCCAGGTGCTGGGCGGCGCGCCAGCGTCGCCGAAGTCGAAATCGGCCTCCTCGCCCTCATCGTCAGCCACCGGCGCAACCCGGCCCTCCAGCCGCTGTACCTCGCGCTCGAAGGCGTCAACGAAACGCACAGCCGCCGGGTTGCAGGCCAGGGTGAAGCGCCAGCGCGCCAGGCGCTGGCGGCTGTCGAACAGCTCCATGAACGCCAGGCCACCATGGTCGCTGAGCTTGAGGTGCTGGCCGGTGGCCAGGGGAAACTCGGTCCAGGCGCCGTCCGTCGGCTCCCAGGCCATCAAGCGTGAATTCGTCAGCGCGATCAGCCCCTGCGCGAAACGTCCCCGGGCGTCCAGGTCAACCTCGAGCGTGCCCACGACGTTCTCGCCAGCAGGAAGTCGCCCGCCAAGGGCGGCCATTTGAGGATGAGGCGCAGTCGTGGGGGGAAGGTCATTCATGTTGTTCTTTGCTCTGACGGGCTGCTGCAATTCTCCGCCATGAGTTCGGCGCAAAATGCCTCGCGCCCCTCACACCCCCAAGCCATGAGCAAGAAGAACGACATCCGCCTGCTGCGCATCAACTATCTGCGTGGGCCCAATATGTGGACCTACCGGCCGGTTCTCGAGGTCTGGCTGGACCTGGGTGAGCTGGAGGACCTCCCCAGCCATCTGCTGCCCGGCTTCAATGACCGCCTGACGGCCGCCCTGCCCGCCCTCATCGAGCACCACTGTGGCGTCGGAGAACGCGGCGGCTTCATCGAACGCCTGCGCGACGGCACCTGGATGGGCCATGTGCTGGAGCACATCGTCATCGAGCTGCTCAACCTGGCCGGCATGCCCACCGGTTTCGGGCAGACCCGCTCGACCTCGCAACGCGGCGTCTATCGCATGGTGTTCCGGGCCCGTGACGAACAGGTCGCCCGTGCCGCGCTGGCCGAGGGTCATGCCCTCATCATGGCGACCATCAACGACGAGGCCTTTGACGTGCCCGCTGCCGTGGCCCGCGTGCGCGACAAGCTGGACGACTGCTACCTCGGCCCCTCCACCGCCGCCATCGTGGCCGCCGCGACGGACCGCCGCATCCCGCACATCCGCCTGAACGACGGCAACCTCGTGCAGCTGGGTCACGGCGCCCGCCAGCGCCGCATCTGGACGGCCGAGACCGACATGACCAGCGCGATCGCCGAGGGCATCGCCGGCGACAAGGACCTCACCAAGACCCTCCTCAAGGCCGTGGGCGTGCCCGTGCCGGCCGGCCAGGAGGTCAGATCCGCTGCCGAGGCCTGGGCCGCCGCGCAGGACATCGGCCTGCCGGTTGTCATCAAGCCCAGCGACGGCAACCATGGCCGGGGTGTCACGCTGGACATCCAGACCGAAGCCGACTGCGAGGCCGCCTTCAAGCTGGCCGACGCCGAGGGCTCCTCGGTGCTGGTGGAGAGCTACATCCGCGGCAACGAGCACCGCGTGCTGGTCGTCGGCGGCCAGGTCGTCGCCGCCGCCCGCGGCGAGGCCGCCTGGGTGCATGGCGATGGTACGCACACGGTCGCCCAGCTGATCGACATGCAGATCAACACCGACCCCCGCCGTGGCCTGACCGAGGATTTCCCGCTGAACCGCATCACGCTGGGTGAAGACCCGGTGGTGCTGCTGGACCTGCAGCGCCAGGGCTTCGAGCCCGCGGCCGTGCCCCCCGCCGGCAAGGCCGTGCTGATCCAGCGCAATGGGAACGTCGCCATCGACTGCACGCCCGAGGTGCACCCGGAAGTTGCGCACGCCGTGTCGCTGGCCGCGCGCACTGTGGGCCTGGACATTGCCGGCGTCGACCTCGTCACCGAGGACATCTCCAAGCCGCTGTCGGCCACCGGCGGCGCCATCGTCGAGGTGAACGCAGGGCCGGGCCTGCTGATGCACCTGAAGCCCGCCGGCGGTGCCCCCCAGCCGGTGGGACAGGCCATCATCGACCACCTCTTCGCCGAGGACGAGTCGGGCCGCATTCCCATCGTCGGCGTCGCGGGCTCGCGCGGCGGCCACCAGATCTCCCGCCTGGTCGCCTGGCTGCTGCACCTCAACGGCCGACACGTCGGCCTGGCTTGCCGCGACGGGCTCTTCCTCGGCACGCGCCGCGTCGAGAAGAAGGACTGCGCCCGTTGGGACGCGGCGCATCGCCTGCTGATGAACCGCGGCGTCAACGCCGTCGTCGTCGAGAACGATCCGGCCTCCATCCTGCGCGACGGCCTTGCCTATGACCGCGCCTTGGTCGGCGTCGTTACGGACATGGATGGCATCGCCAGCCTGGCGGAGTTCGATGTGCAGGACGCCGACCAGCTCTACAAGGTCCTGAGGACCCAGGTCGACGTGGTGCTCAGTGATGGCGCCAGCGTGCTGAACGCGGCCCATCCGCGCCTCGTCGACATGGCAGAGCTCAGCGATGGCGAGGTCGTTTTCTACGCCGAGGACAGCGGTCTGGAGGCCATACGCCACCACCGCGACCGCGGCGGGCGCGCCGTCTTCCTGCGCGGCGGTGCCGCGGTGCTGGCCCAAGGCCCGGCAGAGACACCCGGCGCCAACATCGACGCGCTGCTGCACCGCTTCGGCCCTGAGGCTACCGATGCATCGACTCTGCTCGCCGCGGTCGCGACTGCCTGGGCCCTGGGCATCTCGCCCGAGCTCATCGCTGCCGGCCTCGACACCTTCGTCCCCGACCTTCACCTGGCATAAACGACAAGACCATGGACGTTTCCCGCACCCGCGCGCTGCGCGGCCCCAACATGTGGAGCCGCCACACGACCATCGAGGCAGTCGTGCATTGCCAGGAGGCCGAGCGCTCGCTCGAACGCCTGCCCGGCTTTGAGCCTCGCCTGCGTCAGCTCTTTCCCACCATCGGTGAACTGCGTGCCGACACCTCGCTGGCGCAGGTGTTGGAGCAGGCCACCCTGGCCCTGCAGGCCCAGGCCGGCTGCCCGGTCACCTTCAGCCAGACCCACTTCACGCCCGAAGCCGGCACCTACCAGGTCGTCATCGAGTACAGCGAGGAGGACGTCGGTCGCCTCGCCTTCGAGCAGGCCCTGAAGCTGGTGCTGGCCGCGCTGAACGGCACCGACTTCGACGCCGATGCGGTCATCGCGCAGTTGCGTGAGCTGGATGAGGACATCCGCCTCGGGCCCTCCACCGGCTCCATCGTCAACGCCGCGCTCGCCCGCGGTATCCCGTTCCGCCGTCTGACGCAGGGCAGCCTGGTGCAGTTCGGCTGGGGCGCCAAGCAGCGCCGAATCTGGGCCGCCGAAGTTGACGCCACGAGCGCCGTCAGCGAGTCCATCGCCCAGGACAAGGACCTCTGCAAGCGCCTGCTTCAGGCCGCCGGCGTGCCGGTGCCCATCGGTCGCCCGGTCGATTCGGTGGACGACGCCTGGGCTGTGGCCGAGGAGATCGGTCTGCCCGTGGTCGTCAAACCGCAGGATGGCAACCAGGGCAAGGGCGTGACCGTCAATGTGACGACACGCGAGGGCATCGCGCTGGCTTACAAGGCCGCCGACGAGATCGGCCAGGTCATGGTCGAGAAGTTCCTGCCCGGCGGCGACTACCGGCTGCTGGTCATCGGCGACAAGCTGATCGCTGCCGCACGCCGCGACCCGCCGCATGTCATCGGCGACGGCCAGCACACCGTCAAGGAGCTGGTCGACAAGGTCAACGCCGACCCTCGCCGTGGCGACGGCCATGCCACATCCCTCACCAAGATCCGCTTTGACGACATCGCCGTCGCGCGCCTGACCCAGCAAGGTCTGGCCCCCGAGTCCGTGCCCGAGAAAGGTCAGCGCGTCATCCTGCGTAACAACGCCAACCTGTCCACTGGCGGCACGGCCACCGATGTGACGGACGATGTGCACCCCGAAGTCGCCGCACGGGCGATCGCGGCTGCCCAGGTCGTGGGCCTGCATGTCTGCGGTGTGGACGTGGTGGCAGAGAGCGTGCTGCGCCCGCTGGAGGAGATCAACGGCGGCATCGTCGAGGTCAACGCCGCGCCAGGCCTGCGCATGCACCTGAGCCCCAGCTTTGGCAAGGGTCGAAACGTCGGCGAGGCCATCGTGGGCCACCTGTTCGGCACCGGGCCGAAAGCGGAGGACGGCCGAATCCCGGTCGTGGCCGTCACCGGCACCAACGGCAAGACGACGGTCACGCGCCTCATCGCCCACATGTTTGCGAGCTGCGGGCTGAAGGTGGGCATGACCAACACCGACGGCGTCTACGTCGATGGCCGCCAGATCGACAGCGGTGACTGCTCCGGCCCCAAGAGCGCCCGCAACGTGCTGATGCACCCGGACGTGGAAGCCGCGGTGCTGGAGACCGCCCGAGGCGGCATCCTGCGCGAAGGCCTGGGCTTTGACCGCTGCCAGGTTGCCGTCGTCACCAACGTCGGCGCGGGTGACCACCTGGGCATGAACTTCCTGCACACCGCCGAGGACCTGGTGCTCGTCAAGCGCGTCATCGTGCAGAACGTGGCGCCCACTGGCTACGCGGTGCTGAACGCCACCGACCCGCTGACGGCCGAGATGGCCGCCGTCTGCCCCGGCCAGGTCATCTACTTTGCCGCGGACCGCCACCACCCACTGATGGCCACCCACCGCGCGCAGGGCAAGCGCTGCGTCTACGTGGACGGCGAGCAGCTCGTGGCTGCGCAGGGCGTGTGGCGTGAGAGCATCCCGCTGCGCGACATCCCACTGACGCGCGGTGGCCTGATCGGCTTCCAGGTCGAGAACGCGATGGCCGCCGTCGCCGCCGCCTGGGCCGTGGGCCTGGACTGGGACACCATCCGCCGCGGCGTGGGCAGCTTCGCCAACGATGCAGACAACGCGCCGGGCCGCTTCAACGTGATGGACTACCGCGGCGCCACGGTGATCGCCGACTACGGCCACAACGGCGACGCGATGAAGGCCCTGGTGGGCGCCGTTGCGGCACTGCCGGCCAACAAGCGCTCGGTGGTCATCAGCGGTGCCGGCGACCGCCGCGACGAGGACATCCGCGTGCAGACGGAGATCCTCGGCGCCGCCTTCGACGAGGTCATCCTCTACGAGGACGCCTGCCAGCGGGGCCGTCAGGCCGGCGAGGTCGTCGCGCTGCTGCGCGCCGGGCTGGAAGGCGCCTCGCGCACAACCCACATCGAGGAGATCGTCGGCGAGTTCATCGCCATCGACCGTGCGCTCGCGCGCCTGCAGCCGGGCGACCTCTGCCTGGTCCTGGTTGACCAGGTGGAAGAGGCCCTGGCCCACCTCGCCAAGCGCATCGCCGAAGCCTAGCGATAGCGGCCGAGCAGGCGGTTCAGTTCGCCGTCGCTGACGAGCCCCTGGATGGCCGCGTTCAGCGCGGCCATCCCAACCGGGCTGCTGGGCGAAAGCGCGCACTGGGCCATTACCTCCGACACGACCAGCGGCGCATGCAGGGCCAAGCGGAAGCGCCCGATGCGCTGCTGGTACTCCAGCACGCGCCGGCCCGTGAGCGCATGCTTGACTCGGCCCAGCTCCAGCTTCTGCAAATTGGCCACCGCATCGGGCGCGTCATCACGAATGAAGCCGGCACGCAAAGCGTCGACCACCTCGGGGTAGACATAGCCGCGCACCGTACCCACCGGCTGGCCGGCCAGGGCGGTCAGCCCTGACGGCGCCGGTGCCGTGGCGGCGCTGACGAGCAGGGCCTGGTCGGGAATGAAGGGGCGGCTCCAGGAGAAGGCGCCGGGCAGCCAGTCGCTCTGGTAGTCGCACAGCAGGTCGCCCTCACCGCGCTGCAGAGCCTCGGCCAGGCGCTTGCGCGGCACCGGCCGGGCCACCAGTTCGCGGCCCAAGCGCCGGGCCAGCGCCTGGCCCAGATCCAGGTGCAGTCCTTCGACGACACGGTCGCCCTCGAGGCGGGCCTGCGGCATCAGCGCGCTGTTCTCCACCAGCATCAGCAGCGGCCGGGCCGGCTCGGCATGAAGGGACGACAACACGCACAGCAACAGGGCGGACAAGCCGCCCTGCACTCCCCGCCCCCAACGACGCCAAACGCTGCGCATGGGCACATCATGCCGCGCCGGTCGGCTCGCGGCCGACTTCTTCCGGCGTGACCGTGACCGGCGCACGCAAACCTGCCGGGCTCGCATGCCATGGGGGCGACGCTTCCCCGCAAGCCCGCTACCAGCTCCGCGAAACAACCCGTCACGCGCATCGCCTAGGCTGCCGCAATGCACATGTCCGCCGCCACCACCCGCCGACTACCCTCCTGGTGGCCACTCGCACTGCTGGCCCTATGGCTCGTCGCTCTGGCCGGCTGGCGACCCGTGGCCCTGCCTGACGAGGGTCGCTACGGCGGGGTGGCCTACGAGATGCTGTCGGACGGCCAGTGGCTCACGCCCACGCTCTTCGGCCTGCCCTACTTTCACAAGCCGCCGCTGATGTACTGGATCGACATCGCGGCCATGCACCTGCTGGGCCCCACGCCGATGGCGCTGCGCGCCGCGCCGCTGCTGGGCGCCTGGCTGATGGGCCTGGCACTGTGGATCGCCGCCCGCGACCGCTACCGCGCGGACAGCGATGCCCGGCAGGCGCTGGCCTGGCTGGCGGTGCTGCCGCTGTTTTACCTGGCCGCCCAGTACGCCAACCACGACATGCTGGTGGCGGGCTGGATCTCGCTGGCCATCGTCAGTGCGCAGCGCGCGCTGGCGCCGGAGCGACACAGTCTGGCCTGGCTGTGCGCGGCCTGGGGTGCAATGGGCCTGGCCTTGCTGTCCAAGGGGTTGATCGGCGCCGTCCTGCCCGGCCTTGTCGTGCTCCCCTGGCTGCTGTGGCAGCGGCGCTGGGCGGCGCTACGCTTCGCGCTGCATCCGATCGCACTGGCCGTCTTCGCCGCGATCACGATGCCCTGGCTGCTGACCATGCAGAGGCAGCACCCAGGCTTCTTCGACTACTTCATCGTCGAACAGCATTTCCGCCGCTACACCCAGGCGCGTTTCAACAACGTCCAGCCCTGGTGGTTCTTCATGGCCGTGCTGCCGCTGGGCACACTGCCACTGAGCCTGCGCCTGCCCGGCGCAATGCGGCGTGCAGGCTTCGAGCTCTGGTGGATCGTCGTCATTCTGGCCTTCTTCTCGCTGCCGCGCTCCAAGCTCGTGGGCTATGTGCTGCCCGCCCTGCTGCCGCTGTCCCTGCTGCTCTTCGAGGTCTGGCGCGGCCGGCGTGGCGCGCGATGGGCCTGGCTGGCGAGCGCGCTGGTCTGCGTGGCAACCGTGCCAGCCATCGCGCGCTGGGGCCGCCCCGATCATGCCGACGTCGGTGCCGCACTGCAGGCCCGCGTGGCACCGGGCGACCGCGTGCTGCTGGCGGGCGAGCCCTTCTTCGACCTGCGCCTGCAGGCCCGCCTCTCCACACCGCCGGCCGTGCTGGCCGACTGGGACGCGCTGCGCGCCCAAGGCGTCGACAACTGGCAGCGCGAACTGCTGGACGCGGCCCGCTTCGACCCTGCGCAGGGCGCCCGCGTGCTGTGGACGCCGCAGCGCCTGAGCCAGGAGCGCTGCGCACCAGGGCGGCTGTGGCTCGTCGCTGCGGCAGCCGATGCCCTGCCTGACGCGATACCCGTCTTCACCGGCCGGCGTGCGACGCTGTTCGAACTGCCGCGCCCGGCGGCCTGCCCATGAAGCGGCTGGCGCGCTATGCCGCGGTGGGCCTGGCCGCCACAGCCGCACACTACGCGCTGCTGGCGGTGGCCGTCGAGGCCGGACACTGGCCAGCCTGGCTGTCCTCAGGTGCCGGCGCGCTGCTGGGCGCGCAGGTCGCGTTCTGGGCCAACCGGCACTACACCTTCGGTCACCAAGGTCCCTGGGTGCCAGCCTGGTGCCGCTTCCACGTGACGGCCGGGGCCGGCGCGCTGCTGGGCATGGGGCTGGTCGCCGCGGGCGTGCACGCGGGGCTTCACTATCTGGTGGCCCAGGCCGGGGCGACGCTGGTCGTCATGGGGGCCGGTTTCGCGGCCAACCGCGCCTGGGCCTTCAGGCGAGTCTGACGCCAAACTCGACCAGGTCCAGCGCAAAGGCCTCGCTGCCCAGGTAGGCCATTTCATTGGCCCGCGCGGCGGCGATGGCGTCTCCCGGGTCGGGTTCACCGAGCGCGGGGTGGCAGAACAGCAGCGCACCGTCCGGCGCCGTGCGCAGCCAGCCGCGCACCAGCGCGCGGTAGTCGGCCTGCGGGTCGAAGTCGTAGACGCCGATCAGCGCCGGCACCGTGGGCAGGCGCTGGGCCTGCATCTCGGCTTTCAGGGCCCAGCCGCCGCAGGCCTCGATGGCATGCCGCTTGAACGCGAAGCCAGGCCCCGTGACACGGCCCGTGCTGCGCAGCGGAAGCCCAAGATTCTGCGCGGCCGCCAGCATGATGGGGCGCACGCCCGGCAGGGCATGAACATGCTGATGGCCGTCCATGAAGTCCGGTGCGCGGCCGGTGACGCTGACGAAGCGTTGCAGCTGGGCCTGAAACTCTTCGGCCAGCGCTGCCGGCAGCCGACCGAGGAAGGCCTGGGCCATCAAGGCGCCGAGGCCGGGAAAGCGCGGCCAGCGGCTGCGCAGCGCCAGGCTGAGAGGCTCGCCCTCGGTCAGGTTGAAATGCAGGCCGGTGGCGATGGCACTGTCCTGCAGCGCCGGCCCGGCGTCGGCCCAGCGCGGCGGCGTGACAAGGCAGCTCAGCGCCGTGATGCGCCCCTGGGCCGCCAGCGCCAGGATGCCGCGGTCGATGGCGGGACCCAGGCCATAGTCGTCCGCGCAGACGGCCAGTTGGCGCAGCGATGTCATGATGGATTGCCGGTGTCCTGCGCGATGAGGTAGACCGGGCGCTGCTTGACCTCGTCGAAGATGCGGCCGACGTACTCGCCCATGATGCCAATGGAGAGCAACTGCACGCCGCTGAAGAACATCAGGCCGACGACGACCGTGGGCCAGCCCGGGATGGGATGGCCGTAGAGCAGGTGCTCAATGACGAGCCAAGTGCCGTAGCCCAGCGCTCCGAAGGCGATAAAGCCGCCAAGCGAGCTCCAGATGCGCAGCGGCAGGTTACTGAAGGCCGTCACGCCGTCCAGCGCCAGGCGCAGCAACCGCCCCAGCGAGAAGTGGCTGCGACCGCTGGCGCGCGGATGCGGCGTATAGGGCAGGAACTCGGTGCGGTAACCAACCCACGCGTACAGCCCCTTCATGAAACGGTTGCGTTCGGGCAGAGCATTGAGGGCGTCGACGACGCGGCGGTCAAGCAGCCGGAAGTCGCCCGCATCGGGCGGGATGTACAGCCGCGTGGAAGCATTGACGAGCCGGTAGAAGAGCCGCGTGCCCCAGCGCTTGATCAAGCCCTCGCCGTCGCGATTGGCTCGCACGGCGCACGCCATGTCGGCCCCGCGCAGCCAGGCGGCGTGCATGGCGGCAATGAGTTCGGGGGCGTGCTGCCCGTCTGCATCCATCAGCAGCACGCGGTCGGCATCTGCCAGGGCCAGGCCGGCACTCAAGGCGGCCTCCTTGCCGAAGTTGCGCGACAGCCTCACGTAGCGCAGTGGCAGGCCGGCGTCGCGCGCGGCAAGCGCGACGACACCGGTGTCGTCGCTGCTGCCGTCATCCACGAGCACGATGCGCCAGCGCGGCGTCACCGCGCCAAGCACGCGCCGCAGCTGGGCAAACAGGGCCATCAGGTTCGGTGCTTCGTTGAATGCCGGCAGGACCACGTCCAGGCTGGCACCGGGGTCTCGGATCGCGGCTGACATGCCGGCATTGTTCAGGCCGGCGATGACGGGTGGCTTGTGCCTGGCTGACCGCAGCCTTTCCCCCCCTCAAACCGAGGGTCAGCCCACCCGGCAGACCTTCAGCATGTTGGTACCGCCGGGGTAGCCCATGGGCTCGCCACAGGTGATCGCGTAAGTGTCGCCAGGCATCAGCACGCCGCGCTCGACGAGGATCTTTTCGGCCGCGGCCAGGGCCACGTCGCGATCGTCGAACTTGGGCATCAGCAGCGGCAGCACGTTGCGGTACAGCGCCATCTTGCGCTGGCTGACCTGCTGGGTCGTCAGGCCGAAGATGGGCACGTTGATGCGGTGGCGGCTCATCCACAGCGCCGTCGAACCAGACTCGGTCAGTGCCAGGATGGCCTTGCAGCCCAAGTGATGCGCCGTGAACAGCGCGCCCATGGCAATGGACTGGTCGATGCGGCCGAACTGGCGGCCGGCAAAGTCGGTGTCGAGCGTGACAAACTCGGCACGCTCCGCCTCCAGCGCGATGGCAGCCATCTGCTCGACGGTCTCGATGGGGAAGCGGCCGGCGGCCGTCTCGGCCGACAGCATGACCGCGTCAGTACCGTCCAGCACCGCGTTGGCCACGTCGCTGACCTCGGCGCGCGTGGGCACCGGGTTGACGATCATGGACTCCATCATCTGCGTGGCAGTGATGGACACCTTGTCCATCTCGCGGGCCAGCTTGATCATGCGCTTTTGCAGCGCCGGCACGGCCGCATTGCCCACTTCCACAGCGAGGTCCCCACGCGCGACCATGATGCCGTCGCTGGCCTTCAGGATGGCCTCGAGGTGGGGGATGGCCTCATAGCGCTCGATCTTGGCAATCATGGCCGGCTTGTGGCGCCAGGGCTCGCCGGCCACGTTTGCCAGTTGGCGAGCCATCTCCATGTCGGTGGCGTTCTTGGGGAAGCTGACGGCCAGGTACTCGCACTGGAAGGACATCGCGGTCTTGATGTCGTCCATGTCCTTGGCGGTCAGCGCCGGTGCCGTCAAGCCGCCGCCCTGCTTGTTGATGCCCTTGTTGTTGGACAGTTCGCCGCCGAGCTTGACGACGGTGTGAACCTGGGCGCCGCGCACGGCCTCCACGGTCAGCACGAGGAGGCCGTCGTTGAGCAGCAGCGTATCGCCGGGCTTCACGTCGCGCGGCAGTTCCTTGTAGTCGAGGCTGGCGATGTCCTGGTTGCCCAGCTCGGTTCGATCGGCATCGAGGATGAACTTGGCGCCAGGGATGAGTTCGATCTTCCCGCCTTCGAACTTGCCGACGCGGATCTTGGGGCCTTGCAGATCGGCCATGATGGCCACCGACTTGCCGACGCGTTCGGCCGCCGCGCGGACCATGGTCGCGCGGTCGATGTGGTCCTGAGCCTTGCCGTGGGAGAAGTTCAGGCGCACGACGTCCACGCCGGCGCGGATCATCTTCTCCAGCACCTCGGGCGTGTTGGAAGCGGGGCCGAGGGTGGCGACGATCTTGGTGGCACGGGTCATGGCTGTCTCAACTTTCTGGGGGGCGCGGAATTATGGTCCGCCGGACCTCGCAGAAGTTTCGCCTCATTTCATGGCGCGCAGAGCCTCAGAACCCGCTCGAAGAAAACACTCAGCGGGTCGACTGCGTACTCGCCGAAAGGCTCCCGCGCCACGTAACCGAGGCGTTGGTACAGGGCGATGGCCTCGGGCTGATAGATGCCTGTCTCCAGTCGCACGAGGTGCACGCCGCGCGCGAGCACTTCGCCCTCCAGCCGGGCCATCAGCAGCTTGGCGATACCGCGGCCGCGGAGGCTCTCCAGCACGAAAAGGCGCTTGATCTCGCCATAGGACGGCCCGTCGGGAGGGGCAAGGTGCTTGACGCCACCGCAGCCAACTAATGTGTCGCCGAGCCAGCAGCCCCAGAAAGACCCGTCCGGCCCGCGCAGCCCCTCGGGTGGCTCGAAGTGATTGCTCTCAGCCGGATAGAGGCGGCTGGCCAGTGCCTCGGACTGGGCTATCAGCGCCCTGGCATCGGGGTGCCCCGGGTCCACAGGCGCGAGGCACGGGGTCAGGTCTGAACTCATGGATGGTTAGCGACCGGTTACAGGCTGGGCACGGTCATGGCGAGCAGATAGCGCGCGGACCCGATCCCGGGATTGGCGAAAACACTGCGTCCGAGGCAGCGGAAACTGATGGAGTCGCCCGCGGCCAGCTCGAAGACCTGACCTTGCAGCGTCAGGCGCAGCTGGCCCTCGAGCAGGCACAGGTGATGCTCCAACCGCGAAACAGTGGGTTCGTCGTACGCCAGCTCGGCGCCGGGCTTCAGGCGGGCCTCGATGACCTCGGTCGCAAAGCCGGCCAGCGGTGGGCAGCGCATGCGGCGCTCGAAACCGCTCTGCTGGTCGTGCCAGCACGGCTGGTCAGCCGCGCGCAGCAAGCGTACGGGCAGGGCCTCGGCATCAGCCAGCAGGCGGCTCAGCGGCAGGCCATGGGCGCGGGCCAGGCGCGAAAGCAGCGTTGCCGTGGGACTGGTCTCGGCGCGCTCCAACCGGCTCAGCGTCGCGCGGCTGACGCCGCTGCGCGCGGCCAATTCGTCCAGCGACCAGCCCGCTGCCGTGCGCAGCGCGGCCAAGCGATCGGCAAGCTGACGCTCGAGCTGCCCCTCTTCGCTCAATTCAGAGAATTCGTCTCTCATATGAGAAGATGCTAGCGCATGAAGGATCACCACGCCGCCCCGCTCGCCCTTGCCCTCGCCGTGGTGCTGGTGTGGGGCCTGAACTTTCCGCTGTCCAAGGCGCTGTTCAATCAGATCGGGCCGGCCGGATTCCTGGGCGTGCGTTACCTGCTGATGCCATTGCTCGCCGTGGCGCTGCTGTGCTGGCGATTCGGCCTGCGCTGGCCGCGGCTGGACCGCAGCGAGGTCTGGCCGCTGGTGCGGCTGACACTGATCGGCCAAGGCCTGCACCTGATGCTGTCGACCTACGGCATGCAGGGCTCCACCGCGTTCAGCGCCAGCGTGCTGCTGGCCTGCGGCCCGGTGTTCACGTTGCTGATCCTGCGCCTTAGCGGCGTGGAGCGGCTGTCACCGGGCCAGATCCTGGGCGTCGCGACGGCTGCGACCGGCGCCCTGTTGTTCACGGCGGACAAGCTGTTGGCCGCCGATTGGCAGGCCGGTCTCGGTGACCTGACGCTGCTGGCTGCGGCGGCCCTGTTCAGCTACTACACGGTGGCGAGCAAACCCCTGATCCAGCATCACGGCGGCGTGACCGTGTTGGGCTACGGCAGCCTGGTTTGCACGCTGCCCATGCTCCTGTGGTGCGCCCCGTCGCTGGCGGCGCTGGACTGGCAGGCCCAGCCGCCGTGGGTCTGGACCGGCACCGCCTGGCAGGTGGCCGGCGGCGGTTTCATGGGCTGGCTCGCCTGGGGATGGGCAAATGAAAGGCGCGGCGTGGCCCGCACTGCGCCGCTGATCTATCTGATGCCTCTGATCGCCGGGGTCACGGCCTGGGCCTGGGGAGGCGAGCAGTTCAACGCGCACAAGCTGCTGGGCGCCGGCATCATCCTTGCCGGCGTGGCATTGGCGCAGTTCAGCCCCGCGCTACCTGGGCTTCGCGCACGTCAGCAACCGCCAGAGCCGTCATGTTGACGATGCGGCGCACGGTCGCCGACGGCGTCAGGATGTGCACCGGCGCCGCCGCGCCGAGCAGGATGGGGCCAACTGTCACGCCTTGACTGGCGCTGATCTTCAGCACATTGAAGAGGATGTTGGCGGCGTCCAGCGTCGGCAGCACCAACAGGTTGGCCGCGCCCTTGAGCTTGCTGTCGGGGAGGAATGCCTGGCGCACGCTCTCGGACAACGCCGCGTCGCCATGCATCTCGCCGTCGCACTCCACCTCGGGGTGTCGGGCGGCGAACAACTCGTAGGCGCGGCGCATCTTCAGCGCCGACGGACGCGTCGACGAGCCGAACATCGAGTGACTGACGAAGGCCAGTTTGGGCGGCAGGCCAAAACGGCGCAGCTCGTCAGCGGCCATGGCGGCGATGTCGGCCAGCTCCTCGGCGCTGGGGTCGTCGTTGACGAAGGTGTCCGCGATGAAGAGCGTCATCTTCTCCATCATCAGCGCGTTCATCGCGGCGAACTGGCGCGCGCCGTCGCGCAGGCCGACGAGGTCCTTCACCTGCTCCAGGTGACGGTCGAAACGCCCCACCATGCCGCAGATCATCGCGTCGGCGTCGCCCAGCTGGATGGCCAGCGCACCAATGGCCGTGTTGGAGCGGCGCACGGCCGACTTGGCCATTTCCGGCGTGAAGCCATTGCGCTTCATGCGCGCGTAGTAGGCCTCCCAGTACTGGCGGAAACGCGGATCGTCTTCGGGATCGATGACGGCCACGTCCACGCCGAGTCGCAGGCGCAGGCCGGCACGCTGGATGCGCGCGGCCAGGACGGCGGGGCGGCCGATCAACGTAGGCTTGCACAGGCCCTCATCCAGCGCCACCTGCACGGCACGCAGAACGCGCTCGTCCTCACCCTCGGCATAGATGACGCGCGCCGGCGCAGCCTTCGCAGCCGAGAACACCGGGCGCATGAACATGCCGGTCTGGTAAACGAAGCGCTCCAACGACTGGCGGTAGGCCAGCAGATCGGCGATGGGCCGCATGGCCACGCCATCCAACTCCGCAGCCGCCGCGACGGCCGGCGCAATGCGCAGGATCAGCCGCGCATCGAAGGGCTTCGGGATCAGATAGTCCGGTCCGAAGGCCAGCTCCTGGCCGGCATAGGCCGCGGCCACCTCGTCCGAGGTCTCGGCCTTGGCCAGTGCGGCGATCTCGCGCACGCAGGCCAGCTTCATGCCTTCGGTGATCTTGGTCGCACCGCAATCCAGGGCGCCGCGGAAGATGTAGGGGAAACACAGGACGTTGTTGACCTGGTTGGGGTAGTCGCTGCGGCCGGTAGCCACAATGCAGTCCGGCCGCACGGCCTTGGCCAGCTCGGGGCGGATCTCCGGCTCAGGGTTGGCCAGCGCCAGGATGATGGGCTGGTTGCCCATGGTCTTGACCATGTCGGCCGTCAGCACGCCAGCGGCCGAACAGCCGAGGAAGACGTCCGCGCCGTCCACCACGTCGGCGAGCGTGCGCGCCGTCGTCACCTGGCAATAACGCTGTTTGGACTCGTCCAACTTGCCGGCTTTGGCATCCTCGCGCTCGCTGTGGATGACGCCGCGAGAGTCGCAGACGAACACGTTGTCGCGCCTCACGCCCAGGCCCACCATGACGTCCAGGCAGGCGATGGCCGCGGCCCCGGCGCCCGACACGGCGACCTTGACCTTGGCGATGTCCTTGCCCACCAGCTCCAGGCCGTTCAGCAGGGCGGCCGACGAGATGATGGCTGTGCCGTGCTGGTCGTCGTGGAAGACGGGGATGTTCATGCGCTTGGACAGTTCGCGCTCGATGTAGAAGCACTCGGGCGCCTTGATGTCCTCGAGGTTGATGCCACCCAGCGTGGGCTCCATCGCCGCGATGATGTCGATCAGCTTGTCCGGGTCGCGTTCGGCCAGCTCGATGTCGAAGACGTCGATACCGGCGAACTTCTTGAAGAGGCAGCCCTTGCCCTCCATGACCGGCTTGGCGGCCAGCGGGCCGATGTCGCCCAGGCCCAGTACGGCGGTGCCATTGGTGATGACGCCAACGAGATTGCCGCGCGACGTGAAGTCGGCGGCGAGCGACGGATCGCGCTCGATGTCCAGGCAGGGATAGGCCACGCCAGGCGAGTAAGCCAGCGACAGGTCGCGCTGGTTGCTCAGCGCCTTGGTCGGCGTGACCGAGATCTTGCCGCGCGTGGGGCTGCGGTGGTACTCGAGGGCGGCGTCGCGCAGCGCGCTTTCCGCGGGAGAAAGGACGGGCGACGAGAGGGGGTTGTTCTTTTCCATGAGGGCGCATCTCCAGGGGGAACCCTGTAGGTTACGCCGCGTTTCAGCGCCTGCCGATGCCAGATTTCTGGCGATCCATGCCGAAGCGGATCAAAACTGCTCGAACTCGAAGCGGACTCGCCGGACCGCAGCATCCGTGCCGGGGCAGGCTTGCCCGCCTCGGGCGATGCCCTGATCGGGCGGCGCTGCGCGTCCTTGCGTCAGCCTGCCGCACGCCTGCTCAGGATCTCGAACGCCGGCAGCGTCTTGCCTTCCAACACCTCGAGGAAGGCGCCACCACCCGTGGAGATGTAGCCAACGTCCTTCTCGATGCCGTACTTGGCGATCGCCGCCAGCGTGTCGCCGCCGCCAGCGATGCTGAAGGCCAGGCTCTCGGCAATCGCGCGGGCGATCGCCTCGGTGCCGTGCGCGAACGCCGGGAACTCGAACACGCCGACCGGGCCGTTCCAGACGATGGTGCCGGCAGCCTTGAGCTTCTCGGCCAGCCTGGCGGCGGTCTTCGGGCCGATGTCGAGGATGAGGTCGTCATCCTCCACGTCCGTGGCCGCCTTGACGGAGGCGGTCGCGCCTGCCGCAAAGGCCTTGGCCGTCACGACGTCCTCGGGGATGGGCACCTCGGCGCCACGCGCGGCCATGGCCTCGATGACGGCCTTGGCCTGATCGACCAGGTCCGGTTCCGCCAGCGATTTGCCGATCTTCAGGCCCGCGGCCAGCATGAAGGTGTTGGCGATGCCGCCACCAACGATGAGGCCGTCCACCTTGGCGGCCAGGCTCTGCAGGATGGTCAGCTTGGTCGACACCTTGGAGCCGGCAACGATGGCCACCAGCGGACGGCGCGGATTGGCCAGGGCCTTGGTGATGGCGTCGATTTCCGCTGCCAGCAGCGGACCGGCACAGGCGATCTTGGCGAACTTGGCGATGCCGTAGGTGGTGGCCTCGGCGCGATGTGCCGTGCCGAAGGCGTCGTGCACGAAGATGTCGCAAAGCGCGGCCAGTTTCCTCGACAGACCCTCGTCGCACTTCTTCTCGCCCTTGTTGACGCGGCAGTTCTCCAGCAGAACCAGCTCGCCAGGCTTGACGCCGACGCCGTCGACCCAGTCACGTAACAGCGGCACCGGGCGGGACAGCAACTGGGCCATGCGCTCGGCGACGGGCGCCAGCGAGTCCTCAGGCTTGAACTCGCCTTCGGTCGGGCGGCCGAGGTGGGAGGTGACCATGACGGCAGCGCCGGCATCCAGCGCCATCTTGATGGCCGGTAGCGAGGCGCGGATGCGGGTGTCCTCGGTGATCTTGCCGTTGTCGTCCTGCGGCACGTTGAGGTCGGCGCGGATGAAGACGCGCTGGCCGGCCACCTTGCCGGCGGCGATCAGGTCGGAGAAGCGGATGACGTTCATGTTCGGGCGGAGCGGTTGATGACAAAAACTACCGCGATTCTCTCCGCCCCGCGCGCCGCCGCGGTTACCAGCCGAGTCCGAGTTTCAGCGGCAGCATGACGGCCATGCCGACGAGGATGGTGCCGAGGATGCCCTTGCGCCAAAAGTAGTAGGCCGTCGCCGCCAGCGCCGCGGGCCAGCGGGCGTCCTGCCAGGTCGCGATGACCTGGCCCTGGGTCATGAAGATCTCCGGCGCGACGACAGCCACCAGGGCTGCCAGCGGCGCGACCTTGAGCAGCTCGCGCAGCCAGTCGGGAATGGGCAGCGGCTGGTCGCCGATCATGAAGAAGCCGCGCGTCAGCACAGTGATGGCGCCAAGGCCCAGCAGTGCGATCCAAGTCATCGTTTCGCTCATGCCCGCCCCTGTCGCGCATCCAGCCACCAGCCCACCGCGCCGGCCGCAACGATGGCGCACAGAATGTTGAGCTTGAGCGGCAGGCCATAGGTCGCGATTGACACCGCACCGGCCGTCACGGCCACCCACCACAGCATCTTCTCAGTCAGCAGCGAATAGGACAGCCCCAGCAACGCCAACACCCCTGCGAACCCTATGCCCCAATGCGTCGGGATGCGGTCCGCCAGCAGGATGCCGGTGAAGGAGCACAACTGCCAGGCCGGCCAGTTCACCGCCACGCCACCCCAGAAATAGCGGCGCTGCCCAGCTGCCGGCACCGGGTCGGGGTAACGCTTCACGAAATAGACGAAGTTCAGGTCCGCCGCGAAGTAGGTCAGCGTCAGGCGGCGCACACGCGGCAAGTGCGCGAAGTAGTTGCGCCACTGCGCGCTGAAAATCACGAAGCGCAGGTTGACGCAGAAGGCCGTGGCCAGCACCACCCACAGCGGTGCGCCGGAGGCGATCAGGGGCAGCGCGGTGAGCTGCGCACTGCCGGCGAACACCAGCAGGGACATCCCGCAGGCCAGCGGCAGGCTGAGCCCGCTTTTCACCATGGCGACGCCCGTCACCAGGCCCCAGGCGGCCAGGCCCAGGGAGGGCGAGGCCATGTCGCGCGCGCCGTGGCGGAAGTCGGGATCAGCCGCCAGCGCGCGCAGTCGTTCAAGAAACTGCATCCCGCCATTCTCGGCGGGAGCGGCTTCACTGGCCGATGCGTCGGACTTTGCCGCTGCCGGCGATCGACGAGCTGACCTCGGGCGAACCGACGTACTTCACATCGCCCGAGCCGGCGATGGAGATGTTGAGGCGCTTCGTCGCCTGGACCTGGGCGTCGCCGCTACCGGCGATGGTGACTTTGACGTCCTCGGCTGCCAGGTCGACGGCCTTCACGTTGCCGCTGCCGGCGATGGAGACATTGGCGCTGGCGCAGCGGCCGACCGCGACGATGTCGCCGCTGCCGCTGACCTTCATGCCCAGCCGCTCGGCGTCCAGACTGGCGAAGCGGATGTCGCCCGAGCCGGCGATGGCCGCGTCGACGCCGCCCGTCTTCATGGCCTCGACCTTGACGGTGCCCGAGCCCGCCACGGACACCGCACGCAGGGCCGGCATCTCGATGCTGAGACTGGGGTTGGTAGAGCTCTGCACGTTGACGCCCTTGCGGTGCGAGATCTCGAGCGTGCGGCCTTTGCCTCCCTCGACGATGCGGGTCTCGATGTAGGGCAACAGGTTGCGGTCGGCCTTGACCTCGATCTTGTTGCCAGTGCCCTGGCGGACAACAACGTTGAAGCCGCCACTCAGCGCGATGCCGTCGAAGGCGCCGACGTCGCGCGCCTCGGTGGCGATGTCGCCGTTGCCGCTCACGCGCTCGCCCTTGATGCTCCAGCTCCAGGCCTGAGCAGAACCGCTGGCAACGGTAGCGGCCACGAGGCCAAGGGCGAAGAGGCGGCGGGAACTGTTCATGGCGGGCTCCATCGGGGTTGGGTTGTGATGGTTCCCATGTTGCCGAGCCGCCTCCGAGCCGGCCCGGGCCAGGCGACGATGCGCGGAATGAGAGGCCTGAAATGCGCCTGGACGCGCCAGCCCGGCCGGCCGTCAGTGGCCCTTGACCTTCTCCGGCGACTTCTCGGACGCCTTCTCGGAGGAACTGGCCTCGGCCTCGTCGACGGGCTGCTTGACCGAGCCGGGACGCGGCACGACGGGCGCGATGCCTTCGAGCTTGTTCTCGCGCATGTACTCGTCCATCTCGCGCCAGCCGGCGTAGACAGCCGCCTTCTGGGCCTTGGGGTTCAACACGTAGCAGTCCTCTATGGCCCGCATCGCGTGACGGCAGGCACTGCCGACGGCCTTGCCCTCGGCCTCCTTGGCTGCAGCCACCTTGACCGGGTCATCGATGCCCAATTGCTCGCAGGCCGACAGGGCCGCGAACAGAGGCAGGGCGAGGAGGAGACGCTTCATCTGTTCAGGTATCGGCGGTACCGCGGGGAACTTGAGTCAGCGCTTGGCCATCGCCAGCAGGCGCGCGATGCGCTCCTCGGTCGAAGGGTGGGTGGAGAACAGGCCGCGCAGACCGCCGCCGGACAGGGGGTTCATGATCATCATCTGCGCCGTCTCCGGGTGGGCTTCGGCCGGCGCCAGCGGGATGCCCTGGGCGTAACGGTGGATCTTGTCCAGCGCCGAAGCCAGCGCGGACGGGTCACCGGAGATCTCGGCGCCGCCGCGGTCGGCTTCGAACTCGCGGGCGCGGCTGATGGCCATCTGAATCAGGCTGGCCGCCAGCGGCGCGAGGATGGCCACGGCGATGCCCGCTAGCGGATTGGTCGGGCGGCCATGCTCGTCGCGGCCGCCAAAGAAGGCGGCGAAGTTGGCCAGCATGGAGATGGCGCCCGCCATCGTCGCGCTGATGGTACTGATGAGGATGTCGCGGTGCGCCACATGCGCCAGCTCATGGGCCATGACGCCACGCAGCTCGCGCTCGGACAGCACGCGCAGGATGCCCGTTGTCGCGGCGACGGCAGCATGCTCGGGATTGCGGCCCGTCGCGAAGGCATTGGGCGCGGCCTCATCGATCAGGTAAACGCGCGGCATGGGCAGGCCTGCGCGCTGCGCCAGCTCGGCCACCATGCCGTAAAACTGCGGCGCCGAACTCGCGTCCACCTCGCGGGCGTTGTACATCTTCAGCACCATGTCCGCGGAGAACCAGTAGCTGAAGAAGTTCATGCCGACGGCAACGACGAGCGCGATCAGCATGCCCGTCTGGCCGCCGATCATCTGGCCGACAGCCATGAACAGGGCCGTGATGGCGGCCATCAGGACGGCGGTCTTCACGAGATTGAACATCGGGGCAGGCTCCGGTAAAAGGCAGTTGACCTGGCACATGGTGCCATGAGCGAATTTCTCAAGCGTCGAAGTGCTCGCCCGGCACCACGGGCCTGGCCTGCAGGAAGGCCGCGGCGGGGCCGCGCTTGCCGCCCGCGCGCTGCAGCTCGGTCAGGCGTAGCGCGCCCTCGCCGCAGGCGACGACCGGGCCTGGGGCGATGACCTCGCCAGGCGCCCCTCGGCCCTCGGCCAGCTCGGCGCGCCACACCTTGACCGCCTCGCCCGCCAGCATCGCGACGCCGCCTGGGAAGGGGTCGAAGGCGCGCAGCCGGCGTTCGATCTCGGCAGCAGGCTGCCGCCAGTCGATGATGCTCTCGGCCTTCTCGATCTTGTGGGCGTAAGTGACCCCCTCGGCCGGCTGCGGCATCGGATGCAGTTCGGCGGCCTGCAGCGCTTCGACAATGAGGCGGCCGCCCAGCGCGGCCAGCCGGTCGTGCAGCACGGCCGTGGTGTCGTCGGGGCGAATGGATTCGCGGCCGATCAACAGCATGTTGCCGGTGTCCAGGCCAGCGTCCATCTGCATGATGGTGATACCAGTCTCGGCGTCGCCCGCCTCGATGGCACGGTGGATGGGCGCCGCACCGCGCCAGCGCGGCAGCAGCGAGGCGTGGACGTTCAGGCAGCCGCGCCGCGGCAGGTCAAGCACCCACTGCGGAAGGATCAGGCCATAGGCGGCCACGACCATCACGTCGGCATCGGCGGCCCAAAGCGCCTCGCGGGCCGCCACGGCATCGGCGGCGTACTTGCCGTCCAGTTTCAGGCCTTGGGGCTGGGCGACCGGAATGCCGGCGGCAACGGCGCGCTGCTTCACGGCCGAGGCCTGCAGCTTCATGCCCCGGCCGGCCGGGCGGTCAGGCTGGGTCAACACCAGAGGAACCACGAAGCCGGCAGCCAGCAGGGCATCCAGCGCCACGGCGGCAAACTCGGGCGTACCCGCAAAAACGACGCGCATGCCGGTCAAAGGCGCTGGTTGCGCTTCTTGGCCTCGGCTTCTTCCTCGCGCGTCTTCTTGATCATCTTGGTCTTGATGCGATCGCGCTTGAGCGGGCTCAGGTACTCCACGAAAACCTTGCCCGCCAGGTGGTCCATCTCATGCTGCACGCAGACCGCCAGCAAGCCTTCCGCGTCGAACTCGTAGACCTCGCCGTCGCGGTTGGTCGCGCGCACGGTGACCTCGGCATGGCGGGGCACCTTGTCGTAGATCTGTGGCACGGAGAGGCAGCCCTCCTCGCCATCGACCATGCGCTCGCTGGTCTTGACCAGCTCGGGGTTGATCAGCACGCGCGGCGTGTCGCGGTCCTGCGACGTGTCGATGACGATGACGCGCTCATGCACGTCCACCTGCGTGGCGGCCAGACCCACGCCGTCGGCGGCATACATGGTCTCCAGCATGTCGTCGACGAGCCGGCGGATGCGCTCGTCAACCGCCTCCACGGGCTGGGCGACGGTATGCAGACGCGGATCGGGGTAGCGAAGGATGTGCAGTTGAGCCATGGGTTGTGGGCCGCCGGCCACGGCTTGAGCTTTGTAAGCACTCGCAAGCGGGGTCCGGCCAGGTTGAATGCGGGCAGAATCACCCGGATTTTCGCCGATCCGGCAACCCCCTTCGGAGACCGTGCCCGATGCTCGCTGCCCGCACCGCCCAACTTTCACTCCTTGCGGCCTGCCTTGCCCTCGCAACGGCCTCCGCCTGGGCACAGACCAGCCCCTACCCCGTCACGCCTGAGCAACGCCGAGTGGCCGACCAGGTCGCCGGCGCCGGCGTGCCGCTGGCGGAGCTGGCGCCGGGTGCGCCGGACAGCCACACGGTACAGGCTGGCGACACGCTGTGGGACATCTCCAAAATCTTCTTGAAGAGCCCCTGGCGCTGGCCCGAGCTCTGGGGCATGAATCGCGAGCAGATCCGCAACCCGCACTTGATCTACCCCGGCCAGGTGCTGCTGCTTGTCAAGATCGACGGCCGCGCCCGGCTGCAACTGGCCCAGGGGGTCGGCGGCAACACTGCGGGCGATGCCATCAAGCTGCGCCCCCAGATGCGCATCTCGGCGTTGGACTCCAACGCCATCACGGCCATCCCGCTGCACCTGATCCAACCCTTCCTGACCGACGCGGTCGTCTTCGAGACCGACCAGCTCGCGACGGCGCCACGCGTCGTCGCCGCCCAGGAGGGCCATGTGCTGCTGGGCAAGGGTGACCTGGCCTACGCCCGCGGCGACTTCGGCGGCGCAACGGACTTCCGCGTCTTTCGCACCGCGCGCACGCTGCGCGACCCCGCCACGAACGAGATCCTGGGATACGAAGCACCCTATGTGGGCACGGCCGAGCTGATCCGCGCGGGCGAGGACCGCCCGACGGCCGACGGCAAGACCGAGATCGTGCCGGCCACGGTGCGCGTCCTGCAGGCCAAGCAGGAGGTCGGGATTGGCGACCGCCTGGCGCCTGCGCCGCAGCGCGACCTCGCCCGCTATGTGCCGCACGCGCCCGACAAGCCGATGGCGGGTCAGATCGCGGCTCTCTACGGCGATGCGCTGAACGCGGGCCAGAACCAGATCGTGGCGCTGAACCGCGGAAAGCGCGATGGCGTCGAGCGCGGCCATGTGCTGGCGCTGTGGCGCGACGGCGCTGCCGCCGTGGACAAGACGCAGGACCGTGCCGAGGCCATCAAGCTGCCGGACGAACGTCACGGCGTGCTCTTCGTCTTCGAAGTCTACGAGCGCGTGTCCTATGCGCTGATCATCTCGGTCAAGGACCCCGTCAAGACTGGCGATCGCTTCACCCAACCCTGATGCTCTCGTCGGCCGAGCTGGCCGCCTGGCTGCGGCTGACGGAGAGCGTGGACCCGGCCGCCGTTCGGCGACTGCTGGCCATTGCCGACGGCCCTAGGGCGGTGTTCCGGCTGCCCGCCTCGGTTCTCGATACGGCGCTGACGACCCCGCAACGCGAAGCCTTGAGCCGGCCGCCCGGACACCTCGACGCGCTGATCGCGCGCGCTGGTGCGTGGTTGGCCGAACCGGGTCACGGCCTGCTTGCGTTCGGTGACCCCGACTACCCGCCGCGCCTGCTGGCCACCACCGACCCACCACCGCTGCTGTGGCTGCAGGGCCGGCGCAAGTTGCTGGGGGCGCCGTCCATCGCCGTGGTGGGTAGCCGCCACCCCTCGGCCCAAGGCTGCGATCGCGCACGCACCTTATCCCGCGAGCTGGCCCAAGCCGGCTACACCATCGTCTCGGGCCTGGCACCCGGCGTGGACGCCGCGGCCCACGAGGGCGCGCTGGATGCCACTGGCGCCACCATTGCGGTCGTTGGCACCGGGCTAGACCAGGTCTACCCGCGCCACAACAAGTCACTCGCGGCGCGCCTGCTCGCGGGCGGCGGCCTCGTCGTCAGCGAGCAAGCGCTGGGCATGCCGGTCCTGCCGGCCAACTTCACCAGACGAAACCGCATCATTGCAGGCCTGGCCCAAGGCTGCCTCGTCATCGAGGCGGCCGCGCCGTCGGGCTCGCTGATCACAGCGCGCCGGGCAGCCGAGGCCGGTCGCAAGGTGTTCGCCACTCCCACCCCCCTCCACGCGTCCCAGGCGCGCGGCTGCCATACCCTGATTCAACAGGGCGCCAAGCAGATCGAATCGGCCCAGGAGGCGCTGGCGGAACTGCAGCGTTTGACCCCGGCGCCGCACCAGGCGCCGGTCGAACCCGAAGAAGCCACCAAGACGTCTCATGAGCGGCAGGCATTGCTGGATGCGATGGGCTTCGACCCCGTCAGCCTCGACGCCCTGTTGGCCCGCTGCGGCTGGTCCGCGGCCGACCTCAGCGCCGCCTTGCTGGAGTTGGAACTCGGTGGCCAGGTCGCCCACCTGGCCGGCCAGCTGTACCAGCGCCGACAGCGGGGATGACGAGCTTAACCCTGGATATCAGAGCCGGATCCGAGGGGTTATTCGCGTCCGATGCCTGCCGGGCCCTGGGCTATCATCAGCTCACGATGCTTGATGTCCTGGTTTATCTGTACGAAACCTACTGGCGGCCGGATGCCTGTCCCGACCATGCCCAGCTCGCACGCAAGCTGACGGCGGTGGGCTTCGAGACCGACGAGATCCAGGAGGCGCTGTCCTGGCTGGAAGGCCTGGCCGCCGCAGGTGAGGCCTATCACGGCGAACAAAGTGAGTACGCACTGCGTGTCTACTCCGCAGCCGAGGTCGATCACCTGGGCGAAGCCTCCATCAGTTTCATCAGCTTCCTGGAATCAGCAGGCGTGCTGCCCGGCGCGATGCGCGAAATGGTCATCGACCGCGCGATGGCCGTCGGCGGCAGCCCGATGGACTTAGAAGACCTGAAGATCATCGTGCTGATGGTGTTCTGGAGCCTGGGCGAGGAGCCCGATGCGCTCATCCTGGACGAGCTGTTCGTGGCCCCGGAAGACCGGCTGATCCACTGAACTGCCGCTCCAAATAGCAACGGCGCCCTCGGGCGCCGTTGCTATTTGTGCGTCGCCCGAACGACGGCAAACGACCCGACTAGCTCAGCAGCCCGCTCGGGTCCGCATCCAGCTTGGCCAACGCCTTGCGCGTGGCCAGCACGGTCAGTGCCTCGTCCTGGGCCGGCAGCAGCAGGCCGGCCTGCAGGAAGGCTGCCATGCGATTCAGCGAGAACAGCACGCCGCGGCCCTGCGGGGTGACGAACAGCGCCAACTGCTTGCGCAGGCCGCGCCAGGCCAGCTGCACCTGCTCGTTGCGGCCGCGGTAGTCCAGCATGAACCAGCCGCCGACCTGCAGCTCGCGCGCCCAGGCGACCATGGCGGGCGTCGGTGCCGAGCCACCCTCGGCGACGACCTCCATGCCCTCGGACTCGTGCCCGGAGAGGTCCCGCACCAGCATCTCGTCGACATGGCTCTCGCCCTCGATGTCCTCGGGCAGCATGGCCTCCAGCGTATCGAGCTGGTCCATCAGCTCGTCCAGGCGCTCACGCGGGATGGCGGCCGTCTTGGCCGTGAACGCCGCGGCCAGCGCGTTGTTGAGCTGGCGCACGTGCTCGTCCTGCTTCTCGGTCGGCAAGCCCGCATGACCCATGCCGTCGCGCAAGGTCTTGAGCAGCAGCGGCAGACGGCGGATGACCTCGGCCCGTTCTTCTCGCGAGGCCTTGGCGCTGGCGCTCCAGATCAGATCGGCCGCCGCGCGCTTCATGGCCTTGGTGACATCGGACTGGGCCCCCACCCGCACCGCGGTGACGGCCAGCACATCCGCCCAGACATGAAAGAGGAAGTCGCGCACGCCGTCTTGCACCGGCACCTCGGACAGCATCTTGCGCAACTCGATGGTGTATTGGATGGCCAGCGTCTCGCGTTGCTCGACCTGCTGGGCCAGCGACACGCCGCGCTTGGAGGCCTGGTTCTCGTTCTCGAAATAGTGGTCGAGGAATTTCTCGAACTCGGTCAGCACGGTGGTGAAGACACGCCGGCCGGTGTCCGGGTAAGCCTCGACGACCTGTACGACGCGCTTGATCTCCCGCTCCAGCGCGTCGTTGCTGGCACGCTCTGCACCAGGGCTGCTGGCCTGCGCTGTGTTGAAACCCATCACACACGCGCCCATGCGGTCGATCAGACGACGCGCCGGATGGTCGGCGGCGGCGAAGAAGTCGGGTTCGCTGACCGCTACGCGCAGCACCGGCATCTGCAGACGCGCGAACCAGACCCGCACCGTGGCCGGGATGCGCTCCTCGGTCAGGATGCTCTGGAACATCATCGCGACGATCTCGATGGTCGCGCGCTCGGCCGGGCTGCTGGCAGCCTGCTTCAGGACCTGCTTGAAGGCTTGGTTGCGGGCGCCGATCTCCTCCAGTGCTCGCGGCGCGCTCGCCGCGACACCCGCACTGTCCGCGCCCACGGCGGCGCGGCGCTGGAGTGACTCTTGCGCATGCTTGATGGCGCCCATCAGCCGCGGCGACGCGGCGGCTGATGGCACATCCGCCAGCGAGGGCCTGGCGCCGGACGCTGGCAGCGCCTCGGCGCCTGCCAGACCCGAGCCGCCGGCCTGACCGGGCGTCATGTCCGCGAGGCTGGGCCTCCCGGCGCCGGGACGCGCCGGCAACTGGCTGCGAGTGACCGGGAAACCTGGCACATGCCGGGCCAGCACGCGCTGCAGTTGGGCCATCACTTCGTCAGCCTGGCTGGTGGCCTTGCTGCGCGCCGACGAGGGCGCCGGGCCCGCGCTGGTGCCGAGTCCGGCGACAGGCGCCATGGCGGGCG
>NZ_DASWYS010000255.1:0-5565 GCF_036404855.1 Roseateles sp.
GGACAGTATCTCGGCGGCACGACGGACATCACCCGCGTCTGGCCCATCGGCACCGTGAGCGCCGCGCAAAAGCGCGACTACACGCTGGTGCTCAAGGGCACCATCGCGCTGTCGCGCACCCGCTTCCCGCGCGGCACGCTCAGCCCCATGCTGGATGCCATCGCCCGCGCGCCGTTGTGGGAGCATGGCCTGGACTACGGCCATGGCACGGGTCACGGCGTGGGCTACTTCATGAACGTGCATGAGGGCCCGCAGAGCATCTCCAAGGCCATCGGCGAGGCGGCCATGGCCATGGAACCCGGCATGATCACCTCCATCGAGCCGGGCCTGTACCGGCCGGGGCTGTGGGGCGTGCGCATCGAGAACCTGGTGCTCAACGTCGCCCTCGCCACGCCGGAGAACAACGCCTTCGGCGAGATGCTGGAGTTCGAGACGCTGACGCTGTGCCCCATCGACACGCGCTGCATCGATGCAAGCCTGCTGCGCGCCGACGAGATCGACTGGCTGAACCGTTACCACGCGACGGTGCGCGAACGCCTGGCCCCCAAGGTCGGCGGCGCGGCCCTGGCCTGGCTGACGGAACGCACCGAGCCGCTGGCCGCATGAAGACGCTGGCCGCGCTGCTGCTGGGTGCGGTGGCGGGTGCGGCCGGTGCGCAAGCGCGCTACGAGGGACTCTGCGACGCCTCGGCGGCCGTGGCCCTCGACGCGCGGCACTTCATCGTCGCCGACGATGAGCACAACAAGCTCACCCTCTACCGGCGTGGCGAAGCCCGCCGCGTCGGTGAGGTGGTGCTCGACAAGTTCCTCAAGGCGGACAAGGAAGCCGACCTCGAAGGCGCTGCCCAGGTGGGCGACCGCATCTACTGGATCACCTCGCATGCGCGCAACAGCGCCGGCAAGCCGCGCGAGGACCGGCAGCGCTTCTTCGCCACCGCGATCCGCGGCACGACGGTCGAACCCGTCGGCACCCCCTACACCGCCCTGCTGGCCGACCTGCTGGCCGCACCTGTCCTGGCGACGCTGAAGCTGTCCGATGCGGCCCAGCGTGCGGCCGAGGCGCAAGGCGGCTTCAACATTGAAGGACTGGCCGCCGCCCCCGACGGCAGCCTGCTGATCGGGCTGCGCAATCCCATCCCGCAAGGCCTGGCCATCGTCATCCCGCTGCTGAATCCGGCCGAGCTGGTCGACGGCAAGGGCCCGGCGCGCTTCGGCGCCGCCCTCCGCCTGGACCTGGGCGGCCGCGGCGTGCGCTCCCTCGAACGGGTGGGCAATGGCTACCTGGTCGCTGCCGGCCCGGCGGCCGACGACGGCACGTTTGCGCTGTTCCGCTGGAGCGGCAAGCCGGGCGAAGCGCCCGTGGCCCTGAAGGTTGAGCTGGGCACGCTGAGGCCGGAAGCACTGTTCGCCTGGCCCGACGGCCAGGTCACGCTGCTCAGCGACGACGGCGGGATCAAGGTGGGCAAGCAGGCCTGCAAGGACGCGGACAAAGCCAAACGCTCGTTCCGCGCGCTCGACGTCAAGCCTTAGCCAGTTCCGGGTAGCGCCACACCAGGGCGGCGCTCGCCAGCAGCAGGACGAGCACGCCGCAGAACACCGGCACCGCACTGGCCTCGCCGCCCAGGAACGGCGCCACGAGCTGCGTGCCCAGGGCGCCCGCCGCCAGCAGGGCCAGCACCAGCATGGCCGTTGCGCGGCCCATCTGCGCGGGCGGCACGGCCAGCGCATCGACGAAGGTGGCCGGACCGCGGATGGCCAGCGAGCCGCAGAAGCACATCCAGTACGCCGCCACCGCCGCATAGGGCAGCGCCCCGAGCAACGCCCCGATCAGCGCCAGCGCACAGGCCGTCACCTGCACCGAGGCGCCCAGCCGGACGGCACGCGCATGGCCCAGCCGCTGGGCCAGCCGGCCGGATTGCGACGCGCACAGCATGAAGCTGCCCACGCCCAGCACCTGCAGCAGCGCGAAGGCGCTGGAGCCCAGGCCCAGCGCATGCTGTAGCAGTTGCGGCGCACTGGCCAGGAAGGTCAGCAGCGCGCCGATGCACAGGGCGTGCGACAGCGCCAGCCGCAGGTAGCTGCGGTTGCGCAGGATGGCCGCGTAGCTCGCGTCATGGGCCATGTTGAGCCCGGGCAGTTGGCGCGGCGCAATCTTGACGACCCAGGGCAGCACCAGCAGCGACAGGCCTGCCAGCACCCAGAAGGTGCCGCGCCAGTCCACCAGGGTCAGCATCAGCGCGCCCAGCACGGGTCCGGCGGCCGGCACGATGGCCTCCACCATGGAGATGGCGGCGATGCCACGCACGACATCGGCGTCGGCGAGCGTGGCGCGCGCGACGGTGGGCGCCACGACGGTGGCCGCCGCAGCCGCGACGCCCTGCAGCAGGCGCAGCACCAGCAGCGTCTCGATGTTGGGGGCCAGTGCGCAGCCCAGGCTGGTCAGGGCAAGCAACGCCAGGCCGACTTCCATGCAGCGGCGCGGACCCAGGCGGTTCAGCAGCTCCCCCCACAGCAACTGGGCGGCGGCCAGGCCCGCCAGATAGACAGCAACGGTGGCCTGCGCCAGCGAGATGCTGATGCCCATGCCCACCTGCAGCGCAGGCACGGCCGGAAGGTAGAGGTCCATCGCCGCCATGCTGACGCCGGTGACGAAGGCCAGCGGCAGGATGGTGCGTATCGATGCGGACGTTGACGGATGCAAGAGAGCCTCTTCTTTACAGAGGGCGCCCTTGTGCTGACGCCACCACCGAGCGTGGCGGAGGCACCCGGCCTCCGTCGCAGCACCCCTCGGCGGGACGGCGCCGCGGTATCCGCCGCGGCGAGGACCGCATTCTAGGCAAGGCACACTGCGCCCATGGATCAGGTGGAAGTCGCCGTCATCGGCGCCGGCGTCGTGGGCCTCGCGGTGGCGCGCGAACTGGCGCTGCGCGGGCGGGAGGTCGTCATCATCGAGGCGGCGGGGGCCATCGGCACCGGCATCTCCTCGCGCAACAGCGAGGTCGTCCATGCCGGGCTCTACCACCCGGCCGGCAGCCTCAAGGCGCGGCTGTGCGTGCGCGGCCGGCAACTGCTCTACGACTACTGCGAGGCGCGCGGCGTCGCGCACCGGCGCTGCGGCAAGCTCGTCGTCGCCACGCGCGCGGCCGACCTGCCGCGGCTGCAGGTGCTGGCTGCCCAGGGGGTGGCCAACGGCGTCGCGGATCTCGAGCTGCTGGACCGGGACGCGGTGCAGGCGCTGGAGCCGGCGCTGCGGGCCGAGGGCGCGCTGTGGTCCCCCTCCAGCGGCATCGTCGACAGCCACGGGCTGATGACTGCCCTGCTGGGTGACGCGGAACGGGCCGGTGCGACGCTGGCCCTCGCGAGTCCGGTAGGCGGCGGCCTGCGCCACGGGGATGGCTGGCGACTGCGGGTGGGGGACTTCGAGCTGGGCGCACGCCACGTCGTCAATGCCGCCGGACTGTTCGCGGCGCAGGTGTCGGCCTCGCTCGGCGCCGTGGCGGCGCCCCTGCGTTTTGCGCGCGGCCACTACTTCGCGCTGGCCGGGCGTGCGCCGTTCTCGCGACTGATCTACCCACTGCCGGTCGACGGCGGCCTGGGCGTGCATCTGACGCTGGACCTGGGCGGCCAGGCCCGCTTCGGGCCGGACGTGCAATGGCTGCCCGACGCCGACCCGGCCGGGCTGGACTATGCGGTCGACCCGGCGCTCGCGCCGGCCTTCGAGGCCGAGGTGCGCGGCTACTGGCCAGACCTGCCGGCGGGTGCCCTGATGCCCGCCTACGCCGGCATCCGCCCCAAGCTCAGCGGCCCGGGCGAGCCGGCAGCAGACTTCCGCATCGACGTGCAGCCGGGACTGGTCAACCTGCTGGGCATCGAATCGCCAGGGTTGACGGCCTCGCTCGCACTGGCGGACGTGGTGGCCGACCGGCTGGGCTGAATCAGGCGCGGGTGTCCACGCCCTGGCTCTGGGCGGTCGGCTGGAGCCAGTTCCTGCTGATCTGGTCGTAGAGCTTCTGGGCCAGCACAGCGATGTCGGACGTCGCGCCCTGCCCGTCTGCACCGGCGCCCGCCTTCGCCAGCTCCTTGAGCTGGCCAGCCAGCCTCTCGATCTCGGACACGGTGCCGTCCTGGTTGGTGTCCAGCGGGTCGAGGCTGGCGGAGGATGAGGCCGACGTCGCCGGCGTGCCGCCACCGGCTTGGGCGGGCGGCGGACCGCCGGCGCCCTGCGGCCCTTGCGGGCTTTGTGATCCTTGTGCCCCCTGCTGCGAGCGTGCGGCCTCGAACTCAGCGCGCGAGAGCTGGCCGTCGCCGTCGGTGTCCAGCGCAGCGAAAGGATCGGCGTCACCGTCCTCCTCGTCGCCGGAGCCGGCACGGGCCTGCGCGAAGTCCAGTGTCGAGGCCGGCGGCGGCATCAGGTCGCGCATGCCCTGGCTCAGCTCGTCGCTGGACAGGCTGCCGTCCCCGTCGCTGTCCATCTGCTTGAGCAGCGCTGCGCTGTCGGTGTCGTCGGTCGGGTTGCCGTGCTTCAGCATCGCCGCCAGTTCCGTCGCGTCGACGCCTCCGCTGCCGTCGCTGTCCACCTTGGTGAACAAGCGCGCATCGTGTTCGGCCTTGCGGGTTGATGGCGCGCTGTCCCAGGCCCGGTTGGCACCGCCCAGACCGCTGATCGTGCTCATTGGCTGCTCCTTCAGAAGGGTTGTGGATCGCCCCGCGGCCAGATCCTTCGGAGGCCGGCGGGACGATTCATTCTTCTGGGCACGCGTCAAGCGTTCGTATGCGCGCGATGTCCGGGCTGACACAAAGCCGCCCTGCAAAGCCCGAACTGGCCCCGGATTGCGCCACTGATGCGGCGATGGCCGGGAAAGCCGCCTCAGCCGCGGGCCGACTGCCTCGCGATGATGGCGTCGGCCGCGTGCTCGGCCTGCTGCAGCGGCTGGCCCAGCGCCTGCGTGCTGTAGGCGGGCGTGGCCGGCGCCGGGCTGCCCAGCACCGCGCCCCCGGTGTCGTGCGTGTCGACGGTCACGTCCATGGACAGGCCCACGCGCAGCGGATGCTCGCGCAGCTCGGCCGGGTCCAGCGCGATGCGCACCGGCACGCGCTGCACGACCTTGATCCAGTTGCCGGTCGCGTTCTGCGCCGGCAGCAGTGAGAACGCGCTGCCCGTGCCGGGCGACAGGCCCAGCACCTTGCCGTGGTACTCGACCTTGCCGCCGTAGGTGTCGGCTTCCAGCGTGGCCGCCTGGCCGACGCGCAGGTTGCGCAGCTCCGACTCCTTGAAGTTGGCGTCCACCCAGAGCTGCTCCAGGGGCACGATGGACATCAGCGCCGTGCCCGGGATCACGCGGCTGCCCACCTGCACGCTGCGCTTGCCGACGTAGCCGGACACCGGCGAGACGACCGCATTGCGGCGCAGCGCGAGCCAGGCCGCCACATAGTCCGCACGCGCGGCCAGCACGGCGGGGTGCTGGGCCAGCGCCACGCCCTGCACGCCGGCGCGGGCGGCGTCCACCTGGCGCTGCGCGACCTCCAGCGCGGCCTGCGCGGTCCGGACGGCCTGGCGGGCATGGGC
>NZ_DASWYS010000256.1:0-2876 GCF_036404855.1 Roseateles sp.
CGTGCCCCACCTGCCACGGCAAGCGGCTCAAGCCCGAGGCGCTGTCGGTCACCTTCGCCGGCGTGGACATCGGCGCGTTCATGCAGATGCCGCTGGACCAGTTGGCGGCCTTGCTCGAACCCATTGCCCAGGGCGATTTCCGCGCCCATGCAGCGGGGGCGGCTACGGACAAGGAAGCGACCCGACGCGACCGTGCCGAACGCGCGGCCTCCGGTCGCGCCGTCCATGCGGTATCGCCCGACGTGCGCCGCACCTCGGCGCTATCGGAAGAAAAGCGCCTCGCCGCGCAGCGCCTGGCCGGTGGCGTGATGGCACGCCTGCGCCAACTGCGTGGGCTGGGCCTGGGCTACTTGACGCTGGACCGGGCCACGCCGACGCTTTCGGCCGGCGAGTTGCAGCGCCTGCGGCTGGCCACGCAATTGAGTTCCCTGTTGTTCGGTGTCGTGTACGTGCTCGACGAGCCCTCCGCGGGCCTGCACCCCTCCGATAGCCAGGCCCTGTACGACGCACTCGACCGGCTGCGCGACGCCGGCAACTCGGTGTTCGTGGTGGAGCACGACTTGGATCTGATGCGCCGCGCGCAATGGCTCGTGGATGTCGGGCCGGATGCTGGGGAGCGTGGCGGCCGCGTGCTCTACAGCGGCGAGCCGGATGGCCTGCGCAAGATTGCCGAATCGCGTACTGCACGCTACCTGTTCGATGAGATCCCCGCGCCGGGAAGCCGGGCACGCGAAGCGACCGGCTGGCTGGAGCTGCAGGACATTCACCGCCACAACCTGCATGGCGTGAATGCGCGCATTCCGCTGGGCGTGCTGACGGCCGTCACCGGCATCTCCGGCTCGGGCAAGTCCAGTCTCGTCGCGCAGGCCCTGCCGGAGCTGGTGCTGCTGCACCTGGGCCACGAGCCGGAAGACGATGTAGCCGAAAGCGCCACCAGCGAAGGGCCGGCAGTGATCGAAGCGACCGGCGGCCATCTGGCGGGCGACGTGGACGCCGTACAGCGTCTGGTGCAGGTGGACCAGAAACCGATCGGGCGCACGCCGCGGTCGAACCTGGCCACCTACACGGGCCTGTTCGACCATGTGCGCAAGCTGTTCGCTGCCACGCCCGATTCGCGACGCCGCCGCTACGATGCCGGACGGTTCTCGTTCAACGTCGCCAAGGGGCGCTGCGAGACCTGCGAGGGCGAGGGCTTCGTCAGCGTGGAACTGCTGTTCATGCCCAGCGTGTACGCGCCGTGCCCGACGTGCCATGGCGCACGCTACAACGAGGCCACGCTGAAGGTGCAATGGAACGGGCGCAACATCGCCGAGGTGCTGCAGATGACCGTGGACGAAGCCAGCGAATTCTTCGCGGGTGAAGACGCTGTGACAAGGCCACTGCAACTGCTGCGCGATATCGGACTGGGCTACCTGCGCCTGGGGCAACCGGCCACCGAGCTTTCCGGTGGCGAGGCGCAGCGTATCAAGCTGGCGACCGAGCTTCAGCGCAGCCAGCGCGGCCGAAGCCTGTACGTGCTCGACGAGCCGACTACCGGGCTGCATGCGTCGGACGCCGACCGGCTGCTGGTGCAGTTGCAGCGCCTGGTCGATGCCGGCAATACCGTAGTGATGATCGAACACGATATGCGCGCGGTGGCCCAGGCCGATTGGGTGATCGACGTGGGGCCTGGTGCAGGCGCTGCCGGCGGCAGCATCGTGGTGGCGGGCTCCCCTCAGCAGGTGGCCCGAACGTCTGGCAGCAGAACCGCTCCGTTCCTTGCACAGGAGTTGGCGCGGGCCGAGTAGCTCAGTTCGCCAAATGTTGCCAATTTTCGCGGGACATTGATCGTCGCCACACGACGGTGGCGATCAATGCCCCAATCGCGTCATCCTTCCTGAGTCAGAGCAAGATAGGGGTTAGCGGGCGGTATTTCGGCGAGTGCCAAGGACCCATCTTCGAGGAGGTAGCCATGGAGTCGGCGGGACTTCCTCGGGCCCGTGACTTCACAGGTCCAAATGTTCAGGCCATTGGGCTGCTTTCGATGTAGCTGCAGCTTCTCGAAGCGCTTCTGCACCCACTGCCAATCCTGTTGATTCTCCTGCTTGGCGAGTGCGGCCACTTCGGGATGCTCCTGCGCATAGCGTTGGAACACACCCGGGCTGACCAGGTAGGCCGTGTCATTCACCGTATGCACGAGTGCCTTCGCGTCGTTGATGATGAGCCGTCGTGAGGCGATTCCCTGCTTCAGCCAAACCATGAACTGTTCCCCGGATGGCTTCGTTGCCGATGGCCCAGGCGTAGGCGCGGGTGCAGGTGCAGGCGATGGAATGGACGTCGCGGCTGTTGCTGGCGCGGGTTGTGGAGGAACTCCTCGGCATCCTGGCCAACGCCGGCCGACTCACCCAAGCCCACCATCGCGAGCAAATCCTCCATGACGTCGGGCACGGGCTGGGCTGCGGGCGGTGAAACGATGGTGGTGCTGTCGCCCTCCCGAATCGGAGGCTCTTGACCTCCCTGCGCTGGGTTCACCGAGACGGAAGGCGCGGGAGCCGACATGCTGGCGTCGTTTTCCGCGGGCGTCGCGTCGATCTCTACCGTCCCCGCGAAAGGTGCTGGTCGCTCGCCAGACTCCCAGATCAGCGCGGGAGCGAGACGCAACAGGGTGAACGAATGGGACCAGCCGGTCGTGCTGGTCACGGTCGCGCGCCAGACCGCTTTGCCGTTCGAGGTGGGCTGGAGCATGCCGTGGTCTTGCTGTTGATTTCCACGCATTGAGGTCGACTTCTCATTGCCCTCGCTACGTGTGATTCGGGTCTTGGAGCAAATCATGCAGTGGCGTGGCAAACCCCAAGTCATTCGCTGTGACAACGGGCCTGAGTACATCAGCGCAACAC
>NZ_DASWYS010000257.1:0-3396 GCF_036404855.1 Roseateles sp.
GAGGCGCACAGCACGAAGCGGATGGCCGCCAGACGGCGTGCCACCAGCCCGTCGGAGGGCTTGCGTGTCAGTCGCAGCACCACGTCGAAGCCTTCCTCGGCCAGGTCCACGTAGCGGTCGTTCAGGCCCAGCACGACGTCCAGCTGCGGATGCCGGGCGCAGAACTCGGACAGCAGCGCCGTGAACTGCAGGTTGCCGAACGCCGTCGAAACGGACATGCGCAAGACGCCGCGCGGCTCGTCGCGACGCCCGGCCAGCTCCGTCTCCAACGCCAGCGACTCGTCCAGCAGCCGCAGGGCGCGCTCATAGACGGCGCGCCCCTCGGCCGTGGGGCTGACGCTGCGCGTGGTGCGGTGCAGCAGCCGCGTGCCGAGCTGGTCTTCCAACCGCACGACCTGCTTGCTGACGGCGGACTTTGTCGTGCCCAGCAGCCGTGCTGCACCCGAGAAGCCGCGAGCGTCGACGACGCGGGCAAAGGCATGCAGGTCTTCGAGGCGGCCCATGGCTGTGCTCCGTTTGGAAACTCTGAATCAACTTTCTGCCGGATTGTGTCCTGATCTGCCTATTTCTAGAGTCGCGTCCTGCCCTTCAAGGAGTCGCGCCATGTCCACCCTGACGCCCAGCCTTCCCGCCCGTTCCTTCCCGCCCGGTCTGTTCGAGCGGCTGCTGGCCGCCGTGGCTGCGTCCAGCCTGCCGTTGCTCTTCATCGTGCTGTGGAGCAGTGGCTATGTGGCCGGGAAGCTGGCGCTGCCGCACACCGGGCCGCTGACGCTGCTGACGTTGCGCTTCGGTCTCGCCGCTGTCGTGCTGGTTGCCGTCGCGCTGGCCACCGGCGCACCCTGGCCGCACCGCGCGCGGGCCTGGGGCCATCTGGCCGTCGTGGGCCTGCTGATGCAGGTGCTGCACTTCTCCTGCATCTATTTCGCGCTGCAGTGGGGTTTGACCGCGGGCGTGGCCGGGCTGCTGATCGGCCTGATGCCGCTGGCTACCGCGCTGGGCGCCCATCTGTGGCTGGCCGAGCGGCTGAACCTGCGCCAGGGCCTGGGCTTGCTGGGCGGCCTTGTGGGCGTGGCCTGGGTGGTGATGGACAAGCCGCTGGGCGGCGCCTGGCCCGCGTACGCGGTGGCTGGCCTGGGCTTGCTGGGCCTCGTGGGCGGCACGCTGTACCAGAAGCGCTACTGCGCCCACATGGATCTGCGCAGTGGCGCGGGCATCCAGATGGCCGTGTCCGCACTGGCGGTCGGGCTCATGGCCTGGCCCAGCGAGCATTTCGCGATCGACTGGACGGTGGAACTGGTCGGCGCCTGGCTGTGGCTGGGCCTGGTCAATTCCATCGGTGCCTTCAGCCTGATGTTCATCATGATCCGCCGCGGCCTGGCGGGGCAGGTGGCGAGCCTGTTCTTCCTGATCCCGGGTGTGTCGGCGCTGATGGGCTTCCTCACATTGGGCGAGCGGCTGTCGCCGCTGGCGCTGGCGGGCTTTGCGTTGTCGGCGCTGTGCGTGGCGGTGGCGGCGCCGGCGCGGCGTTGAGGTCCGCGGCGCTCGCGCAGTCGCGGATCATCAGCTGCACCAGCAGGTCCGCCTGGGCGGCCTGCATCCAGGCCGAGCTGCGCAGCAGCAGGCCCAGGCGCCGGGCTTGGGGGCCGCTGTCGGACAGCAGATGGACTTCGAAGACGCGCTCGGCCTTGTCGAAGCTGATGCCGACGTGCATGCCCGGTACCAACGCCTGATCGAAGCGCTCGCGCTGCGGGCCGCTGCTTCGCGTGACGCGCAGCGTGCAGTCCCCGTCCAGCGCGAAGCGGCTGCGCTCGCCGCGGTAGGCCTTGGCGCCTAGCGCTTCCAGCGCCTGCAGCCGTTCTGCATTGCCGATGTCGAAGGGGTTGGGCGGGACGGTGTCTTCGCTGGGGTAGCCGTCGCAAGCGCACAGCAGCAGCGCGGCGACGGCGGCTGAGAGCCGGGCGGTGATGCGATGTTGGCGGGCGGTCATCGCGTCATGCCGCCTTGACGGCCGGTTCGGCGGCCGGCTCCTGCAGCCGCGTTGCCAGCACCTTGTCGATGGTCTTGCCGTCCATGTCGACGATCTCCAGGCGCCAGCCCTCCCAGTCCACCGCCTCGGCCACCCGCGGCAGGCGGCCGGTCAGCAGCATCATCATGCCGCTGAGCGTGTGGTAGCGGCCGCGCTCTTCCTCGGGCACGGCATCCAGCGCCAGCCGGTCCTTGAGCTCCGGCACCGGGATGTGCCCGTCCAGCAGCCAGGATCCATCGTCGCGCTGCACGGCCCAAGCCTGTGCCGGGTCGCGCGGCTGGAACTCGCCAGTGATGGCTTCCACCAGGTCCTGCAGCGTCACCAGGCCCTGGATCTCGCCGTACTCGTCGATGACGAAGGCCATGTGCACGTTGCTGCCGCGGAAGTTCTCCAGCAGCTCCATGCCGGTCAGCGTCTCGGGGACATAGAGTGGCTCTTCCATGCCGGCCTCGGGCAGCAGCGTCTGGCCGTGGAGCTGGCGCGTCAGGATCTGGCGCGCGCTCACCACGCCGGCGATGTGGTCCAGACTGCCGCGGACGACGGGGAAGCGCTCGTGATGGGATGCCGTCAGCACGGCCAGGTTGTCGTCGACGCCCTGATCGAGGTCGAGGCAGACGATGTCGGCGCGCGGAACCATCAGCGAGGCGATCTGGCGGTCGTCGAGGCGGAACACGTTGCGCACCATTGTGTGCTCGTGCGACTCGATGACGCCAGCGCTGGTGCCCTCGGCCAGCAGCGCGTGGATTTCTTCCTCGGTCACCGCGGACGCGCCCTGGTCGCGCACTCCCAGCAGGCGCAACAGCGTGTTCGTCGAGCCGGCCAGCAGGGCGACGAAGGGCTTGGTGGCGATCGCCAGGGCCGAGATGGGCCGGGCGACGAGGCGGGCCACCCGTTCCGGGTGGGACTGGCCCAGGCGCTTGGGGACGAGTTCACCCAGCACGATGGAGAAATAGGTGATGACGACGACCACCAGGCCGGTGGCCGTGCCGCTGGCATAGGCCGCGGGCATGCCCAGGCTCAGCAGCCACTCGGCCAGCGGGCCGGCCAGCACGGCCTCGCCGACGATGCCGTTGAGCACGCCGATGGAGGTGATGCCGATCTGGATGGTGGAGAGGAAGCGCGTGGGGTCCGCGCCGAGTTGCAGCGCGACGGCGGCACTGTTGTCGCCCTCGTCGATGAGGCGTTGGAGCCGGGCCTTGCGGGCGGTGACCAGGCCGATCTCGGACATCGCGAAGACACCGTTGACCAAGATAAGGGCGAGCAGTAGGGCAATTTCCATGGGGGATGCGTGAACGAGGCGGCGCCCGGTGTGGGGACGCGCGCGGATCGGCTGCGTCGCGAAGACGAAGCCGGAGGGGAATGGCCGGACT
>NZ_DASWYS010000258.1:0-15678 GCF_036404855.1 Roseateles sp.
CTGCCACACTGCAAGCCATGGACGGCCGCAACTGGCGCGTCGGCTTCGAGCTGCTGCGCCACGTACTCGACGTCTAGGTCAAGAGGGTGGTGAGGCCGCGCTTACGGTGGAAGCCTCGGCGCTGCTGTAGCTCCAGAGCGCGCGGTTCTCGTCGCCGCCCAGCGTGAATTCCAGGCTCTCCGCCTCGGTGCCCGTGAGATTGCGGGCCTTGGTGAACTCCAGGACAAAGACGGCGCCCTGCTGTGGGTCGTAGTCCTTGGGGCGGGATAGGCTGATGACGACATCCAGCAGGTCTTCCTTCTTGCTGGTGCCACGTTGCTGGCCGTTCTTGCCGCCATGGTGAACGAGCAGGACGGCGATGCCGCGCCGCCTCAGCGATAGCAGCCAGGTCGCGATGGGGTGCCAGCTCTCGGCGTCGTTCTCGCGGCCAGTGCGCGCCCAGGCGCTGAGGTTGTCGACAACGATCAATTCCGTGTCTGGATCAATGGACAGCTCGATTGCGGCTTGTCCTTCCGGCGTCGAGATGTCGGGCAGGGTTTCGTCTTCCGGCACGATGTCCGGCGTCAGCACGCGCAGATAGCCGGGTAGCGGCTCAGCATCCGGGCAGTGCATCAGGCAACGCTGCTGCATCACGGACCCGGGCAGCTCGCCGTCCAGGTAGAGCACCTTTCGCGGCTGCGGTGCCTGCCACGGTCCGAAGCTGCCACCCGTGGCGACGGCATAGGCAACCGACAGCGCGAAATGCGTTTTTCCGATGCCGCGTGCCGCGTAGACCATGCATAGGTCTTGAGAGTGCAGCCAGGGCGCCAGCATCTCGGCGCGGGGCTTGAATGGGATGCGGGCCAGGTCGTGAACGTCCAGCGCACGCAGCGCGGATGCCGGCTTGGGGTCGTGCGCCGCGTCCATGGCCCGATCAATGGCGTTGCGGGTCGCTTCGTCGATCATTGGCGGGCCTCATGGCGCAGGTAGCTGATGCGGCCGGCTGCGCGTTGTGCGCGGTCGCGGTCCTGTACGGTGACCTCCTGGCCGCGCGCCATACCCGAGGCGAGCACGGCAAGAAACGTTGCCTCCTCCTCCAGCAGTTCCAGGGCCTGACCGGCAGACAGCAGGCGGCGGCGCCGTTGGGCTGCTCCGTGCGACTCACGGGGCGGGAACAGGTCGGCGATGTCGAGCCCGAAGGCGCGAGCGATGGCTTCAGCGTCGCACTCGGACTTGAAGCACTTCAGCAAAACGGCGCCATCGTCGGTCGCGCCGATGCTCAACGTCGAGCGGTTGCGGCCCCCGCAGACCGGGCAGGCGCAGCGCCAGCGCGACGGACCATGCTGCTTAAGGCCGAAGCCCTCTGCGCGGGCCAGGACGGTATCGATAGGATGGGTCATACGGCGCACCCCAGCAGGCGGCGCAGTTCGGCGGTCGGCCAGGCCAGGCGGCCATTGATGCGCAGCGGGCGGATGGGGCCGTTTTCGCGCATGGCCCACAGGCGCAACGTCTGCTCGGCGCGGTTGAGGTGGCCGGCCGCTTCGGCCGTCGTCAAGGCGGCGCGGGTTTCACGGTCAAGGGGGGTCAGGTTGATCTTGCTTCGTTCCATATCGTGCCTGTAGAGGCGAGTTGATGACGGAACGGAGATTCGGGGAGCAAGACCCCTAACGGTCAAACGGCCGGGGGGCGTTGACCGCTAAGTCACTGTCGCAGAACGAATTTCTTTGGCATGGCGTTAGGCTCGCGTTAGGCCTAACGCCCACGCCCGGGCTACTTCAGCTTGTGCGTCAGCCCGGCCCAAGGGCTGGCCGCAGCGGGCTTCACAGAGTCACCGGGCAGCAGTTGCCGGATGCGGCTGGTCGAAATGCCGAAATGCGCCGCTGCTGCGGCTGGTCCATGTTTCTCACGATAGACCCGCAGCGCAGCAAGCCGCTCCGGCGTCCACTGCTTCGCCGTGCCGCGCGCTGGCACTACAGGTTCCGCAACCGGCATGGCAGGCTGCGACTTTGCCGCGCCACTGTCATCAGCCGCCAATGACGCCAACAGCAACGCCACCATGCGCGGGGGTGGAATGACCACGCCAGACCGTTGCACCCATGCCAAAACAACTGATGGCTTCAGCCTTGGGCCAGTCAGCGCCTCGGCCCGCAACATCAACATGCGCAACTCGTCGAATTCACGATGGAAATTGGCGCGTCCAGGCTTTTCCCCCAAGCCCATCAAGCCGGTGGGCTGGCTCAGTTCGTGCGCAAGGGTCTTGGGGTTGACCGCTTCCGGGTCGCGCCCCAACAGCAGCGCGGCAGCTTCATCCACGGTCCAAAAATCGGCCTTGCACCAGAACTCGAACCGCGCCTGTGCGGCCGGCTGGTTGTAGAAGCGTGACTTCTCCGCCGCGTCCTGCTTAGCCTGCTTCTCCGCTGCACGTTGGGCATCACGGGCCGCCGCTTGCGCACGCGCGCGCGCCCTGCTCTGGGCCGCCAGCGTCGCCACCTGTTCCGCAGGAAGCGCAGCAAGTTCCTTGCGGGCTGCCAAGACCTTCGCTTTCATCTCGGCCATCGGGTCCGCGTCCGTCGAAGAGGCTTCCGGCACCTGCTGGGCGATAGCCGCATGCAGGCTTTCAACAGCCGGGATCAGCGCCGCCAGCGGGAACCGTTCTTTCAGGATGCAATCAATGTCAATGCTGGACGGTGCTGTCATCTGCGGTGTGCGTCGGCGTATGTCACTGCCGGATTTTTGCATTGCCGTTGATTGACGTTGATGCCGCGCCACCCTAAGGGACTGCCCCTTAGGGTGCGCCCCTTAGGGACTCGCGGCACCCCCTCAACGGCACGACGAGACCCGGCCCCTTAGGCAACCACCCTAAGGCCCTGCGACGGCGCCACGGTCGGCAGCGGGACGCCCGCATGCTCAAGAACCCAGGCTTCGATGCGCTCATGATGGACCCGGAGCAGGTCCAGCGGTCGCCGCTTGTAGTGCTTCTCGGCCGTGGCACTGGGCTTGTGGCCTTGAATCTGTGCAACGACACCGGCAGGTATATCCAGCCATTCCGTCAGGCTCGCAAAGCTGCGGCGCAGCCCGTGAAGGGTCAAGCCTGCAAGGCCAGCGGTCGCGCATGCGCAGCGATGTGACGCGCTGGCGTCTACGAGATGCCCCGAAGCGCTCCCCTGCGTCACTTCACCAACCGGCGCGACTGACCCTCTGCGCGCGTGCTTGGCCTGCCTGCGCTTAATGCTTTCAGGGTCGAGACTCAGCGCCCGCGTGCTGGAGAACACCCATTCATTGCGGCGCGGCAGCGACTCCAGCAGGCTCGCCACGTACGGAGTCAGAGGGATGACGCGCTCGCCTTCCACCTTGTCCCGGATCGTGAGCCCCTTCCACTGCGTATTCACATCCTCCCATTGCAGGGTTAGCACTTCACCGGGCCGCGCCCCGGTAAGCAACAGGGTTTGCAGATAGGCGGCGATGACGGGGTTTTCGATGGCTCGGACAGCGGCAAACCAGACCGCCAGTTGCTCCCGCTGCAGCGCGTCATCCTTCACGGCGGGTTTGCCCAGTGCCTCACGCGCCTTCTTGGTCTTGGCCGGATTCGCGGTCGACAACAAGCGCGCGTAGTCTGGATGCTCGGCGCACCAGTTCAGGAAGACCTTGAGGCAACGCCAGCACAGGCGCGCATAGGTCGGCCGAGTCTTGGCCTGCTCGACGGCCCAGGCTTCCACGCGCGCAGGCGTCAGCTCGCGGAGCGGAACGTCCAGCAAGGGAAACAACGGCCCTGGGATGGTCTTGGGGCGCTCGCCGCCCGGCGTCAACTTCACGCCCCGCTTCACTGGCTCGCCGCCCGCCTTGACCATCTTGACGTGATCGGCATAGTGCACCGCCCCCCAATGCTCGCGGCGTTCTTCCAGGTACTCGGTCCAGACCACGCCGAACGCCACGCCGGCCAGGCGGTCCGCTTCGACCTGCGCGGCCTGTTCGCGCTTCCTAGCCTCGCTGGCGGCTTGGCGGTCCTTCTCAACCTCGCGCGGATCAAGGCCGGTATCGACCATCTGCTTCAGCTCGCCTGCCCGTCTGCGCGCCGCTTCGAGCGTCCAGTCCGTAACCGTGCCGATGGCAACGCGGATGGTCGCGCCGTTCAGCCGCCCCTCGAAGGCGTACGTCTTGCGCCCGGTGGGCGTGGCGCGCAGCATGAGCGAGGGGGAATCCGTGTCCCATAGGAAGGACTGTGACTTGCCCGCCGGACAGGTGAAGGCCGCCACGCGGCCGGCCGTCAAACGCACCCTGCTATCCTTGCTCATCCTCACCTCGTTGACCTGTAGGCAATCTGTAGGCAACTTGTAGGCAAAAAAGATCGAAAAAGACCAATCTTGCTCAACACGAAATTCGCCAAATGAACGCCTAAGCTGTTGATTTACATAGAATACCTCAACATTGCTCATTGGGGTTCAACGAAGGTTGCGCTGGAATCATAATCCACAGGTCAGGGGTTCGAGTCCCTGAAGCGCCACCAGATCGAAAGCCTTGTGAGTCATTGACTCACAAGGCTTTTTGTTTAGGTGTTCGCGACTCATGCGACACCACGTCGGACGGCGTGCGGCGTGCGGCGCATTGCACGGGCTTTGTCGAGCCCGACCACCGCGCCTCAACACCGCCAAGGCGGCAGACGCACCTCACGCAGGATGACGCGGCCGTAGGTTTCCAAAGCGCCGCTGCGGCTTCGCAGCGTCTCGGTCACGTGCACGAGGTCTGCGCGGTCCGTACAGGCCACGCGCAGAACATAGTCGTAGGTGCCCGTCATCAGCGTCGCGCTGACGACCTGCGGCAGCAGAAGCAATGCACGCTCGAAGTCTTCCGCGCTGATGCCCGGGCGCAGCTTCACGTCGATCTGGGCTTCGACGGGCCGCCCGACCACGGCCGGATCGATGTCGGCCCGAATCGCGCGGACCGCCCCCTCCTTCAGCAACCGCCGCACCCGCTCGGCCACTGCATTTGCGCTCAGATGCACGGCTTCGCCGATCTCGCGATAGGAGCGGCGACCATCAGCGGCGAGCACGCTGAGGATTTCCCTGTCAATTCGGTCCATGCAGAGATTTTCAATCTCACGAGAGGAGATGCCATAAGCAAAACGGTGCCAATCGCAGCGACTACAGAGACACACTGGTTTTCCCTTATCAGCGTAACTAGCAGGTCACTTCGCTCCCAGGCCCTCTGCATTTCTCACGATGTCCGATACCCTCCCTGAAGAACTTGCGGCCGATGCGCCGCCGTCCCCACTCCGTCGTGAATGGCTGCGCCGCGCCGCCAGCCTGACCGCGTGGGCTACGTTGCCAACCGGCCTGGTCGGCTGTGGCGGCGGTGGCAGCGACACTTCCCCTGCCCCCCAGCCCGGCGGCCAGCCCAGCGGCTCGGATATCGCAGCCCGTCATGCAGCGCTCACGGCAACCCAGGCGGACTTCGACCGTCTGCGCGCCGGCGCCGCTCAGGCCAACCCGGTGCAGCTCGCCGACACACTGCGCGCCAGCGGCCGCTTCAGCCGCGTCGACGTGATGCCCGACGGCGGCGTGGCCGCGCGCTTCGCCGATGGCCATTGGCTGCTGGTCGGCAGCCCGCCGGCACCTGCCGCCACGCGCCCCGCGGCGCGGTCCGCCGCTCCCATGGCCCCCAGCGCGACCGCGGGTGCGACAGCCTCAGGCCCGGCAGCTACCGCCGCCGGCCCCGCGGCCGTCCGGCCGACAGGCGTGCCGGTATCGCGCGCGGCGCGCAGCTTCTGCTGCTTCGCCCTTTACCCGCGCGAGGACGGCGAGATCGGGCGCTTCGACCCATTCGAAACCCCTTTGCGAGACGCCGGCTGGGATATCCCTGGAAGCCAGTTCGCGGAGGTCGAAACGCTGAAGTCACTGCCCGAGCTGGGCTTTCTGAACTGGGCCACCCACGGCGGCACGCTGAATGCGGATGGCACCATGACGCATGCGCTGCTCACTGAGACGATGGTGGAAGAACACACGCTTGCCGCCCATCAGGCAGACCTGACCGCGGGCCGGCTGATCTACTACATCGCGGCGATCGCCTGGCTGCGCGGCAGCTGGGAGTCGCTCACGATGTTCGCGATCACCCCCACCTTCATCAGCCATTACGGCTGGCGGTTCTCGTCAGACAGCGTGGTGGTGATCAATGCCTGTGCCAGCGACAACCCAGCGCTGCGCGACGCGTTTGCCGCCGCCGGCGCTGCCCTCTACGGCGGCTGGAACAAGCCGGTGTGGGTACACCGCGCCGGTGCGGTCAACGACCGGCTGCTGGACGACTTTCTCGCCACCAATCGCGCGACGGCCGAAGGGGTGCCGCTGAACCGGCCACACGACCATGTCGCCATCCTGGCGCGTACCGATGCCGAGGGCCTGACGCGCTACGAAGACCCCACAGAAGGTGGCGTCACGCGGTTCAACTTCACCGTGCTGCGCGGCCAGCCGGGCGGGGTTATGCCGACCATCCAGCGCCTGCTCGTCTCCGAGGGAGAAAGCCAGCTCGTGCTGCAGGGCGCCTTTGGCAGCGTGCCGGGTGCGGTGTGGATCGGCACGGAGCTCGTCGCCCCAGACACCCACGAAGGGCTGCCTTGGCAACCCGAAGCGCCGACCGAGCTCACCTTGCTGCGCTGGTCACCTGAGGAGGTGGTCGTCGCGCTGCCGCGGAGTGGCCCTGGTTCGGCCGGCCATGTTGCCGTTCGCGTGGGCTCGCGCTGGAGCAATGCCCGACCGCTGACGCGCTGGTCCGGCACGCTGCAACTGCACCAGCGCGGGCCTGGCAGCCTGGCGCTGCAGCACACGCTGGCGTTCTCGCTGCGTGCCGACATCCAGCCCTGGCGGGACGGTCCGCACGGCCCGCTGCGCACGGCACGCATGCCGGTGCTGGGAACGCCGGCCGACGCCCCGTCCCACTGGGACTGGCGCGCCTCGGGCAGTCACGCACACAGCAGCTCACCCGGCTCGACGCAAACCGTGAGTTGGAGCGGCGCCGGGCGCACCCCGCTGACGCTGCTGGCGGGCGGCGCTGGCAATGAGTTCTACAGCCTCGTCGGCTTCTGGAATCCAGCCGCACCGACGCCGCGATTCGAACTGGCGATGGTCGGTGCTCGCAGTTCGGCAGTCGTGGCCACGGAGCTGATCCAGGAGGGAGGCGGGAGCTGGACAAACACGCAGACGTTGTCGCTCGAGCTGCCGGATCGCCTGGCCGAAGACGGCGGCCAACTCGGACTGCGCTGGGCGCCTGACGAGGAATATGCGTTGCCGGCCAGCAGCGCCGCATTCGACCATGCTCTCGCCCTGCCGATGGCGGGTCCCGATGCACCACCACTGGCCTCGACGCTGCAGCAGCCCCGGACCGCAGCCGAGCACGCCCCCGATACGGATGGCCTCGGCGGCCTGTGAAGCTCCCCATCACGCACTCTCGCACTGCGATTGAACCCAAGAAACACTTCATGTCGCATCAATTCCATCCTCACCTCCATCGCCGTCGCCTGACAAGCTCGGGGGTGGTGACTGCTGGGGTAGCCCTGTGCGCCCCGATCCTCGCCGAGCAGCGAGGCACCCTGCGCATCGAGATTAAAGTCAAGGGCGTGGAGTCCTGGCAGGAAAACGGCAGTTGGGAGAAGGGCAACATCAGCCAGCGCTACAGGACCTCCACAGTGCTGACCTCTGACGGCGGCCGCAGCGCAGTCAACGTCCTCCACCCAGTCCACCCAGTCCACCCAGTCCACTCAGGCCGCGCAGGAACGCAGCAGCGAGATGCGCGAACAGGCAGCACAGCCTCAGAAGCGGCAAAGTCGCTAGAAGCCGCGGGCTGCGTGCCCAGCACCCAGGCGCAGCAGGAGATGAACGCAGCCACCATGCAGGCTTGACTGCACTGCAAGGGCGACGAGGTCTGCATCGGTGAAGTGGTGACGAAGTCCTCGCTCCATCAGGTGGCCACGCCGCCCGGCTTGGCCTTCGAGCCAGGCGGTCGTTCCGGAAACGGAGCTCGTCCGCATGCACCGCGCGAGGTCTACCAGCATTGGCTTGCCTCCGACGGCTGCCCCGGCTCCTTCAAGGCGCGGGAAATCAGCGTAGCACGCCTCGACATGCCGGCAGGTTGATGCGGTGCCCTGCGGCGACGCGCCGCCACTCGCGGTCGCATGGCATTTGCTCGACGGCTTCGTTGATCTTGGCGGCCAGCTCGGGATAGGCCCGGCCCATCATGATGCGGCGGCCGAAAGGTGCACTTTGCGGTACGGCCTGCATCACCAGCCGATCCGCGCAGCCCGACTCGGCCGCCAGCGCGTCGAACATCACACGACTCATCTGGGTGAAATCAACGCGGCCGAGGCACACCTGACGCAGCGAGGCCTGTGCGCTGCCGGCGTTCTCCTTGACCAGCGAGCCGGCCGCGACCATGTCGTCGAAGCCCACGTAGCGGTAGCCGAGCACGCCGCCAAAGCGCAGCCCCTTCAGGTCCTCCAGACGCTGCACCTTGCTGCGGGGCGCACCTCGAAAGATCAGCATGTTCTGATCATCGAACAGCGGCGGGCTCCAGAGGAATTGCTGCTGGGCCACGTCATCGACGAATTGTGGCGCCATGAAGAGGGAGAGCCCGGCAAACCGGTGTGGAGAGTTGAGATGGCGCTTGAGCAGTCGCTCGCGGGGCAGGACCGACAGCTTCAGGCGATAGCTGCCCTGGAGCTTGCGGTTCAGGTAGTCCACGACCTCCACGTCCAGGCCCCGCCCGGCGCTCGCAACGAACGGCGGCACGCTGTAGGTGTTGAAGGCATCGACATCGATCTCCGCCGATTGCGCAGCGATCGGTAGCACCATGGCCATCTGCGCCCGAACAAGCCCCCGCCGCAACCTTCCCCTCATACCCCTGCCGACTGTTTGCATGACCGCATCAGTGCGGCATCAAGTCACTATAGGTTGCGGCCTTGCGAGACCTGTTTGTTCCAGATCAAAGCCGGGATCGGAGGGATGGCCCCTCAACAACGCCGCCCCCCCCTTGGCATCGATCGCTGTGTCAAAGACGCGAAAAGCGAATGCTGGCAGAATCCACAACCCTCGCGCCCCCCGCCATCCGTGGCGCCAGTTCGGGCCCAAGCCGTTGATTTTGTTGGCCGCATCCGGGCACCGCCGCCCCGGAGCACACCGAAATCCCGACGACCCGAGCTGATCTCGGGCCGTTTTTCTTTGCCGCTTCGCAGCCGCCTCCAGGGGTGGCCGCTCTCGCAGCCACTGGACAAATACCATGTACCGCTGTGTCCTTCCCGCACTGGGCGTCGCCCTGGCCGCCAGCTGTCTCGTTGCCCACGCACAGACACACCGCTTCTTCCCGCCCAGCGCACTGCGCGGCGAACTCGTCATCACGCAGTTCCCCGACGCGCTGTTGAACGGCAAGCCCGCCCGCCTCGCGCCCGGCAGCCGCATCAAGGGTGACACCAACCTGTGGGTACCGCCGGCGGGCCTGACGGGCCAGAAGCTCATCGTGCATTACACGGTCGAGAGCAGCGGGCTGGTCATGGACGTCTGGGTGCTCAACCCCACCGAACTCGCCAACAAGCCTTGGCCGACGACACCCGCCGAATCTGCCACCTGGCAGTTCAATCCCGGCAACCAGACCTGGATCAAGTCATGAGCGCCGACACGACAGGCAAGAAGGTCTATATCAAGACCTTCGGCTGCCAGATGAACGAGTACGACTCGGACAAGATGGCCGACGTACTGGAAGCCGCCAAGGGCTACACCCCTACGGATGACCCCGAGCAGGCCGACCTCATCCTGTTCAACACCTGCTCGGTGCGCGAGAAGGCGCAGGAAAAGGTGTTCAGCGACCTGGGTCGTGTGAAGCACCTGAAGGCCAGGGGCGTCATGATCGGCGTGGGGGGCTGCGTGGCCTCCCAGGAGGGAGCGGCCATCATCGAGCGCGCGCCCTACGTGGACGTGGTGTTCGGCCCGCAGACCCTGCACCGCCTGCCACAGATGCTGGAAGCGCGCCGCGAGCAGCGCCGCCCGCAGGTGGACATCTCCTTCCCCGAGATCGAGAAATTTGATCACCTGCCGCCTGCGAAGGTCGAGGGCGCTTCGGCCTTCGTGTCCATCATGGAGGGTTGCTCCAAGTACTGCAGCTACTGCGTGGTGCCCTACACCCGCGGCGAGGAGGTCTCGCGCCCGTTCGACGACGTGCTGACGGAGATCGCCGGCCTGGCTGACCAAGGCGTCATGGAGATCAACCTGCTGGGCCAGAACGTCAACGCCTATCGCGGCAAGATGGGCGACACCGCCGAGCATGCCGACCTGGCCCTGCTCCTGGAATACGCCGCCGAGATTCCCGGCATCCGGCGCCTGCGCTTCACGACCAGCCATCCCAACGAATTCAGCCCTCGCCTCATTGAGGCCTACGGCAAGATCCCGCAACTGGTGAACCACCTGCACCTGCCGGTGCAGCACGGCAGCGACCGCGTCCTGATGGCGATGAAGCGGGGCTACACGGCACTGGAGTTCAAGAGCATCGTGCGCAAGCTTCGCGCCATCCGCCCGGACCTGCGCCTGGCCAGCGACTTCATCGTCGGCTTCCCCGGCGAGACCGACGAGGACCACGCCAAACTGATGAAGCTGGTGCACGACGTCGGCTTCGACGCGTCATTCAGCTTCATCTTCAGCCCCCGCCCCGGCACGCCGGCCGCGGCACTGGAGGACACGACGCCCTATGAGGTCAAGGTGAAGCGCCTGCAGGAGTTGCAGGCCGCCATCGAGGCCCATGCGCTGACGATCTCGCAAGGCATGGTCGGCAAGATCGAGAAGATCCTCGTCACTGGCACGTCCCGCAAGGATGCGACCGAGCTGATGGGCCGCACCGAATGCAACCGCATCGTCAACTTCCCCGGCTCGTCGCGGCTGATGAACCAGCTCGTCGACGTGCGCATCACGACCGCCTTCGCGCATTCGCTGCGCGGCGAGGTCGTCACGACGGAAGAAGTCCTCAGCGCCTGAAGCTGAGCAGCCACCACTGCGGCAGGGCCACGCCGAGCAGCAGCAATGCGTAGCCCGCCATCCTGCCGTCGCGCCCCAGCAGCAGCACCGTGGCGATCACCGCCACACTGCCCCCCGCCGCCCCCCAGCCCCAAAGCCGCCGCCACGCCAGAGACTTCGCCTCCCGCCGCCACAGCGCCTTGATCGCCAACGCCAGCAGCGCCGCCAGCCCCCAGGCCGGTGCAAACAGGTTGGCGAGATGCCAGAAGGCGTCGAGCGGGCTCATTCGGACTTGATCGTTGTCAGTGGCGGAAAAGCGGCGAATCCTACAATTCACCTCCATGTCGGTCTTTGCTCTCGGCCTGAACCACAACACCGCCCCGCTGGACCTCCGCGGGCGGTTCGCGTTCACGCTGGAGCAATTGGCGCCTTCGCTGACGGGCCTGCGCCAGAAGCTGCCCGGCACGCCCGAGGCGGCCATCCTGTCCACCTGCAACCGCACGGAGGTCTATGTCGCGGCGCCAACGGCCCAGGTGCAGCCGGCCATCGCCTGGCTGGCGCAGACCGGCGGCGTCGAGGCCGGCGCGCTGCGCGAGCATGCCTATGTGATGCAGGGCAGCGCCGCCGCCCGCCACGCGTTCCGCGTCGCCAGTGGGCTGGACTCCATGGTGCTGGGCGAACCGCAGATCCTCGGTCAGATGAAGCAGGCCGTGAAGGAGGCCGAGGCTGCCGGTGCGCTGGGCACCACGCTGCACCAGCTGTTCCAGCGCAGCTTCTCGGTGGCCAAGGAAGTGCGCAGCTCCACCGAGATCGGTGCCCATTCCATCAGCATGGCGGCCGCCGCCGTGCGCCTGGCCGGCCAGTTGTTCGAGGACCTGGCCAAGACCCGCGTGCTCTTCGTCGGTGCCGGCGAGATGATCGAGCTGACCGCGACTCATTTCGCGGCCCGCACGCCGGCCCACATGGCCGTGGCCAACCGGACCCTGGAGCGAGGCGAGAAGCTCGCCATCCGCTTCGGCGCCGAGGCCGTGCGCCTGTCCGACCTGCCCGAGCGGTTGCACGAGTTCGACATCGTCGTTTCCTGCACAGCATCCAGCCTGCCCCTGATCGGCCTGGGCGCCGTCGAGCGTGCGCTGAAAAAGCGCAAGCACCGCCCCATGTTCATGGTCGACCTGGCGGTGCCGCGCGACATCGAACCTGAAGTCGCCCATCTGGACGACATCTACCTCTACACCGTCGACGAACTGGCCCAGCAGGTTCAGACCGCCGGCGAGAAGCGCCAGGCCGCCGTCGAGCAGGCCGAGGCCATCGTCGAAACCGGCGTGCAGAGCTTCATGCACTGGCTGGACCAGCGCCACACCGTGCCTCTGATCCAGGCCCTGCACCAGCAGACCGACGACTGGCGCGCACTGGAAATCACCCGCGCCCGCAAGCTGCTTGCCAAGGGCGCGGACGTGGACGAAGTGCTGGACGCCCTGTCCCGCGGTCTCACGCAGAAGCTGCTGCACGGCACCCTGGCCGAGCTGCACGCCAGCGACGGCGAGCAGCGCCTGCAACTGGCGCAAACCGTCTCGCGCCTGTTTCTGCGCGGCAAGCAGTCTTAGCGGCGCTCACCACCGCCGCCCGGCGCGCGCCCCCGCGCGCCGCCTTCCGACTGCCCTTCCGTTCGCCGCCATGAAAGACTCCCTGCGCCAGCAGTTCGACCGCCTCGGCTTCCGCCTCGCCGAACTCGACGCCCTCCTTGCCGACGGCAGCGTCGCCGCCGACATGAAGCGCTACCGCGCGCTGACCAAGGAGCAGTCCGAGGTGTCCGGGCTCGTCGAGCGCTACCGCCGCTATCAAGCCCACGAGGCCGACCTCGCCGCCGCGCGCGAGATGCTGGCCGACCCCGACATGGCCGAGATGGCCCGCGAGGAGATCGCGGCCAATGAGGCCGCCTTGACCGGGCTGGACCAGGAACTGCAGCTCGCGCTCATCCCCAAGGACCCGGACGACGAGCGCAACGCCTTCCTCGAGATCCGCGCCGGCACGGGCGGCGACGAGTCGGCGTTGTTCGCCGGCGATCTGGCGCGCATGTACCTGCGCTTCGCCGAGAACCAGGGCTGGCGCACCGAGATCTTGTCAGAGAACGAATCGGACCTCGGCGGCTACAAGGAGCTGGTGGTCCGCGTGGAAGGCGACGGTGTCTATGGCCGCATGAAGTTCGAGTCCGGCGGGCATCGCGTTCAACGCGTACCGGCGACCGAATCACAGGGCCGCATCCACACCAGCGCCTGCACCGTTGCCGTGATGCCCGAGCCCGACGAGGCCGAGGAGATCACGCTGAACCCGGCGGACCTGCGCATCGACACCTTCCGTGCCAGTGGCGCCGGCGGCCAGCACATCAACAAGACCGACTCGGCCATCCGCGTCACGCACATCCCCACCGGCCTGGTGGCCGAATGCCAGGACGACCGCAGCCAGCACCGCAACAAGGCCAAGGCCCTGGCCGTGCTGCAGGCCCGGCTGCGCGACAAGGAGCGCATCGAGCGTGAAGCCAAGGAGGCGGCCACGCGCAAGGGCCTGATCGGCAGCGGCGATCGAAGCGACCGCATCCGCACCTACAACTTCCCGCAGGGGCGGCTGACCGACCACCGGATCAATCTGACGCTGTACAAGCTGGGCCAGATCATGGATGGCGACCTCGACGACGTGATCCAGGGATTGCTTGCAGCCCAGGCGGCGGAGCAGCTCGCCCAGCTCGAGGAAGGTCGGTCGTGAGCCCTGCACGGCCGCCCGAAGCGGCGAGGCTTCGCCTCGGCAGCCAGCGCAGAGCGTCCAGCGCGCGGAGGGCTCCATGACCGTTGACGAAGCGCTGGCCCTGGCCCGGCAGCTCGGCATCGAGCGCGGCGACGCGCAGGCACTGCTGAGCCACCTGACCGGCCAGAGCCGCGCCTGGCTCATTACCCATGGCGACACGCCCGCGCCCGGCGCCGAGGCCGCGCTGCGCCGCTTGGCCGGCGGCGAGCCGCTGGCGCACCTGACGGGCTGGCAGCCCTTCCATGGCCTCTTGCTGCAGGTCACGCCTGCCACGCTGATCCCGCGTCCGGACACGGAAACCCTCGTCGACTGGGCGCTGGCGCTGCTTGCCGACCTGCCCGGCCGGCCGGCCGTGGTCGATCTCGGCACCGGCAGCGGCGCCATCGCACTGGCCCTCAAGGCCGCCTGCCCCCGCGCCCAGGTCTCAGCCGTCGACTTCAGCGCCGAAGCCCTGGTCGTTGCCCGCGCCAATGGCGCGCGCCTGGGCCTGCCGGTCGAGTGGCACCACGGCAACTGGTTCGAGCCCCTGGCCGGCCGGCGCTTCGACCTCGTCGTCAGCAACCCGCCCTACATCGCCGGCGACGACCCGCACCTGCCCGCATTGCGCCATGAGCCCCTCACGGCGTTGACACCCGGTGGCGACGGTCTGGCCGACCTGCGGAAATTGATTGATGCTGCACCGCAACATCTGTCGCCCGGCGGCTGGCTGCTGCTGGAGCATGGCTGGGACCAGGACGATGCGGTGGCGCAACACCTGGCCCGACGGGGCTTCGCCGAGACTGCCCTGCGCCGCGATCTCGCCGGCCGGGCCCGGGCCAGCGGAGGTCGTTGGCCAGGCTGATAGCCAGGCTTGCCGGCTCGCGAACGTCTCCCGGCGTTTGCGTGATCTTTTGCCCCAAGTTCTTCCTGCACGAGGGGCCCCAGCCGGCGTAGTATCGAATCCCGGTGCCTGTCGCTGCACCGCGCAGGAGACGATCATGACCCGCCTTGCCCGCGCTGTAGTTCTGAGCCTCTCTGCCCTGGTAGCAGCTTCGGCCTGGGCCGACGGCGACGCCACCTCCCGCTGGCAGGCGCGTTTGCAGCTGAACGCCGCCGACACCGGCTCCGAGACCACACCGCGCCTGGGTGGCTCCCGCGTCCTCAGCGCCAACCTGCTCGGCGACTATTACCTCACCCGTTCCGGCTTCAGCGGCCTGGGCGGCGGCCTGCGCGCCACGGGCGGCCTGCTGCTGGGCCCGCTGTCCATGTCGCAGAGCAGCGGCGGCCTGGCTCTTGGCAACGGCGGCCCCATCGCCGCGGGCCGGCGCAGCCTGTCGCTGAACAGCATGGATATCTATGCGCTGGAGCCCAGCGCCAACCTGTCCTATGTCGGCATCGGATACACCGGCCGCGTCCATGGCAGCGGCTTCGCCTTCAGCGCCGACTTCGGCCTGATGTCAGGCTCCTACAGCGGACTGCGCCTGGGGCGCAGCAGCGCCCAGGGCTTCGAGGATGCGATGCGCGACCTGCGCTTCAAGCCCCTGCTGCAACTGGGCCTCGCCTACAGCTACTGAAGCCCGATGAAGGAGGCCGCGCAAACCAGCGCGGCGACAGGGGAGTGCCGACTTTCGGATAATCGCGGTTTTGCCTTCCCGAGAACTGCAATGAGCGACGTTCAGCAACGCATCGACGATCTGGTCAAGTCCAACCGCGTCATGCTCTTCATGAAGGGCACGGCCCAGTTCCCGATGTGCGGCTTCTCCGGCCGTGCCATCCAGATCCTGAAGGCCGCCGGCGCCGCCGACATCAAGACCTTCAACGTCCTGGAGGACGAGGCCGTGCGCCAGGGCATCAAGGACTACGCAAACTGGCCCACCATCCCCCAGCTCTACATCGGCGGCGAGTTCGTCGGCGGCTCGGACATCATGATGGAGATGTACGA
>NZ_DASWYS010000259.1:0-2080 GCF_036404855.1 Roseateles sp.
TCGGAGCCGTCCTTGCCCGGCTTGCCGGTCGGAATGCGGATCTCGATGAACTGGCGTTCGGCGAACAGGCTCATGGCCTGGGCGGCGGCCAGCACCGGCGCCCAGTCGAAATAGGCGCCGGAGACAGTGAAGATCTGCCGCTCGCCGAAGCCCTGGGCACGGGCGGCGGCACGAATCTGGTCGGCCGCCTCCTGGGCGAGCAGGGGCTCGTCGCCGTGGACGGTGTAGATGCGGGCCAGGCCCTTGTTGAGATGGGCTTGCAGGCCTTCGGCGCGCAGTTGCATCTCAGCTCGGGAGCTTGACCGCGGCGAGCCGGCGCATGACCTGAGCGATCGCATCGGAATGCATCGCACCGTAGAGGTTGGCAGCCTCCTGCTCTTTGGCCAGGGCGGTGCTTTCCGTGTAGTTCATGTCGCGCGACAGGCGCAGCTCCACCTTGGGCACCAGCAGCTCACCGGCTGCCGTACGGATCAGATAGTCGAACTGCAGGCGCAGTTGCCATTCACGCACCTGGCCCACACTGGTGGAGGCGACGACGGTACGGTCACGGAACTCATGCAGGGCCTCCAGCACAACCTGGGCGCGGGCCGGGTCGTCAAGCAGCTGTACCGGCGTGCGCTTGATCTGGCGCTTCAGGCCGGCAGCCAGCGGCGAGTCGGGCGGGAAGCCCGTCAACGCCAGCGTCTGGAAGCGCAGCTCCGGCTCCCGCCGCAACTCGAAGCCGCAACCGGCCAGGGCCGCGAGACCGATCAGCGCAAGGCGGCGGTCCATCATCAGACGACGATGTTGACCAGGCGACCGGGCACGATGACGACCTTCTTCGGCGCCTTGCCTTCGCTGAACTTGACGAACTCGGGGTTGGCCAGCGCTGCCGCCTCGATGGCAGCCTTGTCAGCACTGGCTGGCACCTTGACCGAGCCCCGCAGCTTGCCGTTGACCTGCAGCATCAGCTCGATCTCGTCCTGCACCAGTGCGGCCTCATCGACCGTGGGCCAGGGCGCATCGAGCAGGTCGCCAAGCTCGGCGGCAAAGCCCAGCTCCTGCCACAGCTGGTGCGAAATGTGCGGCGTGGCGGGATAGAGCACGCGCAGCAGCACCGAGAAGCCGTCGCGCACGGCGGCCGATTGCCCCTCCGCCTTGAAGCCTTCCAGCGCATTCAGCAGCTTCATCGCGCCGGAGACGACGGTGTTGTACTGCATGCGCTCGTAGTCGTAGCTGACCTGCTTCAGCACGTTGTGCACCTCGCGGCGCAGCGCCTTGCCGTCGCCGTTCAGCGCAGCGAAGTCCTTGCCGCCGGCCTTGATGGCGTCGGCATTGCGCACGCCGAAGTTCCACACCCGCTTCAGGAAGCGGTGTGCGCCCTCGACGGCCGCGTCGTTCCACTCCAGCGTCTGCTCCGGCGGGCTCGCGAACATGACGAACAGGCGAGCCGTGTCGGCGCCGTACTGGTCGATGAGGGCCTGCGGGTCCACGCCGTTGTTCTTGGACTTGGACATCGTCGTCATCTCGTATTCGAGACGCGTGCCGTCCTTCTTCAGCGTGGCGCCGGCGATGCCGCCCTTGTCGTCGTGGATGACGTCGATCTCGTGGTCCCAGTAGTAGTCCTTGCCGCCGCCCTCGGGCTTGTGGAAGAACGCGCCCTTGAGCACCATGCCCTGCGTCAGCAGCTTCTCGAACGGCTCGGACACGTCAATGAGCTTCAGGTCGCGCATGACCTTGGTCCAGAAGCGCGCGTACAGCAGGTGCAGGATCGCGTGCTCGATGCCGCCGATGTACTGGTCCATCGGCATCCAGTACTGGGTGCCGCCGGCGACCATCGCGTCCTCGTTCTTCGGGTCGCAATAGCGCATGAAGTACCACGACGAGTCCACGAAGGTGTCCATCGTGTCCGTCTCGCGCTTGGCCGGCTTGCCGCATTTCGGGCAGCCGACGTTCAGGAAGCCGGCGTGCTTGTTCAGCGGGTTGCCGCTGCCGTCGGGGATCAGGTCCTCGGGCAGCACCACGGGCAGGTCCTGCTCGGGCACCGGCACCACGCCGCAGTCGTCGCAATGGATGATGGGAATCGGCGTGCCCCAGTAGC
>NZ_DASWYS010000260.1:0-9747 GCF_036404855.1 Roseateles sp.
CCGTCGAGACGGTGCCCGAGCATCAACTGGTCGATCGGCTGGTGCGGGAACGGCGTGCGTTTCGCAAGCTGCTCCGGTACGACCTCGGGCACCGTGACCGGCTCGCCAGCGTCGTGCTCACCGACGCGGGGCTGCCGATGCCCACGGTCTTCGCGGAGGCCGCCGACGGTCCGGCGAACCTGCCGCCGCCAGAGTGCGGCCCGAGGTCATGACGCCGGCCATGCCGGTATGGGGGTCGGGAGACGGGCAAGGGCCGCGGCGGCCGCCGGCCGGCGAGATCGGCGAGATCGGCGAGATCGGAGAGATCGGAGAGATCGGCGCGACCACGCCCGGATGGCGTCGTTTCGACGCCTTCGTGTCTTCCGCCACGGGCCTCTCACAGCAGATAGGATTTTGCGGTTCCCATGCCGCCAGGGAAGGAATCCAGGACATGACGCTTCGAATGATCGTCCCCATGCTCGTCTGCCAGGACGCTGCCCAGCAGATCGAGTTCTGCAAGTCCGCGTTCGACGCAACCGAGCTGTCGCGCCGCGCGGGAGCCGACGGCCGCGTGATCCACGCCACGCTGTCCTTCGGCGGCGCGCTCTTCATGGTGCATGACGACGCCCCCCATCTGGGCAGCCGGCCCCCGGAGCCTGACGGCAGTTCACCCGTCGTCAACTACCTGTACTGCGATGACGTCGATGCCCTCATCGGGAAGGCCGTGGCCGCGGGCGCGCGCGTGCTGATGCCCGCCGCAGACCAGTTCTGGGGCGATCGTGTCGGGCGCATCATGGATCCGGCGAACCACGTGTGGAACGTCTCTGCGCGCCTCGCCCGCTGAGGCCATGCAGTTCACCCAGAAACTCCGCGAGGGTGTCCGGCGCGGCGACATCACGACCTCCATCCGTGTCTGGCAGTCACCCCGCGTCAAGGTCGACGGCCGGTACCCGGTGGAAGGGGGGCACGTCATCGTCACGTCCATCCGCGAGATCGAATGGCGCGATGTCTCGGACTCACTCGCGCGTGAGTCCGGCTTCCGCAGCCTGGCCGACCTCATGCAAACGGCCCAGCACGGCAAGGGCCGTCACCTCTACTTCATCCGCTTCCGCTTCGAGGGGTCCGACCATGCGCTTTGACGCGAACGATTGCCTGCACCTGGGCGCGGATCAGTCTGTCAGCCGTGGCAGCAGCGCCAGCCCGTTTCACGGCTTTCCGGGCTTCACGTTCACGCCGGTCTCCATGACGCACGACGCCCCGCACGGCGGCGAGATGCACCCGGACGGCGATGAGATCCTCTACGTCGTGGCCGGTCGCATCGCCGTCACGCTGGAGTTCGACGAGCCGCAGACGATGGAGATCGGCCCCGGCCAGGGCCTGGTGGTGCCACGCGGTGTCTGGCACAAGGTCCGCGTGCTGAGCCCGGCAGAGATGGTCACGCTGTCGCCCGGCCCGACACTGGAGTTCCGCGCGCCGCTTTAGGACGCACAGGTCGTCTTCGTGGCGTGCACGGCGCGTGGGCTCACGGCGCCCTCCCTCGTGCTCTCGGGCTCTCGGGCTCTCCTGCTCTCGTGCCTTGCGTCGCCGACGCCGCGCCCACACGGTCGGCCCGGATGGATCAGGGTGCCCCTAGGGATTCGACGGACGCAGCAGCAGGGGTTCCGCCCCGATACTCGCGCCCCAAAAAAGGGAGCGTCCATGAATCGACCGGACTTCGCGCGCTGGCTGCGCGCCAGCGCCGTGCTGCTGCTTGTCACCGCCTGCGGAGGCGGCGGAGGGGGTGGTGGCACGCCCGCGCCATCCCCGGTCCAGGCCACCGCCCCGAGCATCACGGCTGCGCCCGCGGCCCTGACCGTCGACGACGGCGCCGCGGCCAGTTTCAGCGTGACGGCCCAGGGATCGGGCACGCTGAGCTACCAGTGGTCGCGCAACGGCGCGCTCATCGCGGGCGCGACGTCAACCACGTTGACCCTGGCCGCCGTGCAGTTCACCACCGATCAGGGCGCGCAGTTCAGCGTCACGATCACCAATGCCGCCGGCAGCGTGACGAGCGCGGCCGCGACCCTGACCGTGAAGCCCCTGCCCGTCACGCTGGACGCCGATCTTCCCGACGTCGTTCAGGCGGAGGCCGGCACCAGCCGCAGCTTCAGCATTGCTGCGCGCGGCTCCCAGCCGCTCACCCTCCAATGGCTGCGTGACGGTGTACCCATCGCCGGGGCCACCTCGACCAGCTACACCACGCCAAAACTGCAGCTTGGCGACGACGGCACACGGATCTCGGTGCAGGTCGGGAATGCGGCGGGCGCGGTGCTGAGCCAGGCCAGCCGCATTGGCATCGCCGCCGGCAAAACGACCGTGATCGTGACCAGCTGCCGCGAGATTACCCAGCCCGGCCACTACGTGCTGGACCGCGATATCGCCGCGTCAAACGCCAACAGCCCGGCCTGCATCGACATCCATGACACCAGCGACGTGCTGCTGGACTGTGCCGACCACGAAATCGCCAACGCCACCCGGGACTACGCCCACGCCGTGCACGTCACCCACTCAGAGCGCGTCTCGCTGCGGCGTTGCCGCGTGCGAGCGGATTGGAACGAGCTGCGCGATGTGCGCGATGTCAGCATCATCGACAACGTCATCAAGCCCGCCGTCCCTAGCAAGCCCAGCATCTTCAACGTCGAAACCGCGGAGCGCCTGCGCTTTGCCGGGAACCAACTGACCGGCTCCTACCAGCACGTCTACGCCAGCGACTCGACGATCTCCCACAACCGCGTGAAAACCGTGCCCACCGAGATCGTGGCGGCGTTGCTGACGCTCAACCTGGGCAGCAACAACCGCGTGACCGACAACCAGCTGGACGGCAACTGGGACTCGTCGGTATCCGGCTGGAATGGCGCGGACGACGGCATCATCATGGCGGACGAGTCGAGCGTGCTGGTCAGGAACAACCAGATCGTCGGCGTCTGGGATTGCGGCATCGAATGGATGGGTGACCTGAATAACGCCACGGTGCAGGGCAACCAGATTTCGCGCGCGGCCTACTGCGGCATCGGTGGCTGGTATTTCTCAAGCCTGCACGACACGAAATTCCTGGACAACCGCGTCGAACGCTCGGGCCAACTCTTCAGCCTCTTCCGCGCGTATTGCCTGCGGCCGGCGGGGTGGGATCCACGCAAGCTCATGCCGGCAGACACAGTCATCCGTCTTGAGAACAACCGTTTCGAGAACAACCGCTTCAGTCAGCCGCTGTCCGGCCCCGAAAGCCCGGCCTCCTACTTCAACTTCGCCTTCGCCTTCGGCGTGAAGGAAGCCTGCTCCCAGGGCTACAAGGATCAGATGCCCCAGCCCAGCGACTTCCGCCTGAAGAACAACGTCTTCAAGGACAACGACTTCGGCGGGGCCCAGAGGCAGCCCTACTTCGACGGGTCGATGCAAGGCGCCATCGTCGACGGGGGCGGCAACATCTGCAAGGCCTCGACCGAAACGGCTTACCCGCTCAAATGCAATCCGCCGCCCAAACCCTGATGCGCTGACCGGGCCAGAGCAAGCTCAGCGCCGTGGCGCTGGGAGGCTCAGGCCCGACTCGTCACTCCCATTCGCCGCCACTGGCAGGCGGCTGTCTGGACAGGAGTTCCTCCTCGGTGAGTGGGCGTCCCGTCCAGACGCGCACCTGCGAGGCGCCCGCACCCAGGGCCATCTCGCGGAAGGCTCGGCGCTCAACCTGGGTGAACCCTCCGGCAGGAGCCCCCAGCGGATGGAGGACGACGTAGGGGGCAAATGTCAGCAGCGAGCGGCCCAAGACCCTGCGCATCTGATGCTTCAAGAGCTGCTCCGCGACGGTGAAGTCGGAGACAAGGCTGCGTGGATGCGCAAACGGGTTCACAACGTCTGCCGCGTGAGACGCAGCCGCTGCCCTTGCCTGCGGACCTACCGCAAGGATCTTCGGCCTCGGCGGTGAGCTGATCGCCAGCTCCGGCACTTCAGAGATTGACTCGCCTGTCTTGAGATTCTTGAGCGTGAGGCGCTCGGGCGAAATTTGGACGTAGATGATCGGCGAGAGTGCGGGGAACATGCGGCGGGACCTGAGTGACTAACGCACAAGACAAGCAGCATACAAAGGCGCGGCTTCCTTCTGGGGCGGGTGATTCAATGATGGGGGACGCCCGGCCGGCGCGGAGCCAGGTCGTGTCGCCGCGGTCATGCAGCCTTGCTCCGATTTGATCAAGTTGGGCGCCGGGCTGCCCGCACGGCTCGAATACGATGGTCCGCTCCTCCTTCGGCAAAGGCCCAGCCCATGCGATGCTCCGGCATCACGATCCTGCTTCCCCTTGCGCCCGCCACTCCTGCGGGCCTCCAGGAGTCCGAGCGACTCTGGAACATGCAGGCCCAGGCCTTTCCCTCTCTGGGCGGCAAGCCATGACGCCGATTCAGCAATGGCATGCCACCCGCAGCCTTCGCCTGCTGCTGCAGACGCTGCGCGACATGGTGGTCTCGATGGGCCCGCTATTGCTGCTGGGCGGCGGCCTGCTGGTCGCGGCCTACTGGTGGCTGGACCCCCAGCCGCCTCGCAAGGTGAGGCTGGCCACCGGCCCGGCCGCGAGTGCCTACGCCGCCTTCGGTGAGGGCTACGCGAAGGCCCTGGCGCGCGAGGGCATCCAGGTGGAGCTCATCGCCAGCGAAGGCGCACAGGACGATCTGGCCCACCTGCGCGCGGGCACGGCCGATGTGGGTTTCGTGCGAGGCGGCATGGCCGATCCGGCAGCGGATACCGAGGCCGGCATCGTCTCGCTGGGCAGCCTGTTCTACGAGCCGATCTGGATCTTCTATCGCCGTGATCTCGGCATCGTGCGCCGCCAGCCGGGCGGCGAACTGCAGCGCCTGGACCAGTTGCGCGGGCTGCGTGTCAGTGTGGATCAGGACGGCAGCGGTGTGCCGCAGATTGTGGAGAAGCTGCTGGCGCTGAACCAGCTGAAGCCGAGCGATCTGCGGCTGTCCCATCTGGCGCCCGACGCCGCCGGCGAGGCCCTGCGCCAGGGCCGGCTGGACGCCGCGGTGCTCATCTCGGCCCCGCAGGCCGGCTTGATCCGCGCGCTGCTGCGCGATCCGGCCATCGCGCTGATGGCCTTCGAGCAGAACGAGGCCTACTCGCGCCACCTGCCCTTCTTGTCCACCGTGAGGCTGCCGCGCGGTGTGGTGGACCTGGCGGCCGATGTACCGCCTCACGACGTGCCGCTGCTGGCGACCACCACCGCACTGCTGGCGCGCGACCAGACGCACCCTGCGCTGCGCCAGCTGTTCGCGCAGGCGGCCCTGGGCCAGCACAGCGAGGCCGGCTGGTTCAATGGCGCGCGCGACTTCCCCAACACCCGCACCAGCGAGCTGCCGGTCAGTGCCGAGGGCGACCGCGCGATCAACGGCACGCCGCCGGCCTGGGCGCGTTACCTGCCCTTCTGGGCCGGCAACCTGCTGGAACGCATGTGGCTGGTGGTCGGCGGCCTGCTGGTGCTGATGCTGCCGCTGTCGCGCGTGGTGCCACCGCTCTACACGTTCCGGGTGCGCTCGCGCGTGTTCCGCTGGTATGCGCGGCTGCGCGAGGTGGAAGCGAAGCTTGAAGCCGGCACCGGCAAGCGCGACGCGCTGCTTGACGAGCTGGACGAGCTGGACCGCGTCACGCACCGCATTGCGGTGCCGCTGTCCTATGCCGAAGAGCTCTACGCGCTGCGCAACAACATCTATGCAGTGCGCAAGCGCCTGCTGGCCCAGCGGTCCCGTCCAACCGACGGACCTGCCGACGGACCCGCCGACGGAGCATCGGACCGAGCAACCGATTGATCGACTGGCGCCGCGGCGGCCCCGACCCGCCCGTCAACGCCGCCCGTCAACGCCGCCCGAGTGAAAGATCCGGGACTCGCGCGTCCACGCGCAAGCGCGCCGGCCACGCGGTGAGCGACTGACGCAGGAAGATTCTCTTGACACATTTCGATGATTAGCTAATCATCGCATCATGAGTCAGGTGTTCAAGGCGCTCTCCGACCCTACCCGCAGGCGGGTCCTCCAGCTTTTGCGCGAAGGCCCCCTCAGTGCCGGCGAGCTGAGCGACCAGTTCAATGTCTCCAAGCCGACCATGTCGGCGCACTTCGCGGTGCTCAAGGACGCCGACCTCGTGCATGCGGAGAAGGCTGGCAAGTCCGTCATCTATCACCTGAAGCTCTCGGTGCTCGAAGAAGCCCTGCTCGGCTTCGTGCAATCGTTCGGTGTGGGCGCGCAAGCGCCAAAGCTCAAGAAGGAGGCTGTGCGATGAACAAGGAACAGAAGGACGAGATGAAGGGCAGCCTCGCCTGGGGCATCGGCATCCTTATCCTGGCCCTCCTCTCGACCTACGCACGCCGGCAGGGCTACATCGACGGCGACACCGTCACCCGGCTGGTCATCGGCGCCAACGGTCTCATGATTGCCTGGTTCGGCAACCGCCTGCCGAAGGCCTTCGTGCCCAATGCCTGTGCGCGCAAGGTGCGGCGAGTCGCCGGCTGGTCCTTGGCACTGAGCGGCCTCGTGTATGCCGCGCTGTATGCCTTCGCACCACTCTCGATGGCGTTCTGGGGCGGAACTGCCGCGGTGCTGACGGGCATCGCGGTCACGACGGGCTACTGCTTCTCGCTGCGAGCCCACGCGAAGGCCGCGTAGCGTCCACCCCGTTGGCGCCGCGATGGGTGCGGCGCAGCGGCGCTTGACGGACACCCGTCTGCCCACGCCCCGGGAGGGGTTCCCAGCCTTACTCCTCGTTCGGGTGGTTCGCAGACTCGGTGTTCTTGTCCGAGTCCGGGTCCTCATCGGTCCCCGTGGCCGGCTCCACGGGAGGCGTCTTGGGACGCGCCGGTGTGCCGCGCGATGCGCCTTGGTCCTCTCCCTCGACGGGGTACACAGGCCGTCGTCCGGGCAGGGGTTGAATCGGGTCGGTGGCCATGGGATCTCCGGCAGGGATGGAGCGCCCACGGGGCAAACGGCGTGCCCTGCGAAGCGTCCCCGCGGTTGCGCCATCGTCCGACACGCGACCCGCGCTGCGAGGTCTACGGTCAAGCTTCACTCGATGGAGCCCACCATGTCCGACGACACGACGAAATCGGGCGGCCAGGACCGCACGCGCATCAACCTCAGCGAGGACTACGAAGTCCGCGACTGGTCCCGGAAATTCGGCGTCACGCCGGACGAGTTGCGGGCGGCGGTCAAGGCGGTCGGCAACTCCGCCGCGGCCGTGGAGGCGCATCTCAAAGGACAGCAGGGACAGCGAGGACAGCGGTGATTCAGCAGCATCCCTTTCGCGGCCTGATGATTCTGGTCGAGGCGCGGCCCGAGGGGCCGGAGCGCTACCGCCCTGCGTTCGCGGTGGCGCAGCGGGCGGATGCCGAGCCGATCCACAGCGACCTGCTCGACATCACCTGCGAATCGGTAACGGCCGCATGGGCGCGTGGGCGCGAGGCAGGCGAGCTCTGGATCGACGCTCACCTGAAAGCCCCGGGCGTCGACGCGCCCCCCTAGAGGCATCGCTGCCATGAAGGTCGCGACATGGAATGTCAACAACGTCGTGCGGCGCCTCGATCTGCTGCTCGATTGGCTCGATCGCGCCCAGCCGGATGTCGTGGCCCTGCAGGAGCTCAAGACCACGACGGCGCTGTTCCCGGCCGACGCGCTGCGCGAGGCCGGGTATCAATCCCTGGTCGTCGGACAGAAGACCTGGAACGGTGTCGCCCTCCTCGCACGCGGCCATGACATCGTCGAGGTGGCCACTCAGCTGCCGGGAGACGCTATGGACCGCGAGGCGCGGTACGTGGAGGCCGCCATCCACGGTGTCCTGTTCGGAGGGCTCTACCTCCCGAACGGCAACCCGCAGCCCGGTCCCAAGTTCACCTACAAGCTGAAGTGGTTCGAACGGCTGCGCCAGCGCGCTGAAGCGTTGTGGAAGTCCGGCCAGCCCGTCGTGCTGCTGGGTGACTGGAACGTCGTCCCCACCGAGTCCGACATGTACAAGACCGAGTCGTACCGCAATGACGCGCTCGTTCAGCCGCAGGCCCGTGAGGCGTTCGCCAGCATCCTGGCGCAGGGCTGGACAGACGCGATCCAACACGTCTTCCCCACCGACGTCCCCTACACCTTCTGGGACTACAGGCGCAAGCGCTGGGAGCGCGACGCGGGCCTTCGAATCGACCATATCCTCGTCAGCGCCCAACTGAAGGTCATGGCCGCGGGGGTCGACCGGGACGAGCGCGGCAAAGAAGGCCCGAGTGACCACGCCCCGGTGTGGGCAGAGCTTCGGCTGGGCAAGGGCACCCGGGCAGCGGCAAAGCAGGTCGCGGTCAAGACCTCGAAGCGCGCGGCCCCCTCCTCCGCCCAGGCTCGCCCGCCCGAACCCGCCGCTCCCGAAGCGCCGGCGCCGCTCGAGCGCTACAACGCCAAACGCGACTTCGACGTCACGGCCGAGCCGGCCGGCGTCGTACAGCGCAAGCGGGTGAAGGCCAGGGACGAGCTGCAGTTCGTCATTCAGAAGCACTGGGCCAGCCACCTGCACTACGACTTCCGCCTGGAACTCGGCGGCGTGATGGTGAGCTGGGCGGTGCCTAAAGGTCCCTGCTGCGACCCGGCCATCAAGCGCATGGCCATCCACGTCGAGGACCATCCCATCAGCTACAACACCTTCGAAGGCGAGATTCCGAAGGGCCAGTACGGCGGCGGCACCGTCATCATCTGGGACCGGGGCACCTGGGAGCCCGTCGGGGATCCGAAGGAAGGACTTGCCCAGGGCAAGCTCGTCTTCCACCTGCACGGCGAGAAGCTGGCCGGCCTCTGGGAGCTCGTCCGCATCGGCAAGCACGCCGACAAGAAGCCTCATTGGCTGCTGCTGAAGAAGCGTGGCGATGCCTGGGCCCGACCGTTGGCCGAGTACGACGTCGTCACGGCATTGCCGGACAGCGTCGTTGCCCATCCTCTCGGGAGGGTCGAGGCGCGCGAACGGCGGGGTGCGCCGTCTGCGACCGGGGAGCCCCGCGACCGCCACGAGCCCGACCTGGCGCGCGCAAGAAAGGCCGCCCTCCCCGCCAAGCTGGAACCCCAACTGGCCACGTTGGTGAGCGCCGCGCCCACCGACGCAGGTTGGCTCGCCGAGAGCAAGTACGACGGCTACCGCATCCTTGCTCGCGTCGCCAAAGGCAAAGTGCAGCTCTTCACGCGCAACGCCAATGACTGGACCACCAGGCTCCGTCGCGTCGCTGGCGCCATCGAGGCGCTGGACATCGACACCGCATGGCTCGATGGCGAAATCGTCGTCATGAACGACCGGGGCGTGCCGGATTTCAACGCGCTGCAAAACGCCATCGACATCGCGGCAAGCGAGGCCATCGTCTACTACGTCTTCGACGTCCCCTACCTGGGCAAACAAGACCTGCGAGCCGTGCCATTCGAGAGCAGGCGCAAGGTGCTCGAGGCGCTGCTGAAGGACCGCGCTTGCGACAGCGTTCGTCTGAGCCAGAGCTTTGACGCGCCCGCTTCCGAGCTCCTTGCGGCAGCGTGCCAGATTGGCCTGGAGGGGGTCATGTTGAAACGGATGGATGCGCCCTACGCCTCAGGCAGGACGCAGACGTGGCTCAAGCTGAAGTGCCAGCACCGGCAGGAGTTCGTCGTGGTCGGCTTCACGGACCGCAAGAATGCGGACGGCGAGGTCGGCAACCTGACCCGGGGGTACTACGACGACGGCGAGCTCCGGCACGCCGGCGCCGT
>NZ_DASWYS010000261.1:0-41195 GCF_036404855.1 Roseateles sp.
CATGCACAGGAGTCGCTGGCATGAGCGCCGCCGTCGGGCTGCGCGCCTCGCGCCCGGCCTATGCCCTGTTCGTGCTGCCCTTCGTGGCGCTCTACCTGCTGCTGTTGCTGTTGCCGTTGGCCAAGGGCGTGTGGATCAGCTTCCACGACCATGACCTGTTGTCCGACGACAGCCTGTGGGTCGGCCTCGCCAACTACCAGGAGCTGTGGGGCGACGAGGTCTTTCACCAGGTCGTCTGGAACACCATCCGTTTCGTACTGATCAGCACGCCGATCTTCGTGGTCCTGTCGCTGACGCTGGCCCTGGCGCTCAATCGCCCGGGCAAGCTCGCCACCTTTCTGCGCGCGACTTTCTTCTGCGCCTCCGTCTTCTCGGTGACGTTGATCACCCTCGTCTGGAAGCTCGCGCTGATGCCTGAACGCGGCCTCATCGCCCAGGCGTTCAACGCGATGGGCCTGCCCGAGCTGCCGCTGCTGACCAGCGACAACCTCGCGCTGCTGACCGTGGCGCTGGTGACCGTGTGGTGGATCATCGGGCTGCCGATGATCATGTTCCTGTCGGCGCTGCAGCAGATCCCGTCGGACATCTACGAGGCAGCCGCGCTGGACAACACGCCCCGCTGGCGCGTGCTGACCCACATCACGCTGCCGAGCCTCAAGCGCGCCGTCATCCTCGTCGCGCTGATCGAGGTGATCCGCCAGTTCCAGGTCTTCCCGCAGATCATGCTGATGACCAATGGCGGACCCAACAACACGACACGCTCAGTCGTGCAGTTCATCTACGAGCAGGCCTTCATGCAGCTCTCGCTCGGCTATGCCACCGCCGCTTCGCAAGTGCTGCTGGCCATCATGCTGGTCGGCGTCTCCACCCAGCTCTGGCTTGAGCGCGACAAGGGAGGCAAGCGATGAATCCACTGCTCCGCCGCGGTTGGTTCGACCGCTTCGTCATGGTGGCGCTGACGCTGCTCGCGCTCGTCTGGATGGCACCGCTGCTATGGGTGCTGGCACTGTCGTTCAAGCCCAACGAGTTCCTGCTGACCCGCACCGACGTGTTCCTCGCGCCGCCCTACACGCTGGCCAACTACCTGGACATCCTGCAGACCTCGCAGGTGTTCCGCTGGCTGGGCAACAGCGCCCTCGTTGCGCTGCTGCAAACGGTGGGCGTACTTGTGCTGTCGTCGCTGGCCGGTTATGGCTTCGCGCGCTGCGAGTTTCCGGGTCGAAAGTGGCTGTTTGCCCTCGTCATGTTCGGCCTCGCCGTGCCGGCCCAGTCCGTCTTCATCCCGCTGCACCGGCTCTTCTCGGAGTGGAACCTGCAGAACACGATCGCGGGCCTCGCGCTGCCGGGCCTTGCTGCACCGTTCGGCGTCTACCTGATGACGCAGTACTTCAAGGCCATCCCCGCGGAGCTGGAAGAGGCCGCGCTGCTGGACAACGCGTCGCGCTTCAAGACCTTCGTTCGCGTCATCCTGCCGCTGAGCCTGCCCGCTCAGGCAACCCTCGGCATCTTCACCTTCCTCGCCTGCTGGAACGACTACCTCTGGCCACTGGTCATCGCGACGCAGCCGGACATGTACACGCTGACGCGCGGCCTCGCGTCCACGCAGACCAACTTCGCCCAGTCCGAGGGCCTGGGCTTCCTGATGGCGCAGGCCGTGTTCGCCGGCATGCCCGCGTTGATGCTGTACCTCTTCTTCCAACGCCACCTCGTCACCGCGGTCGCCGGGACGGGCAAGTCATGAAACGCCTGATCCCTGTCCTCAGCGCCATCCTGCTCGCTGCCTGCGGTGCCGGCGGCAACAATGCGGGCAAGACCGAGATCACGCTGATGCGCTTCTTCGGCAGTTGCGAGGCACAGTACGGCCAGGTCGTGAAGACATCCGATGGCGTCGGCGAGTGCGGCATCGTCACCGCACTGGTCAACGAGTTCAACGCGACGAACGGCGACGGCATCGTCGTGAAGACGCAGATCGGCGAGTGGGGGCCGTACTACGACCAGCTCACCGCACGGCTCGTCGCCAAGGACATCCCCACCATCGCCGTCATGCATGAGTCGGCCCTGGGCGACTACGTGCGCCGCAAGCTCGTACTGCCACTGGATGCGGACTTCAAGCGCGTCGGCGTGCCGGTGGACGACTTCACCGAACACGCACATCGAGGCGTCACCTTCAACGGCCAGACCTACGCGCTGCCCTTCGACACCTGGGCCTGGCTCTGGCACATCAATACCGGGCTGATGAAGAAGGCCGGCCTCACCGGCGCTGACGGCCAGCCGACGCTGCCGCGCTCGCCCGAGGAGTTGCTGACACAGGCGCGGCAGTTCAAGCAGCGCACCGGCAAGCCCTACTTCGCCTGGGCCGTGGCCAACGAGACGGCCGCGAACGACCGCACCTTCCTGACCCTGGTCGCGCAGCAGAACGCCCAGCTGTTCTCGGCCGACGGCAAGAGCATCCACATGCACCAGCCCGCCGTCTTCAACGCATTGACGCTGATGCAGACGCTCTACCGCGAGGGCCATGTGCGGCCCAACCTCGACTACGCCGCCGCCAATCAGGCCTTCTTGAACGGCGAGGCGGGCGTCGTGGTCGTCGGCACCTGGACCATCGACCAGTTCCTGCGCGAGTCGCAGAAGCCCGAGTCCCGGCTGGGGGCGGCGTACACGGTGAGGCCCTTTCCCCAGCTCTACGAGAAGGCCGCCGTGTTCGCCGACGGCCACTCCTGGGCGCTGTTCAAGGGGGGCGCCAAGGACGAAAGGGCGCATGAAGCCAGCCTCAAGTTCTTGAAGTTCGTCTGGGAACGCACTGCCGAGTGGTCGCGCACGGGTCACCTCCCCGTCAGCAAGACGGTGGCCGAGAGCGCCGCCTTCCGCGCCCTGCCGATGCGCCAGGCGCTGACCGAGATCACGCAGACCGGCGTCGGCATGCCCGGCAATGTGCCAACGCAGCGTGCCATCGAGTTGCTGATCGGCGAGGACGTGGCCAACGTGATGATTTCCGGCAAGCCGGTGGAAGACGTTCAACAGAGCGTCGAGAAGCGCGTCAACAAAGCCTTGAAGAAAGCCCGCCGATGACGTTCCAAGCTCAGCTCACGGTCGACCGAGATTTCGAACTCGCGCCGCTGGACCGTCGCCTGTTCGGCGTGTTCGTCGAACACCTGGGTCGCTGTGTCTACAACGGCATCCACGAGCCGGGCCACCCGACCGCCGACGAACACGGCTTTCGCGGGGACGTGGCCGAGTTGACGAAGGAACTGGGCGCCACCATCGTGCGCTACCCGGGCGGCAACTTCATGTCGGGCTACAACTGGGAAGACGGCGTCGGCCCGCCAGCGCAGCGCCCGCGGCGGCTGGACCTGGCCTGGTTCTCGACCGAGACCAACCAGGTCGGCACGCACGAGTTCATGCACTGGTGCCGCAAGGTCGGCATTGAGCCGATGTTCGGCGTCAACCTCGGCACGCGCGGCCCGGACGAGGCCCGCCGCTACCTCGAGTACTGCAACCACCCGGGCGGCACCGCGCTGTCGGATTTGCGCCGCAGCCACGGCGCCGAGGCATCGCTGGGCATCAAGTTCTGGTGCCTGGGCAACGAGATGGATGGTCCCTGGCAGATCTGCCAGAAGACGCCCGACGAGTACGGCCGGATTGCCAAGGAGACGGCCAAGCTGATGCGCTGGGTGGACCCGACCATCGAGCTGGCAGCGTGCGGCTCGTCGGCCTACGACATGCCGACCTACGGCGTCTGGGAAGACCGGGTGCTGGAGCATTGCTTCGAGTTCGTCGACTACCTGTCGCTGCACAGCTATTTCGTGAAGCCGCCGGGGGACACCAGCACCGAGAGCTTCTTCGCGCAGATCGAGACGAATGCGCGCTACATCGAGGACACGGTGGCCATCGCGGATGCAGTCGCGACGCGAAAGCGGTCCACCAAGCGGCTCAAGCTGTCCTTCGACGAGTGGAACGTCTGGTACCGCGCCCGCCACGGCGAGCACCTGAAGCAGGCCGGCTGGCCGGAAGCCCCGGGGCTGCTGGAAGAGGTCTACACGGTCGAGGACGCGCTGCTCATCGGCGGCATGCTGACGATGATGATGAACCACGCCGACCGCCTGAAGGTGGCCTGCATGGCGCAGCTCTGCAATGTCATCGCGCCCATCATGACGCAGCCCGGTGGTGCGGCCTGGCGGCAGACCATCTTCCATCCGTTCGCGCAGGCTGCCCGCTGGGCGCATGGCGATGTGCTGCGTGCCGTCGTGAAGTCGCCCGGTTTTGCCAATGCCCGCCACGGCGAGCTGCCCTACCTGTGCGCCAGCGTCGTCGATGACGCGACTACGGGCCATACCGCCGTATTCCTGCTGAACCGCAGCCTCGCCGACGACATGGACCTTTCCATCACGTTGCGCGGCCTGGGTGTCGAGCGCGCACTCGTGTGCGCCGAACAGCTGCATTCGGACGACCTCCTCGCGACCAACACGGCCGATGTGCCCGACCGCGTCGCGCCGCAGCCGCTGGACGGCATCGCCATCGACGGCGAACGGCTGCGCGTGAAGCTCAAGCCCGCATCCTGGAACGTCATCGTCACGAAAGCCATCCGCGCATGAACGCCTGGCAGAACCCCCTCATCGAACGGCGCGCCGACCCGCAGCTGAGCCTGGTCGACGGCCGATACTGGTTCACCGCCTCGTTGCCGAGCTTCGACGCCATCGAGATCCGCAGCGCCGGCAGCATCGCCGGCCTGTCCGCCGCGGCGACCCGGATCATCTGGCGCGCGCACGAGAGCGGCCCGATGAGCTTCCACGTCTGGGCGCCGGAGCTTCACCGCATCGACGGCCGCTGGTATGTGTACTTCGCGGCCAGTGAGCGCGGCGACATCTGGAAGCTGCGCATGTACGTGCTCGAGTGCGAGGGCGACGATCCGCTGCGCGATGCATGGGTGGAGCGCGGGCAGATCGTGACGCCTGAGGAAGGTTTCTCCCTCGACGCAACACCCTTCGAGCATGGCGGGAAGCGCTACCTCTGCTGGGCGCAGAAGAGCCCGCCGACGCAGAGCAACCTCTACATCGCAGCGATGTCCGACCCGTGGACGCTGGCCACCGCGCCCGTGGTCATCACGCGGCCGGAGCTGCCCTGGGAGCGCGTCGGCTTCCACGTCAACGAAGGCCCCGCGGTGCTGAAGCGCAACGGTCGCATCTTCATCGCCTACTCGGCCGCCGCGACCGACGCCAACTATTGCATGGGCCTGTTGTGGGCCGACGAGAATGCCGACTTGCTGGCCGGCATCAGCTGGAACAAGTCACCCACGCCGGTGTTCATGACTGACGAGTCCGTCAGCCAGTTCGGGCCTGGCCACAACAGCTTCACGACGACGCCCGACGGCAGGACCGACCTGCTGGTCTACCACGCGCGCAACTACCGCGACATCGTCGGCGACCCGCTCAACGATCCCAACCGCCATGCGCGCGTGCAGGCCTTCGGCTGGCGCAGCAATGGCTTCCCCGACTTCGGCACACCTGTGGCCGACGGCCCCTACTCGATCTGAGCCCGCAATGAAATTCATCGTCACGATCCTGCTCGCCATCCCCGCCCTTGCTCAGGCGCTGGGCAGCCCTGACGGCCAGCTCCAGGTGGACGTGTCGGTGAACGACGATCAGCAACTCACCTTCGCGGTCCAGCGTGCCGGCCAGCCCGTGTTGCGGGCGTCGCGCCTGGGCCTGGTGCTGGAAGAGGCCGACTTCGCCAACGGCCTGAAGATCGTCGCCACGTCGCCCGTGAAGCTGCACCGCGAACAGTACACGCTGGCCGCCGGCAAGAAGAGCCACGTGGATGTCCGCGCCCAAGAGCAGCGCTTCACCGTCGCCAACGCCAAGGGCGACAAGCTCGTGCTGACGCTGCGCGCGTCCAACGACGGCGTGGCCCTTCGCTACACGGTCGAAGGCGCCGGCCGCAAGCAGTTCAAGGAAGAGCTGACCAGCTTCGCGTTCGCGCCTGAAGCGCGCGCCTGGCTGCAGCCCATGTCCGTCGCCAAGACGGGCTGGAAGCGCACCAACCCGTCGTACGAAGAGCACTACCAGGCCGACATCGCCGTCGGCACTGCCGCACCGTCGCATGCGGGCTGGGTCTTCCCTGCGCTGTTCCGCGCGGGCGCCAACTGGGTCGCGCTGACGGAAGCCGGCATGGACGGCAGCTTCCATGCCTCCCGTCTGGCCAGCGACTCCACCGGTGGCACCTATCGCATCGGCGTGCCGGAAGCCAGCGAAGTCAACACCCATGGCCACCTGCTGGCCCGCACCGACGGCCCGATGACGACGCCCTGGCGCGTGCTCGCCATCGGCTCGCTGAAGACGGTCATGGAGTCCACGCTGGGGACCGACCTTGCCGCCCCGGCGGTCGCCTTCGACAGGGCCAGGCTGCAGCCCGGCCATGCGTCGTGGAGCTGGGCCCTCATGAAGGATGGCGGCACGGTCTATGAGGTGCAGAAGCGCTTCATCAGCTACGCGGCTGACATGGGCTGGAACTACACGCTGGTGGACGCCGACTGGGACCGCAAGATCGGCGACGCCAAGATGAAGGCCCTGGCCGACTACGCAAAGACGAAGAACGTCAGCCTGTTCGCCTGGTACAACTCCTCGGGCGCCTGGAACGACACCGAGTACAGCCCCAAGGACGCGCTGCTGACGAAGGCCGCACGCGCGCAACAGTTCGCGCGGCTCAAGGCCATTGGCGTGAAGGGCCTGAAGGTGGACTTCTTCGGCGGTGACGGCGCCTCCGTGCAGGCCTACTACGTGGACCTCATGAAAGAGGCCGCCGCTGCCGGTTTCCTTTTGAACTTCCATGGCGCCACGCTGCCGCGTGGCTGGAGCCGCACCTATCCCAACCTGATGACGGTGGAAGCGGTGAAAGGCTTCGAATTCGCGACCTTCACGCAAGAGGATCAGGACAAAGTCGTGCGACACGCGGCCATGCTGCCGTTCACGCGCAACCTGTTCGACCCCATGGACTTCACGCCCATGGTGTTCCATGACATTCCCAACATCAAGCGCGCAACGCGCAACGGCTTCGAGCTGGCCGAGAGCGTGCTGTTCTTGTCCGGGATCCAGCACTACGCCGAGACACCCGAAGGCATGGCCACCGCACCGGCCTACGTGAGGGCCTTTCTGCGCGAGCTGCCGCGCCGCTGGGATGAAGTGCGCTTCCTGGATGGCGAACCGGGCAAGTACGTCGTGCTGGCCCGCCGCGCTGGCAAGCAGTGGTACGTTGCCGGCCTGAACGCCGACGACACGCCGCGCGAAATCAAGCTCGACCTCGCCTGGCTCGGGCAGCGCCAGGGCCAGCTCATCACCGACGGCACCGGTGACCGCGAGTTCGCCGAAAGCCCGCTCGCGGCTCCCGCGGCCACCGTCACGCTGGTCCCCCGCGGCGGCTTCGTCGCACGATTTCGATAATGAAGGCTTTTGTGACTAGCCTGCCGCTGATGAGAACCCGCGCGGACCATTCCACCTACAGCGCCCAGACGGAGGGCAAGAGCCAGCACGGCCGCATCGTCAGCGAACTCGGCCTGTCCATCGTCGGCGGCGAGTTGCAGCCGGGCGACAAGCTGCCGCCGGAAGCGCAACTGCTGGAGCGCTACGAGATCAGCCGTCCCGTGCTGCGGGAGGCGGTGCGCGTGCTCGTTGCCAAGGGTCTGGTCGTGTCGCGCCAGCGCGCGGGCGCCATCGTGCGGCCGCGCAACGAGTGGCATCTGCTCGACCCGGACGTGCTGTACTGGCTCATCCAGGCCCAGCCCCAGCGGGACTTCGTACAGACGCTGCTGGAAGTGCGCCAGATCTTCGAACCCGCGGCCGCCGCACTCGCCGCGCGTGCGGCCACCGACGAACAGCTTGCCGGCATCGCCACCGCCTACGAAGGCATGGCTGCCGCCAAGACCACGGCCGAGCTGCTGGAGCCTGACCTGCTGTTCCACCGTCGCATTGCCGAGGCCACGGGCAACGACCTGCTGGCCTACATCGGCAACATGCTGTCGCTGGCGCTGCGCGAATCCATCATCCTGTCCAGCCAGCTGCCCAACACCCACGAACTCTCGCTGCCGCGCCACAAGGCCATCCTCACCGCGCTGCAGGCCCGAGACCCACTGGGTGCCCGCCAGGCCACGCTGGTGCAGCTGGACGAAACCGGGGACGACCTCAGCAACGTGCTGGCCGCGGACGGCCGCGTGAACCTCGCCTGAAGAAGAACACCCATGGCCCGCGACAACGATGACGATGATGACCGCGGCGCGCTGACCGACGCCAGCCCCAACCCCAACTGGTTCCTGCGCGCGCGCCTGAAGACGCGCCAGTTGCTGCTGCTCATCGCCCTCGACGACGAACGCAACATCCACCGCGCAGCCGAAGTGCTTTGCATGACGCAGCCGGCTGCGTCCAAGCAGCTCAAGGACCTCGAGGACATGCTGGACGTGAAGCTCTTCGAGCGCCACCCGCGCGGCATGGAGCCCACGCTCTATGGCGAGACCATGATCCGTCACGCCCGGATGGCGCTGACGAGCCTGTCCGCCGCGCACGACGACATCGTGGCGCTCAAGCATGGCCTCAGCGGGCAGGTCGAGGTGGGCGTGATCATGACGCCGGCCATGGGCCTGCTGCCGCGCGCCATCTCGCGCATCAAGCTCCAGGCACCCAAGCTGCGCATTGGCGTGCACATGGAGAGCAGCAAGGTCCTGCTGGACATGCTGCAGCGAGGCAAGCTGGACTTCATGATCGGCCGCATCGTTGAGGAAGAAGGTGCCACCGGCCTGCACTACGAGGAACTGACCGTCGAGCCCGCCTGTGCTGTCGCCCGCGTGGGCCACCCGCTGCTGAAGGCCGACAACCTCAAGCTCGCCGACCTGGCCGACCAGCCCTGGATCCTGCCACCGCCGGGCAGCGTGCTGCGCCACCGGTGGGAAGTCATGTTCCGCCGCGCCGCCCTGGAGCCGCCGGGCAATGCGGTGGACACGACGGCCCTGCTGCTCATCACTGCGCTGCTGCAGCAGACGGATTCACTGCACGTGATGCCCGTGGAAGTGGCGCGCTATTACGCATCGCTGAACGTGCTGGCCATCCTGCCCATCGAGCTGCCCTGCCACATGGATGCGTTCGGCATCATCACGCGGGAAGGGCATCTGATGTCGCCGGGAGCGAGGCAGCTCCTGCACGAGGTGCGGCTGGCAGCCCGCGATCTGTACTGAAGCCGGCTACAGCCGCCTCGCCATGAGCCGGCCGCGTTCGCGCGACAGGTAGGGCAGATCGACGACGGGCGTGAAGCGCACCGACAGCGGCACGCCGGACCAGCAGGGCCGCCGTGGATGGCGAACGGGTCCGTCACCGTCACGGACGACCAGGGCCCTGGTTGCGTCCATCACCGTCGGATGGATCCGATGGCACCGGGAACTGGCGGTCCGGTGCGGACACACCTCGGCATCGCGGCCAGCGGTCTCACTCTCGCCCCGAGGCTCACGAGCGCTGTCCCGAACCGGGACAACACGGGCCGCCCGCACTGCTCCACACCGGAACGATCGCGTCGCGGCTACGACGCGCGTCTGCTCCACCCTGGCAATTCCGTCGATGAGCTTGACGCTCGTCAAACTCGGATCGGATGGCCTTCCATAGCCTGCGGTCGAACCCGGCTTCGTCCAAGGAGGGACGCCATGACACCACGCACCATCTCACTGATCGCCATCACGGTCGCCACCCTGCCGGCCTGGGGGGCGCCGGCCGCCGATGACACGGCCATGCTCAGGCTGGCCAACGGCAGCGGCTGCATGACCTGCCACCACATCGAGCCCGGCGCCAAGGGACCTGATGGTCTCGCGCCGATCGGACCGGCATGGCGCGACGTGGCCACCCGGTATCGCGGCTCGCCTGGGGCGGCGGACCAGCTGACGCGCACCGTGATGACGGGCTCCAATCCGTACAGCAGCCACTGGAAAGGCAAGGTCAGTGGCCTGGCGATGCCGCCCAACGAAGTGGCCATCAAGGAGGCCGACGCCCACCAACTGGTCGAGTGGATCCTGAAACTCGAAGCGGCAAAGTGAGGCAGGGGCGCCCGCCTCATACGGCCGGCGCCCGAGGCTTATCGCCTCACCGAAGGGCTGGCTCGGCTGCGAAGCAGCCAGCCCGTTCTGGCACAGGCTTCAGTCTTCGTCGTGCTCGCCAAACTTCGCTTGAAACGCCTCGGCAAACTCGGCCGATGCGCTGAACGTCAGCGTCACCGTCACCCAGTCCCCTGCCTCGCGCTGCACCAGCAGTTCGTCATCCCACGCGTTCCCCTCCTCCACCGCCCCGTGCCGCCCGCCGAACTCGGCCTGCGCCCAGGCCAGCACCTGCGCCACCTCCGTCATCACTGCCGCGTGCTCTGCCTCGCGCGTTGAGGCCATGGCTTCCAGTGTGAGGATGCCGTCGGAGCTGTCGGTGAAATCAAAGGTGAGGTAACCCATGGCCGGATTGTCCGGCTGAGAGCCCCTCGGGCAGATTCAACCGGTCGACTCGACATGCCTCGTGCCTGCGCCGCAGGGCTGCGGGACGGCAGGGCAGCGCCCGCTTCTTTTCATCTTCTTGATACCTGGGTTTCCAGTATCTGGCGCGCGTGCGGATACAACTGCGCCGCCGCGCCGGGGAAGGCAATGACGGCGAGCCGGTGCTGAGCTTCGGTGACATCGTGGTCGACCGGACGCTTCGGCAGGTCAGCAGGGAGGGGCGGCGGCTGCGCCTCACCTCCATCGAATACCGGCTGCTTCAGGAGCTGTGCGGGGCGCCCGGACGCGTGTTGACCTATCAGCGCCTGCCAAAGGCGGTCCGGGGACCGGACCACGTGGAAGACCTGCACTATGTCCGGGTCCGCTGGCCAGCTTGCGCAAGAAGATCGAGGCGGATCCGAATCGGCCGCGTTGGTTGATCACAGAAGCGGGCGTGGGCTATCGACTCAACGCCAAGGCATGACACGCCCCAGGCGGCCGCTCGACGGGATGCACGTCGCCACGCCGGCCAGAACCAGGCGTCAGTGCTTGCACCCTGCCGACGGATTCGCCTTCGGCCCGGCCTTCGACTGATGGATGAATGGAATCGTCCCGTCCGCCCGGTAAGAGAACTCCTCGATCGCCACCGAGCGCCGGTGCTCGCCACCGCCCGGCAGCTCGGCGTTGTGATACGCCACGTAGCTCCTGCCGTTGAACTCGAAGAAGGCCTGGTGGATGGTCTTGGTCTTCAGGTTGCGTTCCATGATGACGCCCTGGGGCGTCCACGGGCCGGTGGGTGACGGGCCGGTCATGTAGGCCGTCTCTTCTGGCCAGTGCTGGGAGTAACTGAGGTAGTACGTACCCTTGCGCTTGTGCAGGTAAGGCGCCTCAACAAAGTTGGCCACGGGCAGGACCTGGATCGGACCGTCTAGCTCCGTCATGCTGGCCTTGAGCTTCGCATACTTCAGCACCGTGTTGCCCCAGTACAGCCAGGCTTGCCCGTCGTCGTCGACGAACACGGCGGGATCGATATCGTCCCAGGCGATATCGGTCTGCTTGGTCATGTCGTTGGTGACGAGCGGGGAGCCACGCGCATCGGTGAAGGGACCGGTCGGCGAGTCCGACACGGCCACTCCGACCGCGAAGCCGGGCACGGTGGCATGCTCCACCGTCGCATAGAACCAGTACTTGCCGTGGCGCTTGACGATGTCCGACGCCCAGGCGCGGCCATTGGCCCAGGCGAAGTCCTTGGCTTTGACGGGCACGCCCTCGTCCTTCCAGTTCACCATGTCGCACGTGGAGAACACGCGCCATTCGTGCATGACGTAGTCCTTGCCATCGGGCAGGGCCTCGTCACGCCCGGTAAAGAGGTAGGCGCGGCCGCCGTCCACGAGCACCGCCGGGTCGGCGGTGTAGAACGGCGCGAACAGCGGGTTGGTGGCGGCCTCCGCGACGCCCAGGCTCAGCAGCAGGGCGGTTGCCGCGACGGTTTTCTTCAACATCAGGCTTGGACCTTCTTCAGTGAGAGCAGGCGTTGCACGGCGCAGAACACGAACAGCAGCGCGCCGATGACGATCTTGGTCCACCAGGAGCTGAGCGTGCCGTCAAAGGCGATCAGCGTCTGGATCAGGCCCAGCACCAGCACGCCCGACAGCGCGCCGGCCACGTAGCCATAGCCGCCCGTCAGCACGGTGCCGCCGATGACGACCGCAGCGATGGCGTCCAGCTCCACGCCCTGGGCATGCTGGCCATAGCCGCTGAGCATGTAGAACGCAAACAGCAGTCCGCCAAGCGCTGCGCAGAAGCCGCTCAGGCCGTACACGGCAACCTTGGTGCGTCCGACTGCCAGGCCCATCATCAGCGCGGATGCTTCGTTGCCCCCCAGCGCGTAGACGGTGCGGCCGAAGGCCGTGCAGTGCGCGACCCACAGGCCCGCCGCCAGAGCGGCGAGTGCGATGACCGCGCCGGGTGACAGGAAGGCACCGTCAAACGGACCTGGCAAAGGAATCTGCGTCTGCGACAGCGTGACGAACAGCGGCGCATCGATGGTGATGCTGTCCACGCTGATGAGGAAGCACAGCCCACGCGCCAGGAACATGCCGGCCAGCGTGACGATGAAGGCCTGCAGCTTGAAGACGTGGATGATCAGCCCCTGCAGCGCCCCGAAAGCGCCGCCGCCCAGCAGCACCGTGACGATGACGAGTCCGGCTGGCCAGTGCGCGACCTGCAACAGCCAGGCGGCCACCATGGTGGTCAGCGCCAGCACCGAGCCCACCGACAGGTCGATGCCGCCGGACAGGATGACGAAGCTCATGCCGACCGCGATGACGAGCAAGAAGGCGTTGTCGATGAGCAGGTTCAGCACCACCTGCGTGGAGCCGAAACCGGTGTAGCTGCTGGCACCTACGACAAAGAGGAGCACCATCAGCACAACGCTGACCCAGGTCGTGAACGAGGGGGCGGCCATGGCCGAGCGCAAGGCGTTCATGCGGACCTCCGCGTCGACCAGAACGACGACTGCGAGATGCAGACGGCGAACACGACGACGGCCTTGACGACCATCGTGACCTGCGGCGGTACGCCGAGCGCGTAGATGGCGGACGTCAGGGTCTGGATGATCAGCGCACCGATGAGACTGCCCGCGAGGCTGAACTTGCCTCCGCTGAGCTGCCCACCGCCGAGCGTCACGGCGAGGATGGCGTCCAGCTCCAGCAGCAGGCCGGCGTTGTTCGCGTCGGCGCTCTTGATGTTGGACGAGATCATCAGCCCTGCCAGGCCCGCGCCCAGGCTGCAGTAGACGTAGACGAAGAACACGATGGCGGCCGTGCGCACGCCGGCCAGGCGCGCGGCGACGGGGTTGATGCCCACCGTCTGGATGAACAGGCCCAGCGCCGTGCGCTTCATCAGCAGCGCGGTCAGGCCGCCCACGATCGCGACGACGAACAGCGACACCGGCAGTCCCAGCAGGTAGCCGCCCCCCAGCCAGAAGAAGCTGGCGGGTTCATAGACGGTGAGGATCTGGCCGTCGGTCAGCAACTGCGCGAGGCCTCGGCCGGCGACCATCAGGATCAGCGTCGCGATGATGGGCTGCAGGCCCAGGGCCGACACGAGCAGGCCGTTCCACAGGCCGCACAGCAGTGCCGCGCCGAGCGCTGCCGCGAAGGCGATGGCCACGCCGTGCGAGCCGACGAGCGCGCAGGCGACGGTGCCGGCAATGGCGACGATGGCTCCCACCGACACGTCGATGCCGCGCGTGGCGATGACGAGGGTCATGCCCAGCGCCGCCAGCATCAGGGGCGCAGCGCGGTGCAGGATGTCGACCAGGCTGCCGTAGAGGTGGCCGTCCTTGATTTCCAGGTGCAGGAATCCCGGCACGAAGATCGCTGCGACGGCCAGCAGCAGCGCAAGCGCGGCGAGGGGGCGTGCGAGGGGGTGTTTCCAGGCCCGCGAGACCGCAGACGAGGCGTTGGGCGTTGACATGGCGAGATGCGGGGAATTCATGCGCCGACAGGCTCCGCGGCGATCACTTCGAGCACGCTGCGCTCATCCAGTTCGCCGCGGCGGTAGGCGCCAGCGGCGCGGCGGTCGCGCAGCACGAGGACACGGTCGCTGCAGTGCAGGACCTCGGGCAACTCGGATGAGATGAAGAGGATGGACATGCCCGAGCCGTCCTCCTTGTGCGCCAGCGCGCGCACGGCGTCCATCAGGTCCTCCTTGGCCCGCACGTCGATGCCGCGCGTGGGCTCGTCGAGGATGAGCACGGCGGGCTCGGTGGCCAGCCATCGGGCCAGCAAGGCCTTTTGCTGGTTGCCGCCGGAGAGCTGGCCAATGGGCGTGTCGGCGCTCGCGGTCTTGATGCCCAGGCGCTGGATGTAGTCGTCGGCCAGGGCCTGCTGCTGCTCGCGGCTCATGACCAGCCTCAAGCCGTGGCGGGCCTGCAGTGCGAGCAGGATGTTGTCGCGCACGGACAGGTCCAGGATGGCGCCCTCGTGCTTGCGGTCCTCGGAGCAGAAAGCCACGCCAGCGGCGATGGCCTCGCGCGGCGAATGCCAGCGGCCCCTGCGACCTTCGGTCGCGACGTGGCCGCCATCGGCCGCGTCGGCACCGAACAGCAGCCGCGCGGCCTCGGTGCGGCCGGAGCCCAGCAGGCCGGCCAGGCCCAGCACCTCGCCACGACGGAGTTCGAGGTCCAGCGGATGCAACGCGCCGCGGCGCGTCAGCGCCTCGGCCTTCAGCACCGTAGCGCCCGCGTTGGGGGCGCTGCTTTCCAGGCGGGTGGGCTGCTGGTCGGGTGGCGCACCCACCATCTTGTTGACGAGGGCGAGGCGGGTCAGATCGCTTGCCAGGTACTCGCCCTCGGTCTCGCCGTTGCGCATGACCGTGATGCGGTCGGCCAGCGCGTAGGTCTGGTCCAGGAAGTGGGTGACAAAGAGGATGGCCAGGCCCTGGTCACGCAGGCGGCGCAGCACGGTGAAAAGGCGCTGCACGGCCGCGTCATCGAGGCTGGACGTGGGTTCGTCGAGGATGAGGACCCGCGCCGAGATGCGCAGCGCGCGGGCGATGGCCACCATCTGCTGGATGGACAGCGAGTAGCGCGACAGCGGCGCGGTGACGTCGATGTCGAGGTCCATCTGCGCAAGCACGCGTTTGGCCTCCGCATTCACGGCCGACCAGTCGATGCGCCCCCCACCCAGCAAGGATTTGCGTGGGAAGCGGCCAGCGCAGATGTTCTCCGCGACGCTGAGGTTGGTGCAGAGGTTGACCTCTTGGTAGACGGTACGGATGCCCAGCTCCTGGGCGTCCTCGGTGCGCTTGGGCGCGATGGGCCGGCCGTCGAGCGTGATGGTGCCCGCATCGGGCTGGTACAGACCCGTCAGCACCTTGATCAACGTGGACTTGCCGGCGCCGTTCTGGCCCATCAGCGCGTGGACCTCGCCCGGGAACAGGCGCAAGCGGACATCGCTCAGCGCCTTCACGCCAGGGAAGCCCTTGTGGATGCCGGACAGCGCCAGCACGGGCGCGGATGGATCGACGTTCATAGCTCTCGACTCATGACTCGGCGCCTGCAGGCGCCGAGTGCTTCACCAGGCGTCGGACGGAGCACGGGCCCCGTCCTCGGTCCCGGTTCAGTACTTCCGGTTGGGCAATTCCTTGGCCGCCACTTCGGCCGGGAACACACCCTCGTTGACGGTGATGCGCTTCTCCACCGGCCTCTTGGCGACGACGTCCTTGGCCAGCTGCATCAGTTGCGGGCCCAGCAGCGGATTGCATTCGACGGTGACGTTGAGCTTGCCCGCCTTCATCGCTTCAAAGGCGCCGCGCACACCGTCGATGGAGATGATGACGATGTCCTGGCCCGGCTTCAGGCCGGCTTCCTCGATCGCCTGGATGGCGCCGATGGCCATGTCGTCGTTGTGCGCGTAAAGCACGTCGATCTTCTTGTCCCGCTGCTTCAGGAAGGACTCCATGACCTCCTTGCCCTTGGCTCGCGTGAACTCGCCGGACTGCGAACGGATGATCTGCAGCTTGGGGTTGGACTTGATGACTTCCTCGAAGCCCTTCTTGCGGTCGATGGCCGGCGCCGAGCCCACGGTGCCCTGCAGCTCGACGATGTTGAGCGCGGCGTTGGGAGTCTTGGCGGCGCGCTCCATCAGCCAGCGCGCGGCCTTGCGGCCTTCCTCCACGAAGTCGGAGCCGATGAAAGTGACATAGAGCGAGGGGTCGCTCACCTTGACGGCACGGTCGGTCAGGATGACCGGGATGCCGGCCTTCTGGGCCTCCTTCAGCACCGTGTCCCAGCCGCTTTCCACGACAGGCGAGAAGGCGATGACGTCGACCTTCTGCGCGATGTAGCTGCGGATAGCCTTCACCTGGTTCTCCTGCTTCTGCTGCGCGTCGGCGAACTTCAGCGTGATGCCGGCCTCCTTGGCCGCGGCCTTGATGGACGCGGAGTTGGCGGTACGCCACTCGCTCTCGGCACCGACCTGGGAGAAGCCCATGGTCAGCGGTGCGGCCAGCGCGCCGACGGCGGGCAGGGCCAGGGCTGCGGCGAGCAGCGTGCGGCGGGCGATGAGCTTGATCATGCGGGTGTCTCCGTGGGTGGGTCTGATGGGGTGAGCGGTCTAGCGCAGCAGTCGCAGGCCGTAAAGCCCGCCCGCGATGCTGCCCGGCCTGGCAACAAACTTCAGATTGAGCCTGCCGCCGGCAGTGCGCACCAGTTCCGCCGGCAGCGGGAACTCGCGCGTGTAGATCTCCTCTGGCGTGTCGGGCTGGCCCAGCTCGATGTCCGCGATGCGCTGGCCGTTGACGACAAGGTCAAAGCGTCGGCCGGCGTCGCCCTTGGCGAAGCTGAGAAGCAGCGTGCGGGCCTCGGACTTGGGGTCGCTCAGGTCATAGCTGAACCACTGCTTGGCATGGCGCCAGCGGCCGGCCGGCGCAATGCCGTTCTCCGCGCCCTCCCCCTTGAAGCCGTGGTCGGACTCGGGCTGCTGCTCGCCGGGGGCGACCTGGTCGATGGTCTGGGCATCCAGCGCCAGGCGGGCCTCCTCGGCCTTGGCCAGCTCCACGCGCAGCAGGCTTTGCTGGGCCGGCGTGCTGCGCGCCCAATAGATCATGTAGCGCGAATCGTGCAGGCGGAAGAATGGGATCAGCAGCAGGCGGTCCGCGCCCTTGGGCCCGTGGATGAGGCCGGGCGCGGTGAAGGTCAGCGGCCGGCCGGGCACGGGCTTGAAGCGGCGGACGAAGTCCGCCTGGTCGCTGACGAACACCGGCGCGGCATCCTGCGGACAGACGGCGCCATGCGCGATGTGGCCCATGCGCGAGCCGTCGGCCGTGAAACTCAGCGCCTCGCCGGCCTGCGGCGTTTTGGCGGCCAGCACGATGGGGCCGTGCAGCACGGCGACATAGTTCTTCAGGCCCGGCATGGGCTCCAGCGTCGTGCGCATGGGCAGCTCGACATCGACCCGATCGCCCGCCGTCCAGGCCCGGCGCAGTTCGACATGGCCCCCGGGCCTGGCCGTCACCCTGACCAGCTTGCCGTTGAGCCTGACCTTCAGTGCGCCGGGCGCCACCCAGCCGGGGTAGCGGATCTTCAGCGCGAACTCGCCCGCGTCATGCACGGTGAGCCGCGTTCGCGACTCGTCGGGAAAGCGGGTGCTCTGCGTGAGGTGGATGCCACGCTCGCGCCAGTCCAGTTCGGAGGCGATGAAGAGATTGACGTAGAGGGCGTCACCGTCGCGCGCGTAGATGAACTCGCCATGGCGGGCGTGGCTCTCGATGCCTGAGCCCACGCAGCACCACATGCCCTCGTCAACCTTGGAGTAGACACGGTAATGCTGTGGCCGCATCGGCGTGAAGTAGACGAAGCCGCCTTCACCCGGGTGTTGCGATGCAAGGATGTGGTTGTAGAGGGTGCGCTCGTAGAAGTCCGTGTACGCGCCCTGCTCCGGCTGGGCCTGCGCCAGCAGCGCGGTCAGCTTGAGCATGTTGTAGCTGTTGCAGGTCTCGGGGCCTTCCACCTCGTTGAGCATGGACCGGAAGTCATCGGCCGGGTGGAAGTGCTCCTTGACGCTGTTGCCGCCGATGGCGACCGTGCGCTTGCCCACCACGGTGCGCCAGAAGAACTCGGCGGCGCGGCGGCCCTCGTCCTCTCCACCGAGTTGCGCGATCCGCGCAAAGCCGATGACCTTGGGGATCTGCGTGTTGGCATGCAGGCCGGTGAGCCGGTCCTCCCCGGCCGCCAGTGGCTTCAGGACGGCCTGGTGCGAGAAGCGGCGGGCCAAGGCCAGGTAGCGCAGGTCGCCCGTCATCTCGGACACGTCCGCCAGCACCTCGTTCATGCCGCCGTGCTCGGCGCGCAGCATGTCCTGCATTTGCGCGTCGGTCAGCGGCGTGGTCAGCCGCAGCGCCCAGTCGCTCATGCGGACCAGCATGGCCTTGGCGTCGGCGTTGCCGGCGTAGACCCAGGCGTCGCGCAGGCCGGCAAACATCTTGTGGACGTTGTACCAGGGCACCCAGCGGCCGTTGACGGAGAAGCTGTCGACCTTGAGCTCGCCTTTCGCGACCTGGCTCCAGGCCTTGGCACCGTCGGGGATGCCACCGATGTAGCCGGTGCCCAGAGCGTCCTGGCATCGCTTGAGCTCGGCAATGACGTGGTCCAGCCGCTGCCTGACCTCGGGATCACCCGTGGAGGCCCACATCAGCGCGAGCGCGGAGACGTAGTGACCGCCCATGTGCCCGTCCAGTCCACTGGACTCCCAGTTGCCATAACTGGGCGTGGGCACTGCCAGGCCGGCCTCTCGGCGGAAAGGGGCCAGCAGGCGCTCGGGGTCCAGCGCCAGCAGGTAGCGCAGGTCGGTGGTCTGGGCTTCCAGGAAGGGCCCGTCGAGCAGCCGTACGCGATCCAGCGCAAAGGCCTGCATCGCCGCATCCGCGCCGTGGGCGCACAGCGCGAAGGCGACGGCGGCGAACAGGCGCTTCATCAGCGTCAACCCGTCCTGATGGCCCACAGCGACACACCGCCAGACGACAGCGCGCTGAAGCTCACGACGAAGGCGTTGGCGTTCGTATTCCACTGCCGCGACAGTACGCCGACAAAGCTGGAACCGCCGCTCACCACGGTGAGTTTGTTGCCGCCCTTGTGCGTCCACGTGCCGGTCATGCCGCCACCGATCGTGCCGTCGGCATTCAGGGTCACGGCGATGGAGGGCTTGCTCGTGGCCGTGATGTCCTTGCCATGGTTGACCAGCTTGTAGCTGCCAGCAGCCTGGGCCGCGCTGATGTCGGCCGTCTGCCCCGGCGTGGCCAGGCTCAGCGGCGCATAACGCAGCGGCGCGATGACCAGCCAGCCGTCCTCGTTGAGGTGCATCTCGTGCACGCGCACCTCGTGCGCCTCGCCGGTGTTGGGGAATCGCGTGTGGAAGACGATGAAGTACTGGCCCGTCGCCGGGTCGTGATAGGCCGAGTTGTGCCCGGGTGAGACATAACCCAGGGCCGTGCCGGTCTCGCCGGTGGCAAGCGCAAACTGATGGCCGCCCATCAACTTCATCCCGTGGGGCGTGATGCTGGCATCGTCGAACAACGTGCCGGCGGTACCCTTGACGCTGGCCATGTCGGTGCCGGCGCCGTCCACAAAGGGACCGTCGGGGTTGCGGGAGCGCGCGATGCGCACGTTGTAGCCGCCGGCCGCGTCCAGACCGCCGAAGGAGACAAAGAGGTAGTAGTACTGGCTTTGCGGGCTGTAGAGGATGTAGGCGCCCTCGATCCGGGCATGGTTCCCGCCCATCAGGTGCTTGCCGTAACCCTGCCCCGCAATGGGCATGCCTGCCGCGTCGAGCTGCAGGATGAAGATGCCCCCCGAGTACGAGCCGTAGACCATCCACAGCTGCCCTGTCGCGTCGGCGAAGACTGCAGGGTCGACGACGTTGGGATGCTTGGTGGCGTCGTAGACGGTGCCGTCCTCGCTGGGCAGGCCCCACTGGCCGGACTTCAGGAGCAGCTTCTTGTTGACGTAGGGCCCGTCGACCTTGTCGGCCACGGCAATGCCCAGCGCGGAGCGCGGCGAGTCCCCCTTGCAGGCGCAGTAGTACATGTAGAACTTGCCGTCGGCGAGCTTGGCGACGTCGGGGGCCCACAGCGTGCTGGATTCGGCCCAGGCCAGCGTCTCGGCCAGCTCTGCGGTGACCTTGTTGCCGAACAGCGGGTTGCCGTTGTTGACACCGTCGGCCAGCTTGGTCCAGTTCATCAGGTCTGGCGTCCTGGCCGCGGCCAGGTGGGAGCCGAAGACGTAGAACTGGCCGTCGGCGCGAATGACCGAGGGGTCGTGCACCGAGACATTGGTGAAGCCCACCGGGGGCTGTGAAGGCGCCGGCGCGGGTGCAGGCGCGGGTGCCGGTGCCGGTGCGGGTGCCGGCGTCGGGACCGTGCTGCCGCCGCCGCCGCCGCAGGCGGTCAGGGCAAGCGCGGCTCCGCCCGCGATGAACTCGCGTCGATTGGCGGTGCCCATGGATCAGCCCTCGATGGCGACAACGACGATGGACTTCGCCGGCAGCTTCAGCGTGAGCTTGCCATCGGCGGCCTGGGCCTCGTAGGCCCGGGGCACGACCTGGGCCGGCTTGCCGAGCTCGTTCTGCGCGTCCATCGCGTCCGCGGTCAGCAGCCTGCCCTTGGCGGCCTTGGGTGCGTTGGCGCCAACCTGCAGCGTCAGCTCGGCGGCCTGCGTGGCGTTGGAATTCACCAGGCCGACGTAGAGCTTGCCGTCCTTGCCCCGCGCCGCGGTGGCGCTCAGGCTGGGCATCTCCGTCGCGCCAACCTTGTAGACCGGGTTGTTCTCTAGGGTGGTGGGCAGCGAGGTCGCGTCCTGAAAGGGCGTGTACAGCGCGAAGGCGTGGTAGGTCGGCGTCAGCACCAGCTTGTCCTTGCTGGTCTGGATCATGGCCTGCAGCACGTTGACCATCTGCGCGATGTTGCTCATCTTCACGCGGTCCGCATGGCTGTGGAACACATTGAAGTGCAGGGCCGCCAGCAGCGCGTCACGCAACGTGTTGCGCTGGACGAGGAAGCCGGGATTGCTGCCGGGCTCGGGGTCGTACCAGCTGCCCCACTCGTCGAAGTAGATGGCCAGCTTCTTCTTCGGGTCGTTCTTGTCCAGGATGACGGTGCTCTTGGCCAGCGTGCTGTCGATCTTGCTGACCTGGGACAACATGGAGATCCACTCGGCTTCGGGGAAGCCCACGGCCGGTCCCTTGCCTTCCCACTTGCCGCTGGGGAAGGTGTAGGCGTGGTGGGCAATCGCGTCGAAGTTGTGGCGAATGTTCTTGCTGAGCACCTCGGTCCAGGTGGTGTCCTGGTCGTTGCCGCCACTGGCGATGAACTTGGGCCGGTTGTTCTCGGGCGTCTTCAGGAAGGTCGCCACCTGGCGGTACTGGTCGGCGTAGTACTCAGGGCGCATGTTGCCGCCACAGCCCCAGGTCTCGTTGCCGACGGCGAAATAGTGCACGCGGAACGGCTTGTCACGGCCGTTCTTGCGGCGCATGTCGGTCAGCGTGGACTTGCCCTCGCCGGTCATGTACTCCAGCCACTCGGCCATTTCCTGAGCGCTGCCGGTGCCGAGGTTGCCGTTGACATAGGCCTCGGCGCCCAGCTGCTCGACGAGATCGAAGAACTCGTGCGTGCCGACGGCGTTGTTCTCGGGCACGCCACCCCAGTGGGTGTTGATCTTGACGGGGCGCTTGGCGCGCGGGCCGATGCCGTCACGCCAGTGGTATTCGTCGGCGAAGCAGCCGCCGGGCCAGCGCACCAGCGGCACCTTGAGCTCCTTCAGCGCCGCGACGACGTCCTTGCGCCAGCCGCGCACGTTGGGGATCTTGCTCTGCGGGCCAACCCACATGCCCTCGTAGATGCCAGTGCCCAGGTGCTCGGCGAACTGGCCGTAGATGTTGCGGTGGATGACGGGGCCGGGCTGGTCGGCGTTGACGACCAGCTTGACGTCGGCGGCTTGTGCGCCGAAGGCCCAGACCAGGCTTGCCGCGAGGGCGGCCAGTTGCTTCTTCATGTCTCTTTGTCTCCTTGGTTGTTTTCTTTGGAGGCCGACGCGTCTTAGTTGCGCGTGAGGGCTCCATCGCGGCGGCGCCAGACGCCGCGCTCATTGGGCTCGCGCAGCACCGCCGGCAGCAGCGCGCGCGGCAGGTTCTGGTAGCAGACCGGCCGGAGGAAGCGCTGGATGGCCGCGGTGCCGACCGAGCTGCTGCGGCCATCGCTGGTCGCCGGGAAGGGGCCGCCATGGACCATGGCCGTCGAAACCTCGACGCCGGTGGGGTAGCCGTTGGCCAGGATGCGGCCGACCTTGCGCTCCAGCGCCGGCAACAGGGTGCGGGCGGCGGCGAGGTCGGACTCGTCGTCGTCCTGCAGCTGCAACGTGGCAGTCAACTGGCCCTCCAGGCCCTCGATGACGAGCAGCAGCTCGGCCAGGTCCTTGCAGGCCACCAGCAGCGAGGCCGGGCCGAAGATCTCGGCCGACATCGCATGGTTGGCCAGGAAGGCCGCGCCCGTGGTCTTGAACAGGCTGGGTGCGCCCTGGCAGCCGGCCGAGGGAGCGCGCAGCAACGTGTCGACCTGGGCCTGGGCCGCAAGCTGGTCTTCGCCGCGCTGGTAGGCGCCGGCGATGCCGGGGGTCAGCATGGTGCCGGCGGGCACGGGCTTCAATGCCTCGGCCGCGGCGGTGGCGAAGCTGTCGAAGTCGGCGCCGGCCAGGCCCAGCACCAAGCCGGGATTGGTGCAGAACTGGCCGACACCCAGCGTCAGCGAGGCGGCGAAGCCGGTCGCGATGTCGGCACCGCGCCGGCTGAGCGCACCGGGCAGCAGGACGACGGGGTTGATGCTGCTCATTTCCGCGTAGACGGGAATGGGCTGCGGCCGGGCCGCGGCGGTGGCCATCAGTGCCGTCCCGCCGCTGCGCGAGCCGGTGAAGCCCACTGCCTGGATGGCCGGGTGGCGCACCAGCGTGTCGCCGATGCCGTGGCCGCTGCCGGTCAGCAGCGCAAAGACGCCGGCGGGCAGCTTGGACAACGTGACGGCCTCGACGACGGCCCGACCGACCAGCTCGGATGTGCCGGGATGGGCCGAATGCGCCTTGACGACGACCGGGCAGCCGGCGGCCAGCGCCGCGGCGGTGTCGCCCCCGGCGACCGAGAAGGCCAGCGGGAAGTTGCTGGCGCCGAACACGGCCACAGGTCCGACGCCCACGAAGCGCAGGCGCAGGTCCGGCCGGGGCGGCGTGCGCTGGGGCAGGGCGGTGTCGATGCGCGCGTCCTGCCAGCTGCCCTCGCGAAGCAGCTCGGCGAACATCTTCAGCTGGTTCATCGTGCGGCCGCGCTCGCCTTCGAGGCGCGCGCGCGGCAGGCCGGTCTCGGCCATGGCGCGCACGATGAGCTCGTCGCCCAGCGCGAGGATCCGAGCGGCGATCTGCTCCAGGAAGTCGGCGCGTTCGTGGTCGCTCGTCGCGCGGAAGGTGTCGAAGGCAGCGCCGGCCAGGGTGCACGCCTCGGCCACCTGGCCGATATCCACGGCGTTGAAGTCGGGGCCGATGGATTCGTTCCTGCCCGGGTCGAAAGCCTGGAAGGCCTTGCCGTGGCCGCGGACGGGCTGGCCGCCGATCAGGGCCACGCCCTGGATGGTGTTGCTCATGGGGATCTCAATGTGAATGGCGCGGCACGGCAGAGCCGCGCTTGCCGCGCAGGAAGTCAAAGTCGCAGCCCTCGTCAGCCTGCAGCACGTGCTGGACGTAGAGCTGGCGGTAGCCGCTGGCGTCATGGGGATCCACGGTCTGCGCGGCTGCCCAGGCGGCCAGGCGCTGCTGCAGCTCGGCCTCGGGCACGTCCAGGTGCAGGCGGCCGGCAGCACAGTCCAGCTCGATGAAGTCGCCTTCCTGCACGACGGCCAGAGGGCCTCCGGCACGCGCCTCGGGCGCCACATGCAGCACGACGGTGCCGTAGGCGGTGCCGCTCATGCGCGCGTCGGAGATGCGCACCATGTCCTTGACGCCCGCGGCAAGCAGCTTGGGCGGCAGGCCCATGTTGCCGACCTCGGCCATGCCCGGGTAGCCCTTGGGGCCACAGTTCTTCATGACGAGGATGCAGCTGGCGTCGACGTCCAGATCGGGGTCATTGATGCGCGCCTTGTAGTCTTCGAAGTTCTCGAACACGACGGCGCGGCCGCGGTGCTTCATCAGCTCGGGCGTGGCGGCGGAAGGCTTGAGCACGGCGCCGCGCGGTGCGAGGTTGCCGCGCAGGATGCAGATGCCTCCGTCCTCGATCAGCGGGTTGTCGAGTTGGCGGATGACTTCGTCGTCGTAGATGGGCGCGTCGACGCAGTTGGCCCACAGGCTCTTGCCGTTGACGGTCAGCGCCTCGGGGTTGGGCAGCTTGCCGGCCTCGCCGAGGCGACGGATGACGGCGGGCAGGCCGCCGGCGTAATAGAACTCCTCCATCAGGAAGCGGCCCGAGGGCAGCAGGTCCACCACGGTAGGCGTGCCGCGACCGATGCGGGTCCAGTCCTCCAGTTCCAGATCCACGCCGATGCGGCCGGCGATGGCTTTCAGGTGGATGACGGCGTTCGTGGAGCCGCCGATGGCTGCATTGACGCGGATGGCGTTCTCGAACGCCTGCTTCGTCAGCACCTTGGACAGCGTCAGCTGTTCCCAGACCATCTCGACGATGCGCATGCCGGACAGGTGGGCCAGCACGTAACGACGCGCATCGACGGCAGGGATGGCGGCGTTGTGCGGCAGCGAGGTGCCGAGCGCCTCGGCCATGCAGGCCATGGTGGAGGCCGTGCCCATGGTGTTGCAGGTGCCGGCCGAGCGCGAGTGGCCGGCCTCGGCGGCCATGAAGTCGTGCATGCTGATCTCGCCGGCCTTGACCTGCTCGTGCAGCTGCCACACGGCCGTGCCCGAACCGATGTTCTTGCCATTGAGCTTGCCGTTGAGCATGGGCCCGCCGGTGACGACGATGGCCGGCACATCGACGCTGGCCGCGCCCATCAGCAGCGCAGGCGTGGTCTTGTCGCAGCCCACCAGCAACACGACGGCGTCCATCGGATTGCCGCGGATGCTCTCCTCGACGTCCATGCTGGCGAGGTTGCGCGTCAGCATGGCGGTGGGGCGCAGATTGCTCTCACCGTTAGAAAACACCGGGAACTCCACCGGCCAGCCGCCCGCCTCGATGATGCCGCGCTTGACGTGCTCGGCAAGCTTGCGGAAATGGGCGTTGCAAGGGGTCAGTTCGCTCCAGGTGTTGCAGATGCCGATGATGGGCTTGCCCTGGAACTCGTGATCGGGAATGCCCTGGTTCTTCATCCAGGAGCGGTACATGAAGCCGTTCTTGTCCTGGGTGCCGAACCACTCTGCGGAGCGCAGCTTGACCTTGCTCTTCTTGTCGTCAGTCGTCATGTCTTGTCTCGGGGTCGTTCCGGCGGCACGCGGGTCTGCCGTCTGAAAACGATGCTATGGGCCGGGAGATACGCAATCCAATCAATTTCCTCGACGTACTGATATCGAAACTCGTATCAGTCGCGCCGGGAAGGCTGGCCGAAGACCGGCATGCCGTCGACGCTCCAGCGCAGCGGCTTGACGAAGGTATGGCGGTCGGGGTTCCACAGCGGATCGCCGACGATCTCCGTGTAGGTGCGGGCGTGATAGACCAGCAGCACCTCGTCTGCCGTCTCGCCCACCGTGAAGCTGTTGTGCCCGGGTCCGAAGACGCTGTCCTCGGCGCAGCTGCGCATCACCGGCTGGGCGGACTTGTGCCAGGCGGCCGGGTCCAGCAGGTCGGCGTTCTCGTCGGCCCACAGCAGGCCCATCGCATAGTTCTCATCGGTCGCGCTGGCCGAGTAGCTGATGAAGACGCGGCCGTTGCGGATCAGCACGGACGGCCCCTCGTTGACGAGAAAGCCGCGGCATTCCCAGTCGTACTCCGGGCGGCTGAGCAGCACCGGCGTACCGGCGAGCTGCCAGGGCGTCTCCATGGCCGCGACGTAGAGGTTGGAGTTTCCCGGGATGGCCGGGTCCTTCTGCGCCCAGAGGTAGTAGAGCCGGCCTCGGTGGCTGAAGGTGGTCGCATCCAGGCAGAAGCTGTCGATGCCGGAATCCACTTGGCCGAGGAACTCCCAGACCCCCGTGAACGGATCGGCCGCGAGGTTGCGGATCGCGAACATGCGGTGCTGGAACATGCCCAGCCCGTCCAGAGCGCGGGTGGGGGCCGCGGCGAAGTAGACGTACCAGGCGCCATCGTTGAAATGCAGCTCGGGCGCCCAGATCAGCTCGGAATATGCGCCGGTGTCTGGCTTGCGCCAGGCGACGAAGGACGCCGCGTTGACCAGGCCCTGGATGCTCGCCGCGCGGCGGATCTCGATGCGGTCGTACTGCGGCACCGAGGCGGTGAAGTAGTAGTGCCCATCGGCATGGCGGGAGATGTGGGGGTCGGCGCGCTGGCGAATCAGCGGCTGGAGCAGGTGGGACATCGGTACGCTGAAATAAAAACGGGGCGTTGCCCGGGAGAGCCCGTACAACGCCCTAAACAAGCAAGAGGTTCAGCGCCTCAGGTCACATCTTCCAGCGGAATCCGACCGAGAGCGAACGCCCGGTCTGGACCGTGCCGAAGTTGGTCAGCTCGGGGCTGCCCGCATCGCCGAAGTGGTAGTACTGCTGCTGCATCTCGTTCGTCAGATTGACGCCGCTGATGTCGAACGCCATGCGATCGTTGACGTTGTAGGTCAGCTGAAAGTCCACGCTCTTCTCCGGACGGCGCCAGATGCCGATGGGGTTGGCGAACAGCGCGGCCTCGTTGGCGGCCAGGAAGGCGGCGCGACGAACGTAGGACAGGCGTGCGCCGATCGGGCCCTTCTCGTAGGCCAGGGTGGCGTTCCACGACAGTTTGGACACACCGAAGAACGGCGCCTCGAGCTGGGAGACGATCTCGCCGGCGTTGTTGGCGGTCGGCACGTTCTGCGACGAGGTCAGGCGCGTCACGCTGCCCTGGAAGCCCAGGCCATCCAGCAAGCCCGGCAAGCCCTTGGGGAAGTAGATGGCGCCCAGTTCGATGCCGCTGATCTTGCCGTTGGAGGCATTGACCGGCGAGCTGATGACGTAGTCGTAGCCGTTGGTGTGGTCGCCGCCCGAGGTCGAGTTGCGGAACGGGTCGTTGGCCGGATCGACGTGAACGCGACGACGCAGGGGCACGACCAGGCCGTCGATCTTGCGCTGGAACAGCGTGCCATAGAGCGCGCTGTCCTTCTGGAAGTACCACTCGCCCGTCAGGTCCAGATTCTTGGAGCGCGTCGGCTCCAAGCCAGGGTTGCCGCCGCTGCCGCCGCCGTAACCGACCCGCGAGACGTCGTCGCTGAGTTGCAGGACCGGGTTCAGATCACCGAAGCCCGGTCGGCGCAGCGTTTCGCCGTAGTTAAAGCGCAGCAGAACGTCGTTGACGGGCTCATAGCGCAGCGTCAAGCTGGGCAGGAACTTCTTGGCCGTCTTCTCGCCGTTCGTCGGCGTCACCACCTTGGTGGTGGCGTTGACGCTGTAGGCGGTCATGCTGGTATCGACCTGCACGTAACGCACGCCGAAATTGGCGCGCAGGGGACGGCCGAGCAACTGGTTCTCGGCGTCGGCCATTAGGAATAGATTGGTGGTGTCTTCCTTGACCTGGAACGTCTTCTGCAAACTCAGCTTGTCGGTGGTCAGGAAATTCGCGTCGACCGAGTTATAGAGTTTGCGCCATGCATCGATGTTGTCGCGAATGTAGTAGGCATTCGGCTCCATCCAGGCGCGCGGAACGTCCGCAATGTCCGCGCCGAAATTTGAATTGACGTGGTAGTAATTCGCCCCCAGCGAGGCCAGGCTGCGGCCCAGGAAGGCGGATTGCGTCCGGTTGGCCTCCGAGGCCTTGCGGCTGTCGAAGCGCGCGCCGAAATGCAGCGTCTTCAGCGGCCCCCAATCGGCGTCGTACACGCCTGACAGGCTGGCGGTTGCCGCGCTGCCCTCGTTGCGATTGGCGTTGTCGTAGAACTGCGCCACGGTCCACTTGGCGGGGTCCACCAGATCGGCGTTGTTGTTGAACTTGAAGGCCATGTTGCCGCCGCCCGAATTGAAATCGACGGCGATGGACGGCGCCACGCGTTCGATGCGGGTGGCGGTGAATTCCGAGTGGTATTTGCTGGTCTGGTACGACACATCGCCGTCCAGCCTCAGGCGGTCACCGAGATTCCACTTGCCGTTCAAGGCATAGATGTAGGAATCGGTTGCCGAGGTCGTGTAGTCGCCGCTGTTGAATCCATACACGTCATTCACGGTCCGCGTCTTGATGACGTTCGTTCCGGGGAACGTGGTGATCGTCCCGGCGGGGTTGCTGCCGAGGCTCCCCCACCAGTCAACGAAGCTGAAGAGCAGCTTGTTGAACACCTTGTCGCAATAGCCGTTGTACATCGCCTCGAACGTGTAGACGGCATCGTCATTGGGCTGCCATTGCAGCGCGACGTTGGCGGCGGGGCGCTCGCGCTGGCCTTCCACGTCGCTTTGGAACACGGCGTCGCGCGCCAGGTAATAGGGACGCGCGGTGCCGTTGAAGTTCAACGTCGAACCCGCCTTCTGCGGCAAGCCGGTATAGGTGCCGGGCGTCCAGATGGCGTTGTCGAAGATGCGCTGCAGCGGGATGTAGCCTGCCGGGACTTCTGCGGCATTGGGGCTGGTGAAGGGCACCATCGCCCCCGGCGTCACGCTTTCATTGCGATAGTCGGTCTTGACCATCGACAGGTTGACCAGCGCACCGAGTTCACCGGCGTCGGTCTTCCAGCGGTTGCTGGCCATTGCGCTCAGCTGCGGGTTCCACTTCTTCGCGGGGTCGAGATAGGTTTCCCGCGCCAGCAGCGACACCTTCGCACCCTTGAAATCGAATGGGCGCAGGGACTTGACGTCGATCTGGCCGGCGATGCCGTTTTCCAGTTGGCTGGCGTCACGTGTCTTGTAGACGTCGATCTGGCGGACCAGCGTCGACGGGATGTCCTGAAGCGCCACCTGCGTGCCGGACGCGGTGAAGATGTTGCGGCCGTTCCAGGTGGTGGCAATGTCGGGCAGGCCGCGAATGGACAAGGTGCCCACTTCGCCGCCTGCGCGGTTGGTGACCTGGATGCCCGTGACGCGTTGCAGCGCTTCGACGACGTTGTTGTCGGGCAGCTTGCCGATGTCCTCGGCAACGACCGATTCCACCACCTGTTCGCTGGTGCGCTTGATCGCCAGACTCTTGGTCAGCGATGCCTTGACGCCGGTGACGGTCACCGTTTCCAGCTGCGCATCGGCCTTGACGGCTTCCTGGCCCACCGCGGCGGCGGACAGGGCGGCCAGCGCGGCAGCGGCGGTCAGCTTCAGGGCGAAGCGCTGGGTGTCGGTGCCTGCACGCAGCAGCACCTGGGCTGGTTTCTTCATCTTGTCTCCGGGAATCGTTATGGGGAGCGGCCAACCTCGGCAGCCGTTCAAGACCTCTGCTTGGGCCGTGGGGCTCGGGTCTGAAAGTCATGCTAGGGGGCCAACCGATTCGCGACTAATCACATTTTTGGCCTTGCCGATGCTGTTTTTCGCATCGTTACCGCGGGTATCCCCTGGGGTCCGCACCCCGGCGCCGGAAGCCCGTCGCTGTCGCACCCGTATCATCAAAAAACCATTTCCAGCGCCTGAAACCATGTCCGCCGAGGCGATATCCCTGCCCGCCCCAAAACCCCGCCAGCCAGCCGGCCTGTTCGTTCTGGCTGGTTCTGAAATGTGGGAGAGATTCAGTTTCTACGGCGTGCGTTCACTGCTGGTGCTGTATTTGGTGGAGGCCCTGCAATATTCGCGGGCCGACGCGCTTTCGGTATATGGCATGTATACCGGCTCGGCGTTTTTCTGCGCCATCGTCGGCGGCTGGCTGGCCGACCGCTTCCTGGGCCAGCGCCGGGCCGTCGTGCTGGGCATGCTGCTGATGATGGCGGGCCATGTGGCGCTTGGTCTGGACCAGCCGGTCGGCCTCGCGCTGGGTTTGCTGGCCGTGGGCACCGGCCTGTTCAAACCCACCACGACGGCCATGGTCGGCGCGCTGTATGCGCCGGACGACGCGCGGCGCCAGGGCGGATACACGGTCTTCTATATGGGCATCAATATCGGTGCCGCGCTGTCAGCGCTGATCGGCGGATACCTCGCCCAGCATCATGGGTGGGGTTATGGCTTTATGGCGGCCGCGGTGGGCATGGCCATCGGCGTGGTCGTCTTCATGGCCGGCTGGCGCTGGCTGCCACCCGTCGCCGCGCCCGCCCCCGAACCGGCACGCGCCGCCTGGTCCGATGCGCAATCGCGACGCCGCATCCAGGTCATCCTGCTGATGTCGCTGGTGGCCATCTGCTTCTACCTGGGCTACGAGCAGGCAGCAGGCGTCATGACGCTGTTCGTCCGCGACCATGTGTCGCCGCAGTTTCTCGGCTTCGAGCTGACGGCCGCACAGTTCCTGGCCGTGAATCCCATCCTCGTGATCCTGCTGGCGCCGCTGTCGGCACGCCTGTTGTCGCGGGTGGACTGGCCGGAGTTCCGCGTGCAGGGCCTGGGCATGCTCGTGCTGGGCGCCAGCTTCGTGCTGCTGCACGTGCTGCAGGGGCGTGCAGCGCAGGGTGAGGTCATCCCGGCCTGGATGATGGTGGGTGTCATCGGCGTACAGACCGCCGCCGAGCTGCTGGTCATCCCCATCGGCCTGGCCGTGGTGTCGCGCTACGCCCCGGCCGGCTGGGCCGCCACGCTGATGGGCGCCTGGATGCTGGCCAAGGCCGCGGCGGGCTTCCTGGCCGGCCAGCTCTACGGCTGGCTGCTGCCGACCGGGCTGTCGCTCTACGTCGTGCTGACCGCCGTCTGCCTGGCCGGCGGCCTGCTGCTGATCTCGCTGTCCGGCACGCTGCGACGCTATGCCGGCATGCCCTGAGCGACCTTCATCGCCGCCTGGTGCAGGCGCACCATGTGATAGGGGTCGGGCTGTTCGTCCTTGCAACCACCGCTCTTGCAGGGCAGGGCCTCCGCCGCACGCCAGCCGCCCTGCTCCATGTCGACGAGCTGCGCCTTGATGAAGCCCTGGGTCTGTTCGTAGCGGCGCCACAGGTCGTTGCGGCCGGTCGCCTGGCCGGCCACGAGCAGGGCGTGCAGGCATTCGGCCTGCTGCCACCAGCCCTTGCGCAAGTCGGGCTTGCTGCCGTCGGTGAAGGCGCGCTGGCCGCAGCCGCCATCGATCTCGTCGTAGCCGGCCGCGAGGGCATAGGCCAGCACGCGCTCGGCCACTTGCGCATAGACGGGCGACACGGCCGCGCCCATGGTCAGGAGATGGCTCCATTCGAACTGATGGCCCAAATCGACGTAGCCTCCCGCGGCCTGGGTGGGAAGCGGCTGCCAGGCCTCGTCGTACCACTCAGGGATGAGCGCGCCGCCGTCCGCCTGCCCTTGAAGGAGCTTGTAGGCCACGAAGTCGCCCAGGCGCCGCGCGATGGACTCGGTCATCGAGTCGCCGGTGGCGCTGCGCAAGGCCAGCAGGGCCTCGAACATGTGCATGACGGGGTTCTGCGTGCGCCCGCCGGACATGGGCTTGAAGTCGCGCCCGCATTCGTTGTACAGGCCGCCGACCGGGTCGGTGAAGCCCCGTTCGATCTCCCCGGAGAGCTGCATCGCCGCCTCGCGGTAGCGCACGCCACCACCCACGCGGTAGACCTCGGCCAGTGCCAGCAGTGCAAACGCGTGGCCATAGGCGCGCTTGATCGTGGCCCCCGGCCGGCCGTCGGCTCCCACGGTGTGAAAGAAGCCGCCATGCGTCGGGTCGCGGAAGCGGTCCAGCATGAAGTCGGCGCCACGCCGGGCGATCGCGAGATAACCCGCGTCCGGCATGAACTCATGGGTCGCCGCAAAAGAATAGACCAGGCGGGCATGGCCGGTCAGGCTCGTCTCCGGCTGGGGGCGGGGCTGCCAGGCCCGATCGAAGTACTGCTGGAAGCTGCCGTCCGGCCGCGGCGCATGGCTTTGCCAGCGCAGCATCAGCGCATCGAGATCATCCCGGTGCCAGCCCGTGTCGATGCGGTTGCGGATGCGCGCATCCGGATCGGTGCACGCGGCCAGGCCGGCCAGCAGCGCCAGGACGGGGCGACGCGCGAGCCGCACGTCAGCGCCCATGCGGCCAGGTGGCCTTCTTGGTGGGGCCCTTGCTCGTCTTGGCACGCGCCGCCCAGAGCTTGTAGGCCGCCGGCGTCAGTTCGCGCTTGAGCAGGGCCACCAGCTCGCCATGGCCGATGCCATGCATCAGCAGCACCTTGTTGTAGGGCGGCACGTCCTCGAAGGCCGTGGCGATGACGCTCTGGGTTTGCTGGGGGCTGAGTCGGGGTGCGGGCTTGGCCATGAGACGCATTGTCATTCGCGTCCACCGCCTTGTCCTACACCGCCACAGCCGCCACGCTGGCATGCAGCGGTTTCGCCACGCGCCAGCATCGGGCCACGGATCGACCACCGGCGCAGCCGCCCACCGCCATGACTTCAACCTCGCTGCCATTGCTTCCCGTCGCCGGTGCTGCCGGCGCCGCCATCGTCGCGCCCCGCCGTCGGCCGGCCCTGTCGCTGCTGGCCTCGGAGCCCCTGCGAGCGACGCTGGAGGCCGTCCAGGCGCTGGGGCACTGGCGCACCCCGCCGGAACCTGCGGGCCAGGGTCACACGGTGATGCTCTTCCCCGGCCTGGGTACCGACGGCCTGACCCTGTGGCCGCTGCGCCGCCACCTGGAGCGCGCGGGCTACCGGACGCTGGACTGGGGTCAGGGCCGCAACACCGGGCCCCGCGGCGATGTTGACGCCTGGCTGGACCAGCTGGCCGAGGCCTTGCATCCGCGCATCGCGCCGGCGCGCGAGCTCAGCCTCGTTGGCTGGAGCCTGGGCGGCTTCTACGCCCGCGAGCTGGCCAAGCGCTGGCACGACCGCGTGCACCACGTCATTACCCTGGGCACGCCCTTCAACGGCAGCGCGGACGACACCAATGTCGGCTGGCTGTTCCGCCTGCTCAACGGCCGCCGTCCGCCCGACGAAGCCGCACTGCGCGCCCGGCTCGCGGAGCCGCCGCCGGTGCCGACGATCTCGCTCTACAGCCGCCGCGACGGCGTCGTCTCTTGGGAGGCCTGCACGCATGCGCGCCGCTGGCCACTGGCGCGTGACATCGAGGTGCAGGCCAGCCACCTCGGGATGAGCTGGGCGCCCGAGGTGCTCGCGCGCGTGTCGGGCCTGCTGGCCTGCCGCCCCGGCGCGGTCAGGCTCCGCGCGTGATCGGCATGGCCATCCGGTCGGTCGGCAGCTTCATGTGCCGGGCCAGCTCCAGCTTGGCCAGCGAGTTGCGGTGCACCTCGTCCGGACCATCGGCCAGCCGCAGCGTGCGCTGGTGCGCCCACATGGTGGCCAGCGGCGTGTCCTGCGAGACGCCCGCGCCTCCGAACACCTGGATGGCCCAGTCGATGACCTGCAGGGCCATGTTGGGCGCGACGATCTTGATCATCGCGATCTCGGCCTTGGCGACCTTGTTGCCCACCGTGTCCATCATGTAGGCCGCCTTCAGTGTCAGGAGACGGGCCTGCTCGATCATGCAGCGCGCCTCGGCGATGCGCTCCTGCGTAACGGTCTGCTGGGCCAGCGTCTTGCCGAAGGCCGTACGCGCGACGGCGCGTTCGCACATGAGCTCCAGCGCGCGCTCGGCGGCGCCGATGCTGCGCATGCAGTGGTGGATCCGGCCCGGGCCCAGGCGCCCCTGCGCGATCTCGAAGCCGCGACCTTCGCCCAGCAGGATGTTGGCGGCCGGCACGCGCACGTTCTTCAGCTCAACCTCCATGTGGCCGTGCGGCGCATCGTCGTAGCCGAACACGGACAGCGGGCGCACGACGGTGATACCCGGCGCGTCGGCCGGCACGACGATCATGGATTGCTGCTCGTGCTTGCCGGCCTCGGGGTTGGTCTTGCCCATGACGATGTAGACGGCACAGCGCGGGTCGCCGGCGCCGGAACTCCACCACTTGCGACCGTTGATGACGTAGTCGTCGCCGTCGCGCTCGATGCGGCATTCGATGTTGGTCGCGTCCGACGAGGCCACGGCCGGCTCCGTCATCAGGAAGGCCGAGCGGATCTCGCCACGCAGCAGCGGCTCCAGCCAGCGGTCCTTCAACGCCTCGGAGGCGTAGCGCTCCAGCGTCTCCATGTTGCCGGTGTCCGGCGCCGAGCAGTTGAAGACCTCAGGCGCCCAGAATACGCGGCCCATGATCTCGCACATTGGCGCGTACTCGAGGTTGCTCAGCCCCTCGGGTGCACGACTGGACTGGGGCAGGAACAGGTTCCACAGCCCGGCCGCACGGGCTTTGGGCTTGAGCTCCTCGATGACCTTGGTCGCCTGCCAGGGGTTGCCGGCGCGGCGGTTCGCTTCGACTTCCTCGAGATAGCGGCGCTCGTTGGGAGTGATGTGCTCGTCGAAGAAGGCAAGCAGGCGTTCGCGCATCTGCGCGACCTTGGGGCTGTAATCGAAGTTCATGACGCGGCTCCTCTGGCGGATGGCGCCAGTGTGGCTCAGCGGGCCGCGCGCGCTTGTCACGCAGGCGGCATCAGGCGAGCAGCTTGGCCTCGGCGAGTGCGAGGGCTGCGGGCATGCCGCTGATCACCAGCGTGTCGCCCCCGGCCAGGGCTGCGTGCCCGTCGACGAGGACGGCCTTGCCGTTGGCGCGGCGCAGTGACACCACGGCGACACCCAAGGTCTGCAGCGCCAGATCGTCCAGCGCACGGCCCGCGTGGACGCTGGCGGTGGGCAGCGTGACGGAGGCCAGGCGGGCCTGGTCGATCTCGTCCGCGGTGTCGTCATCGGCGCCGTGGAAATAACCGCGCAGCAGGCCGTAGCGCCGGTCGCGCGCGTCGCGCGTGATGCGGATGACGCGGCGCATCGGCACGCCTACGAGTGCCAGGGCGTGCGAGGCCAGCATCAGCGAGCCCTCGATGGCCTCGGGCACGACCTCTGTGGCGCCGGCGGCCTTGAGCTTCTCCAGGTCGCTGTCGTCGATGGTGCGCACCACCACCGGCACGCGCGGCGCATGCGTCTGCACCAGGTGCAGGATGCGCAATGCCGACGGCGTGTCGTGGTAGCTCACCACGACTGCGCTGGCGCGCGCAAGGCCCGCGGCCATCAGGCTCTGCACCTTGGCCGCGTCGCCAAAGACGACGCTCTGCCCGGCCGCGGCGGCCTGGCGCACGCGATCGGGGTCCAGGTCCAGCGCCATGTAGGGGATGTGTTCGCCCTCCAGCAAGCGTGCCAGGTTCTGGCCCGAGCGGCCGTAGCCGCAGATGATGACGTGGGCCTCCGTCTTGATGCTCTTCTTGGCGATGGTCGTCAGCTGCACGGACTGCATCAGCCAGTCGCTGGCCGACAGCTTCATGACGATGCGGTTGCTGTTCATGATGAGGATGGGCGTGATCAGCATGGACAGCACCATGCTCGCCAGCACCGGACTCACCCACTGCGGCGCCACCAGCCCCTGCTGGGCGCCCAGCGTCAGCAGCACGAAGCCGAACTCCCCGGCCTGGGCCAGATAGAGGCCCGTGCGCAGGGCCACGCCCGGCGGCGACTTGAACAGCCGCGCCAGGCCGGCGATGAGGGCAAACTTGGCGACGACCGGCAGGGTCGTCAGCATGATGACCAGCCACCAGCTCTCCACCAGCGGGTGCCAGTCCAGCTTCATGCCGATGGTGATGAAGAACAGACCCAGCAGCACGTCGTGGAAGGGCCGGATGTCGGTCTCCACCTGATGTTTGTATTCGGTCTCGGCGATCAGCATGCCGGCGACGAAGGCCCCCAGCGCCAGGCTCAGGCCGGCGTGCTCGGTCATCCAGGCCAGACCCAGCGTGACCAGAAGCAGGTTGAGCATGAAAAGCTCGTCGCTCTTGCGCCGCGCCACCAGCGTCAGCCACCAGCGCATCAGCCGCTGGCCGCCGTACAGCAGCAGGGTGAGCAGCACGACCGCCTTCAGACCGGCCCAGGCCAGGGCTTCGGCCATCTGGCCGCCGCTGCTGTTCAGCGCCGGAATCAGCACCAGCAGCGGCACGACGGCCAGGTCCTGAAAAAGCAGCACGCCCATCACCAGGCGGCCGTGCGGGTTCTCCAGCTCCAGCCGCTCGGCCATCAGCTTCACGACGATGGCTGTCGAACTCATGGCCATGGCCGCGCCCAGCACCAGTGCGCCTTCCCACGGCAGCTCCCAGGCCCGGCCCAGCAGCGCAAAGCCCGTGGCCAGCAGTGCATTCCCCGCCAGGGCGCCGCCAATGGTCAGCAGCACCTGGCACATGCCGAGGCCGAAGACGGCCGTGCGCAGCGCGCGCAGCTTGGGCAGGTTGAACTCCAGCCCGATGGCGAACATCAGGAAGACCACACCAAACTCGGCCAGATACTGGATATTGGCCGAATCATGGGCAAAGGCCAGCGCGTTCGGTCCGATCACCACGCCCACGGCCAGGTAGCCCAGCATGGGTGGCAGCTTCAGCGAGCGGCAAATGACGACGCCCAGCACGGCAGCGACGAGATAGAGCAGGGCGAGGTCGAGGGAGGTCACCAGGCGATGGTATTCGGGCGCCTGGGGCTTCCCCGCCACACCCGGCCGGGTGTGAAATCCGCCACTGAACACCGAGGCCATGCGTTGCGTGCATGACGGCATGAGCACTTGGCTAGACAAGTCCTGGCAGCGCAGGGAGGCTTCGCGATACCGTTCGCCCCACTAAAAGTTACGGAGCATTTCATGCCCAACCTGTCGTTCGTTTCGCCCACGCGCAACAGCCCGTGGGGAACCTATCTGTCCCAGATCGACGCCGTGGAACCCTACCTGGGTCACCTGCGCCGCTGGGTCGAGACGCTGCGCCGCCCCAAGCGCGCCCTCATCGTCGACATTCCCATCGAGCTCGACAACGGCACCATCGCCCACTACGAGGGCTTTCGCGTGCAGCACAGCCTGACGCGTGGCCCCGGCAAGGGCGGCGTGCGCTACCACCCCGACGTCACGCTGGAAGAAGTGATGGCCCTGTCGGCGTGGATGACGGTGAAGAACGCCGCCGTCAACCTGCCCTATGGCGGCGCCAAGGGGGGCATCCGCCTCGACCCCTCGCAGCTCTCCATGAAGGAGCTGGAGAAGGTGACGCGTCGCTATACCAGCGAGATCGGCATCATCATCGGCCCCAACCAGGACATCCCGGCGCCGGACGTGAACACGAACGGCAAGATCATGGCCTGGATGATGGACACCTACTCGATGAACACCGGCGCCACGGCGACCGGCGTCGTCACGGGCAAACCCATTCCGCTGGGCGGTTCGCTGGGCCGCGTGGCCGCCACCGGCCGCGGCGTCTTCGTCGTCGGGCGTGAGGCGATGCGCCGCCTGAACATGGAGATGGACGGCGCCCGCATTGCCGTCCAGGGCTTCGGTAACGTCGGCTCCATCGCCGCCAAGCTGTTCGCCGCCAACGGTGCCAAGATCGTCGCCGTGCAGGACCACACCGGCACCATCGTCAACCAGAACGGCTTCGACATGCAGAGCCTGCTGGATCACGTGGCAGCGACCCGCGGCGTGGCCGGCTTCAAGGGCGGCGACATGATCGCCAGCGAGGACTTCTGGGACGTCAGGAGCGACGTGCTGATCCCGGCCGCGCTGGAAGGCCAGATCACCGCCGAGCGCGCCCAGCGCATCCAGACCCGCGTGGTGCTGGAAGGCGCCAACGGCCCGACCACGCCGGATGGCGAGGCCGTGCTGGCCGACCGCGGTATCACCGTCGTACCCGATGTGATCGCCAACGCCGGCGGCGTGACCGTGTCCTACTTCGAGTGGGTGCAGGATTTCTCCTCCTTCTTCTGGACCGAGGACGAGATCAACGTGCGCCTGGACAAGATCATGATCGGCGCCTTCAAGCACATCTGGGAGACCGGCGAGCAGCACAAGATCCCGCTGCGCACCGCCGCCTTCACGGTGGCTTGCACACGGGTGCTGCAGGCGCGCGAGGAGCGCGGCCTCTACCCATAAGCGACGTCGCCGCCCGCCGGCGGCACAACGTAGGTACATAGGCACACCCCGGTCGCCCCGGATGGACAGGCCGCGCGAACTTGGCACAGTCGCGCGGCCTGTCCCATGACGCCCGTACCGCCCGAAATCCCTCCCGCCAGCCCCGGCCGCCGGCATTGGCTGCGCGGCGCGCTGGCATCGGCGCTGCCGACATGGGGGCTGCCGGGCGCAGCAGCCCCGGGGCCGCTGGTGGTCGGCGGACTGCCCGTCACCTGCAACCTGACGCTGCCCGTCGCCTGTGCGGCGCGCGCCGCGGCCAACAAGGCGTCTGGCAGCACCGCGCTGCAGTTCGAGTACAGCAAGTACAACGGCTGGCCGGAGATCAAGGAATCGTTGATGACGGGCCGCATCCAGGCGGCCTACATGCTGGCCCCGTTGGTCATGGACCTGGCGGACAAGAGGATCCCGGTCAAGATCGTCTCGCTGGGCCACCGCTCGGGCGCCGTCATCATGGTGCGCACCGATTCGACCTTCAGGAAGTTCCGAGATCTGGCGGGCAAGCGCATTGCCATCCCCAGCCGCTTCGCGGTGGACTTCCTGTTCCTGCGCAAGATGCTGGCGCAGGAAGGCATGGGCCCGAAGGACGTCCAGATCGTCGAGATGCCGCCGCCAGACATGCCGGCCGCGCTGTACGCCAAGGCAGTCGACGGCTACTGCACCGGCGAGCCCTTCGGCGCCGCGGCCCAGCGCGCCGGCTATGCCAGGCCGCTGCGCATGACCCGCGACGAATGGCGCAACTACATCTGCTGCGTGCTGACCGTCCGCGAGGAACTCATCAAGGACAACCGGCCGCTGGTACAGAACCTCGTCGACCACGTGCAAGGCGCCGGCAACTGGCTGGACTCGCAGCCCGCCCACCGCGAGAAGGCCATCCAGATCGCCGCCGGCCGCAAGTTCTTCAACCAGGACCCGGCCATCCTGCGTTTCGTGATGGAGAACCCGACGGACCGGGTGACGTATGGCGATCTGCGCATGATCCGCGCCGAGTTCGACGAGCTGATGCAGCTGTCCCTCGAGGCCGGCACGCTCAAGAGCCCGGTCGCCTACGAGAAGTACGTGGACGAGAGCTTCGTCAAGGCGGCCAAGGCGGCGGCCATACAGCTATGAAGCGCCAGCTGTTTCTCAGGACGCTGCTGCTGGCCACGTGGCCCGTCGCGGCGCCGGCCGCGCCGCTGCTGAAGGCCGGCGTCTTCGATCCCGCCCAGCAGGCACCCGAGTTCGCACTGCAGGGCAGCGACGGCGCCGACTTGACGCTGGCACGCTTCAAGGGCCGGCTGGTGCTGCTGGTGTTCGGATTCACGCACTGCCCCGAGGTCTGCCCGACGACGCTGGCCACGCTGGCCCAGGCACGCAAGGCACTCGGCCCCCAGGCGGCCGAAGTGCAGGTGGTCTACGTCACCGTGGACCCGGAGCGCGACGATCTGGCGCGCATCCGCCAGTACCTCGCCGCCTTCGACCCCAGCTTCATCGGCGGCACCGGCACGCCGGAGCGGCTGGCCGCCATGCGCAAGCGCTACGGCGTGGTCGCCGAGAAGATCGCGCAGCCACAGGCCAGCGCCTACGGCATGAACCACTCCACGTCGGTCTGGCTGATCGACCGCACCGGCAGGCTGCGGGCCATGATGCCCTACGGTCACGCAGCCCAGGACTTCGTGCACGACCTCCGGCTTCTGCTGGCCGGCCGGTGAAGCGCGCCTTGCTATTCCTGCTGCCGGCGGCCCTGCTGCTGCCACTGGCCTGGGCAGCCTTCGCGCCCATCGAGCCGGACACTCGCGACGAGCTGTTCGAGATCCCGCCCGGCACATTCGCCCGCCGCATGGCCGGCGACAAGGTCGAGATCCTGCCCGACCGCATCGAGCTGACGCTGGGCCTGAACGACCGGCTGCTGCTGCGCAACCGCGACGACGTGCCGCAGCAGTTCGGCCCCGTGCTCATCATGCCGGGGCAGAGCTTCCGCCTGCCCTTCGAGGTGGCATCGACCTACAGCTTCGCCTGCAGCGCCCACGCCAGCGGGCAGATGAGCGTGGTCGTCGCGCCGACGCCGGCGCCCGGCTGGCCTCGGCTGCAGTGGCGCTGGCGGCACCGCCAACGAGACTTCACGGAGACCAAGGCTTGAACTGGAACTCGCGCCCGGCGCGCCTGCTGCCGCCGCTGGCGGTCATCGCCCTCCTCATTGCCGTCTGGTGGGCGGTCGTGGTCTACACGGAAAGCCCCATCTTCCCAACGCCCTGGGCCGTCGTCACGGGGACGCTGGAGCTGGCCCAGGACGGCACGCTGTGGGAGCACATCACCGCCTCGCTGATGCGCGTGGGCATCGGCTTCGGCCTGGCCCTGCTGGTGGGCATCCCGCTGGGTCTGTGGATGGGCTGGGTGGCGGGCGCCTACCGAACCTTCAATCCCATCTTCCAGATGCTGAGGCCCATCTCGCCGATCGCCTGGATCCCGCTGGCCATCCTGTGGTTCGGCGTCGGCGACGTGTCGCCCATCTTCCTGATCTTCATCTCGTCGGTGTTCCCGCTGATCGTGCAGACGACCTCGGGCGTCCACACCATCGACCGGCGCTACCTGCGCGCGGCGGCCAATTTCGGCGTCACGCGCGCCGTGATGTTCCGCCGCGTCGTCATCCCGGCCGTGCTGCCGGAGATCATCGTGGGCATGCGCATCGGCATCGGCGTGGCTTGGCTCGTCGTCGTGGCTGCCGAGATGATCGCGCTGCGCTCGGGACTGGGTTACCTCATCATGGACTCGCGCAACGCCGGCAACCGCTACGACCTCGTCATCGCCAGCATGATCCTCATCGGCATCATCGGATTGCTGCTGGACGGCGCGACCCGTCTGCTCGAAAAACTCAAGACCGTGCGGTGGCGCTATGTCCGTTGACAGACCTCCCAAGATCGCCGTCCGTGGCCTGCGCAAGGGGTTCACCAGCGCCAAGGGCAAGGCGCTGCCGGTCATCGCCGGTATGGACTTCGAAGTGGCCGAGGGCGAGTTCGTCGCCATCGTGGGTCCGTCGGGCTGCGGCAAGTCCACGCTGATGAGCATCCTGGCCGGCTTCGAAAGGCCCGAC
>NZ_DASWYS010000262.1:0-22010 GCF_036404855.1 Roseateles sp.
GCGCGTGGATGCCGTCTGGCTGGCCGAGGCGCGCAAGATCCGACCCAACCAGGGTGATCCGGCCGATTGGCCGGCCCGCTGGGCCTCGCAATCGCTGGCGCAGGCCAGCCTGGCCTTCGAAGGACTGAATTTCTCGGCAAAGCAGGGCTCGCACTGGACCGTCGTGCTGCCCCGCGGCTACAGCGCCCGAGCGGACGCCATCAAGCGCCGGCAGCTGATCCTCGCCGGGGCCAAACTGGCACAGGTGCTGAAGGCAGCCTTGTCTAGCCAGCCGCTGCCGTGAGGCGCTGGTATTTCTGCAGCAGCGTCTCGCGGCTCTCGATGTGGGCGGGGTTGATAGGGATGCAGGCGACGGGGCAGAGCGTCACGCATTGCGGCTCGTCGAAATGGCCCACGCACTCGGTGCATTTGGCCGGTTCGATCTTGTAGAACTCCTCGCCCATCGAGATCGCGTTATTCGGGCAGGCGGGCTCACAGACATCGCAGTTGATGCACTCATCGGTGATCATCAGCGCCATGGTCAGTCCCCCCGGCGGCAGCGTTCGTTCAGTCGCGCCAGCACCGACGGCGACACGAACTCCGCCACCTCGCCTCCCAACGTCGCGATCTCTCGCACGAAGGTGCTGGAGGTGTACTGGTGGCGCTCGCCGGGAGTGAGGAAGATGGTCTCGACCTCGGGCATGAGCTTGCGGTTCATGCCGGCCATCTGGAATTCGTACTCGAAGTCGCCGCCCGTGCGAAGGCCGCGCACCACGACCCGGCCGGCATGGGCGCGCACGAAGTCGCGCAGCAGGCCGTCGAAGGCGATGACCTCGACGTTGCCCAGCGGCGCTGCCACCTCCTGGGCCATCGCCAGACGCTCGTCCAGCGAGAACAGCGTCTTCTTGTGATGGCCCACGGCCACGGCCAGCACCAGCCGCTCGAACATGCCGGCGGCACGACGCATCAGGTCCTCGTGACCGAGGGTGATTGGGTCGAAGGTGCCGGGGTAGATGGCGGTAATGGTGGTGCGCGAAGTCATGGTGCAGGATTCTCGCCCCGGCGCAGCAGTTGGTAGTGCACGGCCCCCGCGCGGCCCTGGCGCCAGACGGTGAATCCCGTCGGCGCGGCGATGCCGTCGGGCGATTCGACATAGATCAGACCATCATCGGCCAGCAGTGGCAGTGCAGCGGCCAGGGCCGCGTCGAACAGGTCGGCGGCGAAGGGCGGATCGAGCAGGATCAGGTCGAACCTGCCGGCTGGCTGCGAGCGCATCCAGGCCAGCGCATCGACGGCGTGGACGACCAGCGTCGTGGCCTTGAGCCGTTGCGCGCTGGCGCGCAGGCCTGCGGCGAGCTTGGAATCGCGCTCCAGCAGCACCACCTCGGCGGCCTCGCGCGAGGCGGCCTCGAAGCCCAGCGCACCGCTGCCGGCGAAGGCGTCCAGCACATGCCAGCCGGCCAACGTCTGGCCCAGCCAGTTGAACAGCGTCTCCCGGACGCGGTCGGAAGTCGGGCGCAGGCCGGGCGCGTCGGGAACGGGCAGCTTGGAACGCTTCCACTGCCCACCAATGATCCTCACCTCGCCCATCACAGACGCACGGGAATCCCGCGCGCGGCCATCAAGGCCTTCGCCTCGCCCACCGTGTGCTGACCAAAATGGAAGATGCTGGCGGCCAGCACGGCGTCGGCACCGCCCTTGGTGATGCCGTCGGCCAGGTCTTCCAGTGAACCGACGCCGCCCGACGCGATGACGGGCACCGGCACGGCATCGCTCACGGCGCGAGTCAGTTCGATGTCGAAGCCGCTCTTGGTCCCGTCGCGGTCCATGCTGGTCAACAGGATCTCGCCGGCGCCGAACTCGGCCATCTGCTTCGCCCATTCGACGGCGTCCAACCCGACATTCTTGCGACCGCCGTGGGTGTAGACGTCCCAACCCGAACCATCCCCGCGCCGCTTGGCATCGATCGCAACGACGATGCACTGGGCGCCGTACTTGTCGCTGGCGGCACGGATCAACTCGGGATCGGCCACTGCGGCAGAGTTGAAGCTGACCTTGTCGGCGCCGGCGTTCAGCAGCCGCCGCACGTCCGCCACGGAGCGCACGCCACCGCCCACGGTCAACGGGATGAAGACCTGGGCCGCCACGGCCTCGATGATGTGCAAGATGAGGTCACGGCCATCGCTGGTGGCCGTGATGTCAAGGAAGGTCAGCTCGTCCGCTCCCTGCTCGTTGTAGCGGGCGGCGATGTCCACCGGATCGCCCGCGTCGCGCAGACCGACGAAATTGACACCCTTGACCACGCGGCCGGCGGTGACGTCGAGGCAGGGAATGATGCGTTTGGCGAGCATGAAAGCGGCGGACGGGAACGAAGCCCGAATTATTCCCTCGATGGTTAGGGGCTTCGCGGTGCCGGTGAAAGGATGCCAAATCCGCAGGCTTCGTCAATGACACAGGAGAACTGCATGCCTCGCGTCGCCCTTTTCGCCCTGAGCACCCTCGCGCTTGCCCTGACCTTGCCGGCCTCAGCTCATGAGACGGTCTACGTGGGCAACCTGGCCGGCAGCAAGGAGGCGCCCGCCAACGCCTCGCCGGGCACGGGCAGCGTGGTCATCACCTTCAACGACCACGACAGCACCATGCGCGTGCAGTTCGACTATGCGGGCCTGATCGGCACTTCGACGGCAGCCCACATCCATTGCTGCACCGTCACGGCCGAGACCGGCACCACCGGCGTCGCTACCACCACCCCCACCTTCACCGGTATGGTGCTGGGCCTGAATTCGGGCAGCTACGACCACACCTTCGACATGACGCTGGCGAGCAGCTACAACTCTGCCTTCCTGAACAACGTCTCCACATACAACGGCAACACGGCCCTGGCCTTCGCCGGCCTGATGGACGGCGTGGCCACGGGCAAGGCCTATCTGAACGTGCACAGCAACGCCTTCCCGGGCGGCGAGATCCGCACCTTCCTGCAGCTGGCGCCGGTGCCTGAGCCCGGGACCTATGCGCTGATGCTCAGTGGCCTGGGCGTGCTGGCACTGGTGGCGCGGCGCCGTCGCGGCTGACGCAGCGTCAACCTGCCGCCATCAGCTCGTCAGCGCGGGCCTGGGCGGCGCTGAAGTCCAGCGCACCGGTATAGATGGAGCGGCCGCAGATGACGCCCTCGACACCGTCGCCGAAGACTGCGCAGAGCCGCTCGATGTCGGCGATATCCGAGAGGCCGCCGGAGGCGATGACGGGAATGGTCAGCGCCTGGGCCAGCTTGACGGTGGCCTCGATGTTGATGCCGGTCAACATGCCGTCTCGGCCGATGTCCGTGTAGATGATGCCTTCGACGCCGTAGTCCTGGAACTTCTGGCCCATGTCGATGACCTCGTGGCCGGTCAGTTTGCTCCAGCCGTCCGTGGCAACCTTGCCGTCCTTAGCATCCAGGCCCACGATGATGTGACCGCCAAAGGCGCTGCAGGCGTCCTTCAGGAAGCCTGGGTTCTTCACCGCCGCCGTGCCAATGATGACGTAGGAGAGCCCGTCGTCCAGGTAGCGCTCGATGGTGTCGAGGTCGCGGATGCCGCCACCAAGCTGGATGGGAATCTCGTCACCCACCTCCTTGATGATGGCTTTGATGGCCGGTTCGTTAACAGGCTTGCCTGCGAAGGCACCGTTCAGGTCCACCAGGTGCAGGCGCCGGGCCCCGGCGTCCAGCCAGCGGCGCGCCATTGCGGCTGGGTCTTCGCCGAAGGTGGTGGAGTCGTTCATGTCGCCTTGCTTGAGGCGGACGCAGCGACCGTCTTTCAGATCGATAGCGGGAATCAGCAGCATGGCCGAGGGCTGAAGGGCTGGAGGAAAGGGAGGGCGGAGGTCGAGAAAACGCAGCCCCGTTCAGGGCTTCCAGTGCAGGAAGTTGCGGTAGAGGGCGAGGCCCAGCGCGGCACTTTTCTCGGGGTGGAATTGAGTCGCAAAAATGTTATCCCGCGCCACCGCACAGGTAAAGCGCAGACCGTAGTCCGTCTCACCGACGCTGTGCTCGGTCGACGCCGTCGTTGCGTAGAAGCTGTGCACGAAATAGAACCAGCTCTCGTCCGGGATGCCGGCCCACACCGGATGCGCACGTGACTGGTGCACGCGATTCCAGCCCATCTGCGGCACCTTGAAGCGGCTGCCGTCATCCTGCAGCCGGCCTTCCAGGTGGAAGCGCTGAACGCGGCCCGGGATCAGCCCGAGGCCGGGCGTGTCCTGCTCCTCGCTGTGATCCAGGAGCATTTGCATGCCGACGCAGACGCCCAGCAGCGGCTTGGTGGCGGCGGCCTCCAGCACGGCCTCCTTGACGCCCGATTCGGCCAGCTCGCGCATGCAGTCACGCATGGCGCCCTGGCCCGGCAGAACGACGCGCTCGGCAGCACGCACCACGTCCGGATCGCAGGTGATGGCGACGTCGAAGCCCTGCCCTTCGGCGGCATGGATGACGGCCTGCGACACCGAGCGCAGATTGCCCATGCCGTAGTCGACCACGACGACCTTTCTCGTCACAGCGAGCCCTTGGTCGATGGGATCACGCCGGCCGAGCGTGGGTCGGCCGTCGTGGCCATGCGCAACGCGCGGCCGAAGGCCTTGAACATGGTTTCGGCCTGGTGGTGGGCGTTGTGGCCCTTCAGGTTGTCGATGTGAACGGTGGCCAGCGCGTGGTTGACGAAACCCTGGAAGAACTCAAACGTCAGCTGCGTGTCGAAGGCACCGATGCTGCCGGCCGTGAACTTGACGTCCATGTGCAGGCCTGGGCGGCCGGAGAGGTCGATGACGACGCGCGACAGCGCCTCGTCCAGCGGCACATAGCTGTGTCCGTAGCGCGTCAGGCCGGCCTTGTCGCCCACCGCCTTGGCCACGGCCAGACCCAGCGTGATGCCGACGTCTTCCACAGTGTGATGGCCGTCAATGTGCAGGTCACCCTCACAGTGGATGTCCAGGTCGATCAGGCCGTGGCGCGCGATCTGGTCCAGCATGTGGTCGAAGAAGCCGATACCGGTCTGCAGCTTGGAGTGGCCCGTGCCGTCGAGATTGACGCGCACGGTGATGCGGGTCTCGCGGGTGTTGCGGGTGACTTCGGCGATGCGGGGAGTGCTCATAGACAGCTCGGGAGTTCGGCCAGCAGGCGGGTGTTTTCGTCGGGCGTTCCGACCGTGATGCGCACACAGTTCGCGAGCAACGGATGCATGGCCGAGACGTTCTTGATCAGTACGCCTCGGGACTTCAGCGCTGCGAAGGTGGCAGCCGCGTCCTGCACTCTGGCAAGGATCATATTGCCCTGACTGGGCCAGGGTGTGACGCCTGGCATGGCCTGCAAGGCAGCAAACAGGCGCCCGCGCTGCTGCCGCAATTCGGCGGCCTGGGCGGCATAGACCTCCGCATGCTCCAGCGCGAACAGTGCGGCCTCGGCGTTCAGCACACTGATGTTGTAGGGGGGGCGCAGCTTCTCGACCTGCTCCACCAGTTCCGCGGCGCCCAGCAGGTAGCCGATGCGCACGCCGGCCAGGCCGAACTTGCTCATGGTGCGCATGACCAGCACATTCTTCTGGCGGGCCATCAACGCCAGACTGTCCGCGCTGGCGAAAGGCTGGTAGGCCTCGTCCATGACGACGAGCCCGGGTGCAGCCCGGGCAATTCGCTCGATGACAGTGGGGTCCCACAACGTGGCGGTGGGGTTGTTGGGGTAGGCCAGGTAGATCAGCGCCGGCTGATGCTTCTCGATGGCAGCCAGCATCGCGGGCTCGTCCAGCTCGAAGTCCTCGGCACGCAGCGGCACGCCGACGAAATCCAGCCGCTGCTGGCGCGCCAGGGCCTCGTACATGACGAAGCCGGGCACGGGGGCCAACACGCTGGCGCCGGGTCGTGCCACGGCCAGCGTCAGCAGCGCAATGAGCTCATCCGAGCCGTTGCCCAGCGTGACGCCGCAGCCCTCGCCCACGCCTGCGTGGCGGGCCAGCGCGCGGGCCAATTCGGCGGTGCGCTCGGCTGGGTAGCGGTTCAGCGCCAGCGCGCCGAGGCGCGCGCCCAGGGCCTGCTGCAACGCGGGCGGCAGTCGGTAGGGGTTCTCCATCGCGTCCAGCTTCAGCAGACCGGCGCTGGGCTGGACGACGTAGGCATGAGCGGCACGCACGTCGGGTCGGATCTGGGCGAGGGCTTGGTCGAGGGCAGCGGTCATGGCGCGATCACGAGAGGGTTGATCACCTGCACGCTGTCGTAGACGGCGTCGTGCGGCAGGGCCAGGCTGAGCAGGCGGGTGCAGCCCTGTGCCTTGGCACTGGCGACGACCAGCGCATCGGCGAAAGGCAGGCCGAAGCGGCTCTCCAGCGACCAGGCGGATTCAACGGTGGCCTGGTCGGCCACCCAGGGGCGCCAGTGCTGGTAGCGGCGCACCTCGGCACGCACATCGCCCTGCGGCATGGGCGGGTTTACGCGCTGGGTGGCCAGCAAGTAGAAGTCGTTCAGAACCTGAACGGAGACACGGCCCGTGCGCGTGGCCCACAAGTCGCGAAGCCAGACCAGCACCCGGTCGCGCTCGGGCGGCCGGGCGCCATCCTCGCTGAACAGCAGCACGGAGGTGTCGACGAAGACCGGGCCGACGCTCACAGCACGCCCCGGCCTGGATAGGGTTGACCGTTCGATGACCACGAGCGCTCACGGTGCAACCAGTCCTGCAGGGCGCGCTCGTAGGCGTCGTCGTGCTGCATCTTCTCGGCCAGCAACTCGCCCAGCAGGCGGGAGACGCTGGTGTTGTGCCGCGCAGCCTCCAGGCGGGCCCATTCGGCCACGGCGTCGTCCATGGACACGGTGACGTTCTTCATGCTCGGCAGAGTAACACGAAGTTCGTGAAACACGAACTTCGTGTTCAAACAACCCTCAAGGCCGATACCAGAGTTCGGGCCTGTGCAAGGGCGTCTGAGGAGGCAGCAGCGGGTTGCTCAGCTCGATGATGCGACGACTGCCCAGCTTGGCACGGGCCAGGTCCTGGCCGAGGTGCTCCATGAAGAGCTTGTCGAAAGCACCGCTGGCGCGCATGCGCATCAGGCCCCGCTCTATGGCGGCGGCCAACTCGGCCTCTTCCGGCGCGACAAAGTAGTAGACGGCCGCCGGATAGTGCAGGCAGATATCCGGCACGACCGTCAAGCCCTGGCCATAGCGCTCCAGCTCCCACCAGACCTCCTCCACCGCGCGAGGAAAAGCGTCGGCCCGCCCCAGGCGCAGCTGCTTGAACATCGCGTCATAGCTGGGCGACACGACGACGTTCAAGCCGTTCCCCTGCAGGATGCCGGTGTCAGGCCACTCCAGCCCCTGCACCAGCGAGAACCTGCGCAGCTCTTCAAGGGTGCGCACATCGCGCAGGCGCGCCGCGATCTCGGGTGAGGCAAGCAGCAGCCGCCAGCCATACAGGCCCTTGAAGATGGGCACCCTGATGGGCTGAGCCTGTTGCTCGCGCTCGATCGAGGTCATGGTCCAGAGCACATCCAGCCGCGCCTGTCGGCCCAGCTCCTGAAGCGCCCGGTTCTGCGGTATCAGCTCCGCAGTGGGCTCCAGGATGACCGGCATGCCGACGGCCGCCAGCGCCTGCTCCAACAGCATGGCTGCATAGCTGCGCGCCAGCTCGGCCTTGGGCGCGACCAGCGGGAGGCGCAAGCGGCGCGGTGCCGCATGGGCGGCCAGCGGGGCCGCGGCCGTAGAAAGGATGAGTTCACGACGACGCAAGGGCATCGCGCCAGCGTACCCGAAGCGACAGCGCCGCCTTCAGCCGCCAGGCACCGCATGCAGGCGCAATTCCGCGGCCCGCGCGTGGGCCTGCAGCCCCTCGCCATGCGCCAGTTCGCTCGCGATGCGCCCGAGCGCCTGCGCGCCGTCCGCGCTCACCTCGATGAGGCTGCTGCGCTTCTGAAAGTCGTAGACGCCCAGCGGCGACGAGAAGCGCGCCGTACTGGCCGTGGGCAGCACGTGGTTGGGGCCGGCGCAGTAGTCGCCCAGGCTTTCGCTGGTGTACGCGCCCATGAAGATGGCCCCCGCATGGCGCAGCAGCGGCTCCCAGCGCTGCGGCTGGTCGGCGCTGATCTCCAGGTGCTCGGGGGCAATGCGATTGCTGATCTCGCAGGCCTCTTCCATCGAGCGAGTCTGGATCAGCGCTCCGCGCCCCTCCAGTGAAGCACGGATGACCGCCTCGCGTGGCAACGAGGGCAGCAGCTTCTCCATGCTGGCTCGCACGGCGTCGAGGTAGGCCGCGTCGGGGCTGAGCAGGATGCTCTGCGCCAACTCATCGTGCTCGGCCTGGCTGAATAGGTCCATCGCCACCCAGTCGGGCGGTGTCGTGCCGTCAGCGATGACGAGGATCTCGCTGGGGCCGGCAATCATGTCAATGCCCACCTGCCCAAAGACGTGCTTCTTGGCCGAGGCAACGTAGGCGTTGCCCGGACCGGTGATCTTGTCGACGCGGGGGACGGTGGCCGTGCCATAGGCCAGTGCAGCCACTGCCTGGGCCCCGCCAATGGTGAAGGCGCGGTGCACGCCGGCCACGGCTGCGGCGGCCAGCACCAGGGGGTTGCGCAGTCCATCCGGCGTCGGCACGACCATGATGATTTCCTGCACGCCGGCAACGTGAGCCGGAATCGCGCTCATGAGCACGCTGCTCGGATAGGCTGCCTTCCCACCTGGCACGTAGATACCGACGCGATCCAGCGGCGTGACCTTCTGGCCCAGCAGACTGCCGTCCTCGTCACGATAGCTCCAGCTGCGGCCGCAGGCGTCGAGCTGACGCTCGTGATAGGCGCGCACCCTCCGGGCAGCGGCCTGCAGCGCGTCACGCTGGGCCGGCGTGATGGATGCCAGCGCGGCCTGCAACTCGTCCTGGGTGATCTCGAGTGCTGCGACGCTGTCGGCGCTCACGCGGTCGAAGCGTGCTGTGTAGTCAAGCACGGCGGCGTCGCCTCGGGATTGCACGTCGGCCAGGATCTCCGCCACGCGGCCCTCGATGGCCGCGTCCGTCTCCGCCGACCAATGGCGCAGGCGCTCGAACTCGGCATCGAAGTCGGCGGCGGCGGTCGAGAGTTGGCGGATCAGCTTCATGCGGGAATGGCTTTTGAGAACGCGTCGATGAGGGGCCGCAGGGCATCGCGCTTCAGCTTGAGCGCGGCCTGGTTGACGACGAGGCGCGACGAGATGTCCATGATCTGCTCGACCTCAACGAGCTTGTTGGCGCGCAGCGTGCCACCGGTGGAGACGAGGTCCACGATGGCGTCAGCCAGGCCGGTCAGCGGCGCCAGCTCCATGGAGCCGTAGAGCTTGATGAGGTCGACGTGCACGCCCTTGTCGGCGAAGTGCTGGCGGGCGATCTCGGTGTACTTGGTCGCCACACGGATGCGCGAACCCTGCTTGACAGCAGCCGCGTAGTCGAAGTCCGCGCGTGTGGCCACGCTCATGCGGCAGCGCGCGATCCGGAGGTCCAACGGCTGATAGAGCCCGTGCGAGCCGCCCTGCGCGAGTGCCTGTTCGTGCAGCACATCGCGGCCGGCGACGCCAAGGTCGGCACCGCCGTACTGCACATAGGTCGGCACGTCGCTGGCACGCACCAGCACCACACGCACACCATCGCGGTTGGTCGGCAGGATGAGCTTGCGCGATGTCTCGGGATCTTCCAGCACCTGGATGCCGGCGGCATGCAGCAGCGGCAGGGTCTCCTCGAAGATGCGGCCCTTGGACAGGGCAAGAGTCAGGTTGCTCATTGCGCCCACTCCTCGGGCGTAAGCGTCTTCATGGACAGTGCGTGGATCTGCTCGCGCATGCGCTCACCCAAGGCTGCGTAAACGCGCTGGTGGCGCTTGATGCGCGTGAGACCTGCGAACTCGGCCGACACGATGGTGGCGAAGAAATGGCGCCCGTCGCCCTCGACCTCCAGATGCACGCAAGGCAGGCCTGCGGCAATGAAATCGCGAACGTCTTGCGGGGTCGGGTCGGCCATCACGGGTCCTCGGTGCAAACCCGGTATTTTAAAGGCCAGGCCATCTCCGCACCTGAGCGGGGCCCTGCACATGGCCGGCGCGGATCACCACCGCGGTGCGGCGATGCCACCCTGGACCCACGTCGACCCATCCACCACGCGGGCCAGCACTGGATCTCGACTCGGCGCGGCAGCGTTCCCGAGGCAGGTGCTCCTGCAAGCCTTGGCTGGCCTGGCTGGCACCGCCCACCCCGATCACCGGCTCGATGCGCGCGGAGCGCCCGCCGGCACCCACCTGAGGCTGGCTCAGGAGCGGATCTTGTAGCCGCGCCTGAGCAGCGACAGCGCAATGCCGGCGGTCACGGCGAGGGCTGAGGCCACGACCGCCAAGCTCAACCATGGCGACACGTCACTGACGCCGAAAAAGCCGCGTCGGAAGCCATCGATCATGTAGAAGAACGGGTTGAGGTGGCTGATGCCTTGCCAAAACCCGGGCAGCGAATGCACCGAATAGAACACGCCCGACAGGAAGGTCATCGGCATGACGATGAAATTCTGGAAGGCGGCCAGTTGGTCGAACTTCTCGGCCCACAGACCGGCGATCAGGCCCAGCGTACCCATCAGGCCGGCACCGAGCACCGTAAAGGCCAGGACCCAGAGGAGGTTATCAAGGCCGGGCGGAGCGAACCACGCCGTGACGAGCAACACGCCCATGCCCACCGCCAGGCCTCGCACCACGGCAGCGCCCACGTAGGCGACGAACCAGGCCAGCGGGGAAAGCGGTGTCAGGAGCAGGAACACGAGGTTGCCGGTGATCTTGCTCTGGATCAGACTTGACGAGCTGTTGGCAAACGAGTTCTGCAGCACGCTCATCATCACGAGGCCGGGGATAAGGAACTGCGTGTAGCCGACGGTGTCGTAAACCTTCACGTGGTCTTCCAGCGTGTGGCCGAAGACCAGCAGGTACATGACCGCCGTGAGAACCGGCGCGGCAACAGTCTGGAAGCTGACCTTCCAAAAGCGCAGCACTTCCTTCTTGAAAAGGGTCGCGGCGCCGTTCATGCATGTTCTCCCTGCATGATTTCGAGAAACACGTCTTCGAGGTCGGCGCGGCCGATCTCAAGGTCCTCCACGGGCACGCCAACCTTCCTCAGCTCCGCCAGCGTGGATTCCACCTCGGCAGCGTCATGCGCAGTCACTTGAACGATGCGGCCGGTCACACGGGCACGCGCGGCGATTTCGGGTGGCAATTGCATGTCTGTCTTGAAGCGCAGCATTGTCGAAGCCGTACCGGCCAGCAGCTGCGAGGTGCGGTCCAGCGCGACGATGCGTCCCTGCTTCAGCATGCCGATGCGTTGGCACAGCGCCTCCGCCTCCTCGAGGTAGTGCGTCGTCAGCAGCACCGTGTGGCCCTCTTTGTTGAGGCGAGCGATGAACTGCCACAGCGTCTGGCGAAGCTCGACGTCCACGCCGGCCGTCGGCTCGTCCAGCACGATCACCGGCGGACGATGCACCAGGGCCTGCGCCACCAGCACGCGGCGCTTCATGCCGCCTGAAAGCTGACGCATGTTGGCGTTGGCCTTGTCGGCCAGGCCCAAGTTGCTCAGCAGCTCGTCGATCCAGTCGTCGTTGCCGTACACGCCGAAATAGCCGCTCTGTATGCGCAGCGTCTCGCGCACGCTGAAGAAGGGGTCAAACACCAGCTCCTGCGGCACCACGCCCAATGCCTTGCGGGCTGCGGCGTAGTCGTCTACCACGTCGTGGCCCATGACACGCACGCGGCCTTCGGTGGCCTTGGCCAGGCCGGCCAGCACGCTGATCAGCGTCGTCTTGCCAGCACCGTTGGGACCGAGCAGGCCGAAGAACTCGCCCGGGTGGATGTCGAACGTCACGCCGTCCAGCGCCTTCACCTGCCCTCCCCGGTAGGTCTTTTTGACGTTTTCAAACGAGATGGCGGGGGGCGATGAGGTCGGACTCGGCATAGGCGCGGGATTCTAAAAGCCGGCCTTTTTTGCGTGCGGATCACTGCCAGAATGCCCTGCGATGCCCACGCCCAAACGCCCCCGCCGCACCGCCGAACGCATCCTGGAGGTCACGCTGGACCTCTTCAATGCCTTCGGTGAGCCGAACGTGTCGACAACGCTGATCTCGGCCGAACTGAAGATCAGTCCGGGCAATCTCTACTATCACTACCCGGCCAAGGACGAACTGGTCAATGCCCTCTTCGGCCGCTATGAGACCGAGCTCAGCGAGCTGCTGGCCGCGGCCGACAACGTGCGCAACGTGGAGGACGCGTGGCTGTTCTTCCACATGCTCTTCGAGCTGATCTGGAAGCACCGCTTCCTCTACCGTGACCTGAACGACCTGCTGTTCAAGAATCGCCGCCTCGAAACGCACTTCCAGAGCCTGCTCGCCGCGAAGGAGCAGGCGATGCGTAACGTGCTGTCGGGCCTGCACCTGGGTGGCGCGCTGAAGATGGAACTACGCGAAGCAGCCCCCACAGCGAATGCGATGGTCGTGGTGGTGAGCTACTGGCTGAGCTACGAGTACGTTCGTGACCCGCGCCACGCGCTGGAACCCGACCGGGCCGGCAGCGCCCTGATGCGCGGCGCCTTTCACGCCCTGAGCCTGCTGCTACCCTACCTCGAACCCGCCTCCAAGGACCACCTCTTCAAGCTCGCCGGTCAATACCAATCACAACCCTGAAGGAGACATCGCGATGGCCAAGTGGACCGCCTTTCCCTACGACAACAGCGCCTTTGTCTACACGCCGGCCACGCTGAAGAAGCATTGGGCCCGGCTGCATGCCGGCGACGCCGAACCCTTTCCCAAAAACGCCGACGTCGTCCAGGCCTGGATTCATTTCCATGCCGGGGATTTCCAGGCGGCCTACGACGCCGGCCTTGCCGCCGGAGGCGCCGGCCTGACGGCGGCCAACAAGGCCCAGGGCATCTACGCCAACTACCTCGAGAAGAAGGAGAAGGTGAAGCTGGAGATGTTTCTGGAAATAGCCCAGCGTGCGGAAGGCCAGCAAGTCGAGGAGCCCAAGAACGCCAACGCTTGGTACTGGCAGGCTTACGCGCTGGGTCGCTACGGCCAGGGCATCAGCGTTGCCAAGGCACTGGCTCAGGGGCTGGGCACCAAGGTCAAGAATGCGCTGGAAACCACCATCTCACTGGCCCCCAAGCATGCCGACGCCCACATCGCGCTGGGCGCGTTCCATGCCGAGGTCATCGACAAGGTGGGCAAGCTGCTGGGCCGCACACAGGGTGCTGACACTGCCACTGGGCTGAAGATGTTCGAGCAGGCCATCAAGCTGAACCCGACCAGCGCCATTGCGATGATCGAGCGCGCCAACGGCCTCGTCATGCTCGAGGGCGACAAGCGCATGAAAGAGGCAGAGAAGCTGTACGCCGATGCAGCGGCCTGTCAGGCCATGGACGCGATGGAACTGCTCGACATCGAGCTGGCCAAGGAAGAGTTGGAGGAGTGAGGACCCACCCCGGGTGGCGCCCACCTTGCCCGCGAAAGCGGGCATATTTCACGGTCACCCGAACAATTCGTGAACTGCGTCACGACCCGACCTCCCGCGCCCTCGGGGGTGCCAGCCCTGGCATCGCGGCGTAAGCTCCGCACCCATTACTCACCCCCCAACGAGACAGCGCCATGAAGTTCCTGATCCCCGCACTTGCAGCCTTCACCGCTTTTGCCGGCACCGCCGCCCAGGCCGCTAACAACGCCACGCCCGAGCAGGCCGAGCTGCGCGCCGAGTGCGCCAAGAGCTACAGCGACACCAGCAGCATCTCGACGCCGGTGGCCGCGAACGAATACCAGTTCGTGTACGCCAACGGCAAGTACAAGGGTGAAGCCCGGCCAGGCAAGCTGCTGGCCTGCACCGAGCAACAGTACGCTGCTTACCTGGACAAGGCCGATCCGTCCAAGGTGATGGCCGCCTATCCCACGGCCGCCGGCCGCCCGACCGTCAAGGGCAAGAAGAAGTCCGAGTCCGCTGGCTCCTGATCCAGCCGATCTGTTAGCAAACGCAAGGCGCTCCTCGGAGCGCCTTTGCTTTTCCGGCAGGGCCGCCTAATCTTGCGACTCAACGCAATTTCGCAGGAGGCCAGCCATGCGGAAGACATTCATCCTCGTGTTCGTCCTGGGCAGCACCAGCGCTTTCGCCGCGGACAGTCCCGACACGTCGATGGACAAAGCCCGCGCCGAGTTGCGCACCGCTTGCGCTCAGAGCCACGCGAGCTTCAGCGCTCACTATCCGGCCGGCAATGCGCCGGCGTACCGCGGCGAGAAATACCCCGGCGACAGCAAGTACTACCCCGACGCCAAGCCCTGCACCGAGGAGCAGCTCGCCACCTACCTCGACAAGGCCGACCCGACCCTCGTCATGCGCGCCTATCCAAGCGCCGCCGGCCGGCCGCAGGCCAGGAAGCCTGCCACCAACGCTTCCGCGCCTGGTTCGTCCTGAGCCACGTCGACCCGGCGGTCGCACCCTTGTCTTCAGCGGTGAACGCGACAAGGGCAGCAACCGCGACTGCACCGACACCCGACCCCTCGACGAAGCGCAGTACGCGGTCTTCGCGAGGGGACCGACCTGGCGATGGTCGAGATGGTCTGTCTCACCGCCCTTGGCAAGTTTCGGATGAAGAAGGCGGCGACCTGCGCGCGGCACCCGCCAAGTCGAATCAGGCCGGACTGTGGCTCAAGCGGCGTCCCGCTCCCAAGGCAGCATCAGCGACAGCATCAGCAGCTTCTCGAACTCGGGCGCGAAGTTGGTGATGATGGCTTCGGGATCAGGACAAAGGCCCGTGTCGGTGATGAGACCGAACTGCACGCGGCCGGCATAGGTCAGGATGCTGACCCCCATGCCAATGTCACCAGACTGCGGCACCCAGAACATCACCTTCTCGACCGTCGAGCCGCAGAACTGCAGCGCCTGGGCCGGACCGGGCACGTTGGTCATGACGGCGGTCGCCTTCCTCGCGAAGATGTTCAGCATCGCGTGCTGCACCGGCTTGATCAGCAAGCCCGCCACCGATAGCAGGCCGAAGGCCATCACGGGCTGAAAACTGCCCTTGAGCTCGCTCATGCGCGCGCGCACCGCGAACAGCCGCTCGACGGGGTTGGCGATGCCGATCGGCAGCACCAGGGGCACGAGGCCGAATCGGTTGCCCAGCCGCCAGGCCTGCTCCAGAGGACGCAGGTTGACCGGCACCATGGCTCGGATCTCCTTGCCCGAAGGGTCCTCGCCCTTGTCGACGAGGTAGCGGCCGATCGCGCCGGCCGCACAAGCCAACAGCACGTCATTGATGGACGCCCCCAGCGCCCTGCCGACCGCCTTGACTTCGTCGAGCGCCAGGCTGTCGTCCCAGGCTACCGTCTTGCCCACGCCGGGCTTGCCCTTGAGCCGCGTGGGCGAGTCGTCCGGCATCAACGCGAACGCCGCCACGTCGGACACAGCCTGGTAACCAAGGCGCGCCATTTCCAGCGACGAGTCCATCGGCGTGCCGCCGTTCATGGCCAGGTTCATGCCCTTGGCCACGCCCTTGCCGGTCATGCCGATGGCCTTGACCGTCATGTTGCTCATGGGCCGCAGGAAGGCGTCGAGCAGCCAGTCCGCTTCGTGGGGCTCCTCCGGCTCGACTTTGGGCGCACGCCTGGGCGGCGCCTTGCCGCCATCGGTGATGGACAGCATGACGGCGATCAACGCGATGCCATCGGCGATGCAGTGGTGGATGCGGGCGATGAGCGCGCTGGAGCCGTCGCCCATGTCCTCGATGAGCTGGAACTGCCACAGCGGATGCGCCGGGTCCAGCGCCTGCGTGCAGAGCTCGCCCACGCGCTTGCGCAACACCTCGTCACGGCTTTGGCCACGCAGCGGCAGCGGCACCTCGGCGACGACGTGGCGGGCGATGTCAAAGTCCTTGTCGACCACCCATTGCGCACCGAGCAGTGCGTCCTCGACCACCTTCTGCCGGAAGCGCGGGTACTGCAGCAGCCGCTCGGCGACGCGCTCGCGCAGTGCACCCAACGTGATGCCCGGCCGGATGGACCAGACGCCCACGATCATCATCAGGTTGGCCTCGGTGTCCATGCGCAGCCAAGCCGTATCCACCTTGGACATGCGTTCGCTCATCTGGCCCACTGCGTCTCCTCGCGAGTTGTTTTTCGGGGCCTAAACTCGGCTGCCCGTCGACTGATTGTCATGAGAATCGACGTCCCTGATCAGCCTGGAGAAACCCCCGTGAGCCTGAAAGACCAATTCGAAGCCGCCGTCGCCGACTCCAAGAACCTGCCCGAGCGGCCCGACAACATGACGCTGCTGAAGATTTACGCGCTCTACAAGCAGGGCAGCAGCGGTGACGTACAGGACAAGCGCCCCGGCTTCACCGACATGGTCGGCCGCGCCAAATGGGATGCCTGGAACGAGCTCAAGGGCACCAGCACCGACGACGCGATGCAACAGTATGTCGACCTCATCGAGTCCCTGAAGTAAGCCATCCGCCGCAAGCGCGGCATCGCCATGGAGCCGGCCGACCGCGGGGTCAGGCCGGCTTCTTTTTGGCGGGCGACTTCTTGGCGCTGGCGGCCAGCAGCGAGTCCAGCTCCTTCTCGATCTCGCCCTCGATGGTCTTTTTGAAGGCACCCAGCAGAAAACCAAGCTGGGCCACCAACTCGAAGTGGTCGGGCGCGACGATCAGCTCCCCGCTGACGCCGGATCGCGCGAATTCCACGGTGTCGCTGGTCTCGCCCTCCAGCACCGTGCACTCCATTTCGAACTTCTGCTCGACCTGCTCGGCCCACTTCCAGGCAATCTCCCTGGCCTTCTTGAGGCCCAGCGCGTGGTCTCGGTGAATGCGGATCTCGGCCATCTGCGGCTCTCCTTGCTCGGGGCATGCACTCTACCGCCGCCGCCCTGTTTGCACGCATACTGCGGCGCCGGAAAGCGGGCCGCCGAGCCCGCACCAGGGAGGATCCATGCGTCTTGTCGACCACGACCCGCACCGCCTCGACGCGCTCGGCGAGGGGCTGCGGCATTTGCGCGCCGTGGAGCCGGACCATGGGCAAGCCGTCTACTGGTTCCGCGTCGCTGCCGACTCGGGCGATGCAGAAGGGCTGGCCATGCTCGCCTTCTGCCAGCTCGAAGGTCTGGGCCTGCCCTGCGACCCCGTGCAGGCCCGTAAGCGCCTGGAGGAAGCCAACGCCGAGGGTAGCCTGACAGCCAAGTTCCACCTCGGCCGCGCCCTTGTTGCCGGCTGGGGCGGCGCCCCCGACGCCCCACGCGGCATCGCCCTGTACACCGCCGCCGCGACGCTGGGCCATGCCGACGCCACGTTCAACCTGGCCAGCTGTCTGGAATCAGGCTGGGGCTGCCAGCCTGACCGTATCGCCGCCAAGGCCTTGTATCTGCGCGCTCGCACCCTGGGCAGCGCGCTGAAGGCGCAGGGTCTGCGCATCCACCAGCGCGAGCTCGACGCCGTGCGCGAACTGGCGCGTCAGCTGCAACAGGGTGGCGATCTCGCCTCTCTCATCGAGGAGCGCCAACACGAGATCATGCTGATGCACGAACTCGCTCTTCCCCCGGCACGCAGGACCTTGCTGAGCCCAAGGCAACGTCGCCGGCTGCTACACGCGGCCAGCGTCACAGCAGTCATCGCGGGCCTCGCCGCAGCACTCGCCGGCCTGCTCGGCTGGCGCGGTGCCCTGCCGCTGGCGCATGATGCCGGCCCCAGCTCCATCGCCTGAACATGACCCGCACCCTGCCCCTGAATACCCATCTGATCGATGTCGGCCCTCTCGTCTACGGCTGCATGGCCCTGGGCGGCGATTGGGGCGGCGGCCCCGTCACGGAGGCAGACATCGCCCAGGCCCATGAGGCCGTCGAAGCGGCGCTGGACATTGGCGTCAAGCTTTTCGACCACGCCGACATCTACCGTCGCGGCAAGGCCGAGGCCGTATTCGGCGAACTGCTCAGGCGGGACCCGGGGCTGCGCACCAGGGTGAGGCTGCAGAGCAAATGCGGCATCCGCTTCGCCGACGACACCAACGTCGGGCGCTACGACCTCAGTGCCGACCACATCGAACGCAGTGTCGACGGCATCCTGCAGCGCCTGGCTGTCGAGCACATCGACATTCTGCTGCTCCATCGCCCCGATGCGCTGATGGAGCCCGCCGAGGTAGCCCGTGCCTTCGGGCGCCTCAAGGCGGCCGGCAAGGTCGGTCACCTGGGCGTATCCAACATGCACGTCGGCCAGATGCGCTGGCTGCAGGCGGCGCTGAGCGAGCCCCTCGTCGTCAACCAGCTGGAGCTCAGTCTGGCCAAACTGGACGCCATCGACGCGGGCACCACGTTCAACGATCCACAGGCGAGCGCAAGGCCGGGTGGGAGCGCCTGGGCCGGCACGCTGGAGTACGCGCAACAACGCGGCGTGCAACTGCAGGCCTGGGGCTCGCTCGCCCAGGGGCGCTTCAACGATCCGGCGGCGTCGGCTGCGGCCCAGGTCGTCCACGAGATCGCCGAGGCGCACAACACGACGGCCAATGCCGTGCTGCTGGCCTGGCTGCTGCGGCATCCTGCGGGCATTCAGCCGGTCATCGGCAGCGGCAATGCCGAGCGCATCCGCGCTTGCGCTGACGCGCCAAGGATCCAACTGACCCGGGATGAGTGGTATCGGCTGTATGTGACGGCACGGGGGCAGGCGCTACCCTGAGCCGGCCCGCACCCGGCACGGAAATGCTTCGGCAGCTCGTCGCCGCGATCATGGCCGTGGCGGGCGATCCGACATGGAGTCGACCGATCATCTGCATCGGCCTTGCTGGCGTCTTGCTCGCCATCGTGCCTTGCCGACGCTACCCATCGAGCTGCCTGCATGGCCGTTCTACGCAACGCTTGGGGTCGCCGCTGCAATGGGTCTGATCTGGGACCGCCGCTCGTAGCCTTGGTCGAATCCGCGGCTCAGGCCGTAGCCACCAACGGCTGCCTCGGATGCAGCCTCGCCATCGTCACCACGTCCACATACTCTCCGTTGCGCAGCGCATAGGCCTTGAGCCGGCCTTCGGGCGCAAAGCCATGCCGCTCATAGAGCCGGATGGCACGCTGGTTGTCGTGATAGACCGTCAGCTCGATGCGCAGGACCTGGGCCCAGTTGTCGGCAAAGTCCAACAACGCCGTCATCAGCGCCTGACCCACACCCTGGCCCTGGTTTGCCCTGGCGACAGTGATGCCCAAGCCCATCGCATGGCGGCGACGCACCGACGGGCCGACCGGGTGCAGGCCGGCAAGGCCCACGGGCTTGTCGTCCAGCACGGCGGCCAATACCAGCTCATTGGAGCCGGCGGCTGGCGGGTTCATGCCAGCGATGCGCTGCATCCACATCTCCTCGCTGGCGAAGGGCAACTGCAGCGTTCCGCCGAAGACTTCGGGAGCGCTGAACTGTTCGGCGATGGCTGCAGCGTCAGCGGCCTTGACGCGGCGCAGGGTCAATGTCATCGGAACCTCCTTGGCTGCGCAATGTAGCCCGGCGCTCGTCGCGCGACATCAATTTCAGCCGCTCGACGGCCGCGTGGAACTTCGACCAATCCCGCCCCTCGCGCTCGAACAGGCGCAGGAAGGCCGGCACCAATTCGTCGTAGGCCGACAGGATGGCGAAGCTGGCGTTGTTGGCGCGCCGGAACCAGGCCTCCCAGCCGGGCGCCTCGCGAGGCGCGCGCTCGCGCAGGTCGGCCATGACGGCGGCCTTGCCCGCCGCGCGGGCATCGGCCGCGCCGGCATAGACAGCCTTGAGCCGTTCACGTCCCTCGCGGGCCAGCGCGAGGAAGCGCGCTCGCCGTGCGCGGCCGGCCTCGAAGGCGGTCAGCGCCTCCGGTCTGGCTGCCAGCCATTCGCGCGCGCCGAGCTCTTCGACGGCGACGGCGTAGGCCTCGTTGAAGCCGGTGTCGTCGCCGGCATAGACGCGCTGGTGGGCCAGCTCATGGAAGATCATGGCGGCCAGCTCGCCCTCGGGATAACGGATGAAGGTGCTCAGCAGCGGGTCGCCCCCGAACCATCGGCTCCAGCCCAGCGTCGAGTAGGCCGGAATGGGCTGCACCTGCACGTCCCAGCCCTCGGCCTTCAGCACGTCGGCGTGAGCCTCAGCGGCATCGCGGTTGAACCAGCCCTGGTAGCCCGCGCAACCCATGATGGGATAGCACCAGGTTTTGAGCGTGAAACCGAATTCGGGTGCAGCAACGATGTTCCAGACGGCCGCTGGACGGTGCAGATCGGCGTAGCGGCGGTAGCTGTTGTTGTCGGGCAGCGCGAGGCGGTCCGTCGCGAAGTCGCGCATCTGCTGGGACACCGTCAGCCGCTGGGCCAGCTCAGGCGGAGTCGCCGGGTCGGACAGCCAGTCGTTGACCGGCCTGGCGGCGCGCATGATGCCCAGGTGACCGGCGGTGGCCTGCCCCCAGTGGCTGACAGCGCTGCAGCCGCTCAAGGCAAGCAGGGCCACCGCCAGCAGCAGGATGCGGATCAAGCGGCTTCCACCTCGACGAGGCAGTCGTAGAAGGTCGGCGCGTTGCCCATGTCGGTCAGGCGCTGGTGCGTCACTTCGTTGACGTTGCTGCCTTGAACTCCCAGCTTGCGCCACCACACACCCAGCCCGTTGACGACGCCGGGCCGCGCACGCGCGCTCACCTTCAGCTTGGCGACATAGCGGCCGCGATCGTTGAAGGCAGCCACCAGCGTGCCGTCCGCCAGGCCCCGCCGGGCGACATCGTCGGCATGCATCTCGATGACCGGCTCACCCTCGATGTCGCGCAGGCTCTTCACGTTGACGAAGCTGCTGTTCAGGAAGTTGCGCGCTGGCGGCGAGATCATGGCCAACGGATAGCGCGCAGCCAGCTCGGGGGCTGCCTGAACGCTCTCGTAGTTGGGCACGAAGTCCGCACCCGCCGCCTGGGCGCGGCCGTTGGGCGTGCGGAAGCCGCCGTGGGCAAACGGCGCCTCAGGAATGGGAAGCGTCTGCCAGCCTTGAGTGCGCAGCAGATCCAGATCGATGTCGGGCGTGAAGGCCTGGGCGACAAGCTCCTCGTCGGTCTCACCAAAACAGGGATCGGTCAGGCCCATCGCCGCGGCAAGCTCGCGGAAGATCTGCGTGTTGGTCTTGGCCTCCCCCAGTGGCGCTATCGCCGCCTGGTTCATCAGCACGTCGGTATGTCCGTACGACGTGTGCACGTCCAGGTGTTCGAGCTGGGTCGTCGCCGGCAGCACATAGTCGGCAAGATCGGCCGTGTCGGTCATGAAGTGCTCGAGCACGACGGTGAACAAGTCTTCGCGCTGGAAGCCCTTGACCACCTTGGGCGACTCCGGCGCCACAGCCACCGGGTTGCTGTTGTAGACGACCACAGCCTCAATGGGGGGATCGGCCTGCAGCAGCGCGTCGCCGATGGTGCTCATGTTGACCATGCGCGGCTGACGGCCGGCCAGCAGGTCGGGGCGCTCGAGGCTGGGATTCTTGTAGGGTGCGTTCCAGCCCGAGGCCGACAGCAGCGCGCCGCCGCTGGGATGGCGCCAGGCGCCGGTCAGACAGGGCAGCAGCGCGATCAGGCGCACCGCATTGCCACCGCCCCGCACGCGCTGCAGGCCGTAGTTCATGCGAATGGCAGCAGGCGTCGTCGTCGCGTAGTCGCGGGCCAAACCGCGCACCTCGTCAGCCGTGATGCCGCAGGTCTCGGCCACGCGCTCGGGCGGCCAGGCGAGTGCCTTGGCACGCAACTCCTCCCAACCGTCGACGTGGTTCTCGATGTAGTCGTGGTCCAGCCAGGCATTGCGGATCAGCTCATGCATCAGCCCCAACGCGAGCGCGCCGTCGGTGCCGGGCAGCAGCGCAATGTGCTGATGGCATTTGTCGGCCGTCTCGGTCTTGCGCGGGTCGATGCAGATCAGCTTGGCACCTTCGCGCTTGGCTTGATTGGCATAAGTCCAGAAATGCAGGTTGGACGTGATGCTGTTGCTGCCCCAGATGATGATGAGCCTGGCGCCAGCGAAATGGCGCGTGTGCATGCC
>NZ_DASWYS010000263.1:0-6268 GCF_036404855.1 Roseateles sp.
ACGTGCTGTACCAGGACACCGTCAACGTCTACCGCGAGCTGCTGGACTCGGGCAAGGAGTCGCTGGTGGAGCTGTTCCTGGACCCGGACGGCGCGCACGCGCGACGATCCGCTGGACACCGACCTCGCCCGCCTGCACGCCCTCACGGGCGCCTGCGCGCTGGCGCGAGGCGACGTGGAGCTGGCCCGCCGCGAGGCCGGCCTGGCCCGCCGCAGCTTCGCGACCCGGCCGTGGGCGGCCGACTACCGCCAGGCGCCATTGCGACGGCTGGAAGCCGATCTGTCCGCGCGCCGCGGATGACGCGGGCGGCATTCCGGGCGGCCCCAAGCCCGCCCGCCTGGGGCTTCTCGCGGCTCAGCCGCCAGTAGCCCCACCCCGCTCTGGGGGCCCGCACACTCGCGATCAGCGCCGCGAGGCGGGGCGCAGGGCTTCACGAGCCCACACGGCCCAAGTTGCGCAGCCAGAACGCCTCGTACTTGCGGTGCCAGCCGGCCGGCTTGACGACGCCGCCCATGGCGTGCACGCCATCCGGGTCCAGGAACAGCTCGACAAGGGACTCCTTGCCCGAATCCAGCAGCTCGCGGTAGACGTTGACGGTGTCCTGGTACAGCACGTTGGGATCCTGCATGCCGTGCACCAGCAGCAGCGGCTTCTTCAGGCCCTTGGCCAGCGGCAGCAGCGAGTACTTGCGCAGCACGGGCTTGCTGCGGTCCGTGGCCTTGCCGATGGTGCGGCCGCTGTACCAGCTGTTGTAGTTCTCCCATTCTGTCGGGCCGGCGCCGGCGATGCCTGCGGCGAACACGTCGGGGTGCGTGTACATCGTGTACTGGGTCTGGAAGCCACCAAAGCTCCAGCCGTTCAGGCCGATGCGGGTGGCGTCGACGCCGAACTGCTGCGGCAGCAGCTTGGCGAGGTCTTCCAGGTCTTCGGCCTGGGGCTCACCGGCACGCTCCCAGTTGGCGTCGGAGAACTTACGGCCGTAGTTGCTGTGACCGCGCGGGTCCACGGCGACGGTCACGTAGCCATGCTTGGCCGCCATGTACTGGCCGAACATGTAGGCGGTAGCCTGGAAGCTGTCGACCTCGACGATGTGGCGATCGTTCAGCGGGCCGCCATAGACGTAGACGACGGCGGGGCGCTTGTCGCTGGCCTTCCAGCCGGCAGGCTTGAAGACATAGCCTTCGATGCGGTCGCCGTGGCGATTGGTGTAGTTGAAGCGCTCGGGCTGCAGCAGCTTGAGCTGGGCCCAGGCCTTGTCGTTGCTGTCGGTCAGCGTGCGCGGCGCCGACTTGCCGTCGACAGCCAGCAGTTTGAGCTCGGGACGCTGGGCCCAGTTGCCAGCGTTGGCAGCCACCCAGCGGCCGTCCTCGGAAGACGCCGCGGCACGGTGGAACTCGCCGGCCGCGCCCAGAGCCTGGGTGGCACCGTTGGTGATGTCGACGCGCAGCAGGTTCATTGCTGCCGTGTCGCCCTGGTTGGCCAACACGAAGAGGCTCTTGCTGTCGGGCGTGAAGCCGGCGATCTGGTGGGCCTCGAAGTCGCCCTTGACGAGCGGGCGCAGCGCCTTGCTGGCCACATCGATGGCCCAGGGCTGGCGCCAGCCGGACTCGTCGAGGATGAGCACCAGCGTCTTGCCGTCCGGCGTAAAGCGCGGCTTGATGACGTTGACGACCTCGTGGCCCACGTCACCACGGCGCTCCAGCACCAGCTCGGGCTTGGCACCTTCATCGGCCGTGCCGATGTAGACGCGCAGCAGCTCCTTGTCGCGCTCCCAGGTCGTGAAGGCATAGCGGCTGCCGTCACGCGCCCAGGCCACGTCGCTCATCTCGAACCAGGTGTCGCCACCGGCGTTCGTGAACACGGGTGCGGGCTGCTTGCGCGGTGTCTCGCCGGCAGCCACAGGCACCTGGCGGATGTAGAGGGCCAGCGGTGGTTGGGTGCGCTTGTCATCCGACACCTCGCGGTTGACCTTCTTGGCCGTGGCCCAGCGCTCGCTGTAGTTCATGATCTCGACCTGACGGCCGGGCGGAGCGGGCTTGTCGTCGGCCGTCTTCAGCGGCGCCCTGGCCAGCAGCGACATCCAGCGGCCGTTCTCGCTGATGGCGGTCTCCGAGATGCGGTACTTCTTCTGCTCGTCGTCCGGATGGATGAGCTCGCGGTTGACGACCTGCACGCCGGCCTGCTTGAAGCCAGCGCGCAGCACGCGGGTCTCGTCGGTGTAGAGCACGCCGCTGTCGTCGGCCGTATAGCCCACCAGGCGCAGCTCCCGCTGCGTGGCGACCAGAAGCGCGGGCGCCTTGTCGTCCGCCTTCCAGCGGTAGAGGCCGCCACGGTACTGGAACACCAGCTCGTCCGCCTTGCGCGCCCAGGCGAACTGGGCCGGTCCGGGATAGAGGTCGGCAGGCTTGAGCTTGTCGCGAGCGAGCTTCTTCTTCAGCTCATCACGCAGCTCCCAGAGCTCCTTCTCCTTCTCGTCCTTCTTCTCCGCCGCAGACGCGGCGGCCGCCGGGGCCGGCGCGGGCTTGCCGGCGCGCTTGGCAGCCAGCACGGCAGCCGCGTACTTCTCGGCATCGGCCTCGGCTTTGTCGGCGGCCTTCTGTGCGTCGTCCTTGGCCTTCTTCTCGGCCAGTTCCTTCTTCAAGGTCTCGATGGCCGCGGTTTCCCACTGCGACAGATCCACCTTGTCGCCGCGCAGATAGGCCTGCTGGGCGACCTCGCGGGCCTGACGCTCGGCGTACTCGGCCTGGCGCTGCCTGAGCTTCTTGTCGAACCGCGCCAAGTCCTCGGGCGCCTCAAAAGCGGCCATCACCTCCGGCGAGGTGACCCGCTGGGTCTTGCCGGTCTTGGTGTCATGCACCCAGAGGTCGGTGCCGGGCTCCCCGAAGGGGTTCCAGAGATAGGCAAGGTAGCGTCCGCTGCGGCTGAAGGCGGCATCCTTGGCTGGCTCACCGCGGTAGGGCTCGGCGCGGAACAACTGCTCGAGGGTGGGAACGGCGGCGGGTGTCTGCGCCTGCAGCGGCGTGGTGGCCGACAAGGCCAGGGCTAGGGCCAGGCTGCCGATGGCAGCGAAGGTCACGGGCTTCAAGGGGGATCTCCTGAATACACCCCCTAGGGTTAGGGGCGGCGAATTCTAGGGAACCGCCGCGTCCGCTCCATTCGTCACAGCTGGGCCGGCCTGGCTCAAAGCCAGTGAGCCACTGCCGCACCAATGCCGGTGGCCCCACTGGAAGCCCCGATCAGCCACACATCGCGTGCTTCGCTGCGCATGCGCCAGGCCTGCCAGGCGACGCTGCCAAGCACGGTGGCGAGCAGGAGGAGGGAAAGGGTCAAGGTGGTCATCGCGAGACTCGAAGCCGAAGGAGGGAGAACAAGGTCGTCAACCAGGCACGGCAAGGGGTTGCGGAGCGGGCCGCGTCGCCTTGCGCCAAAGGGCCGCCGCCACATGCCCGGCCAGTCCGACGCCAAGCAGCAGCAAGACACCCAGGCCCCACGCTGCCCAGGCCAGGATGCCGACGCCATCGGCCAGCATGGGCAACGCACCGACGAGAGACTGCATTTGCAGCACCAGTGTTTCCAGCATGTCCAGCAGCCATTGCGCCACCGGCGGGGGCAGCCAGGCGGTCAACGGCTCAGGCAGGCTCCAGTCGCCAGCGCTCATGGTGCCCACATGCGACAACGTCACCACCAGCAGCGCATGCGCCGCCATCACGAGACCGGACCACGCCGCAAGCAGGAACAGCACCACGGCCCAGACGACGACAAACACCACGCGCGATCTCCCGCTTCCCGAAATGCGCCCAGTGTGTTGGAGCGGCGCTTCGCAAACCAGATCGCCCGGCCGCAGCCGGTCTTCGAAAAAACCGAAGTCGCGGCCGCGCGGGCCCGGGAATCAAGCCGATCGTGCCAGCACCGGTTGCAGCGCCAGGCCGGTGTGGCTGCCGCTCGCCACCACCTCCTCGGGTGTGCCAGCGACCACGATGCGGCCGCCCGCATCGCCGCCCTCCGGCCCCAGGTCGAGCACCCAGTCCGCCTCGGCAATGACGTCGAGGTCATGTTCGATGACGACGACCGAATGCCCGCCCGCCACGAGGCGGTGCAGCACGCGGATCAGCTTCTCCACGTCGGCCATGTGCAAGCCCACGGTCGGCTCGTCGAGCACGTAGAGCGTGTGCGGCGCCTTCTGGCCGCGGCGCGTGACGTCGTCGCGCACCTTGACCAGCTCCGACACCAGCTTGATGCGTTGCGCCTCGCCGCCCGACAGCGTCGGCGATGGCTGACCCAGCGTCAGGTAGCCCAGGCCGACGTCCTTGAGCAACTGCAGCGGATGCGCGATGGACGGCATGGAGGCGAAGAACTCGACCGCCTCGTCGACCTCCATCGCCAGCACGTCGCCGATGCTCTTGCCACGCCAGCTGACACCCAGTGTTTCGGGATTGAAGCGCTGGCCGTGGCATTGGTCGCAGGGCACCTTCACGTCGGGCAGGAAGCTCATCTCGATGGTCTTCATGCCCTGGCCTTCGCAGCCGGGGCAGCGGCCCTCGCCCGTGTTGAAGCTGAAGCGCCCCGGCGCATAGCCACGCGCCTTGGACTCCAGCGTCTCGGCGAAGAGCTTGCGGATGGCGTCCCAGAACCCGATGTAGGTGGCCGGGCAGGAGCGCGGCGTCTTGCCGATGGGGGTCTGGTCGACCTCCAGTACGCGGTCAACCTGGGCGTGGCCTTCGATGCCATCGCAGCCCGCCCACTTGCTCGGCGCCTTGCGCAGCGGCACGGCAACGGCCATGTTGGCGAGCAAGACATCGCGTGCCAAGGTCGACTTGCCCGAGCCGGACACCCCCGTCACAGCCACCAGGCGATGCAGCGGTACATCCACCGTCACGGCCTTGAGGTTGTGCAACGCCGCGTTCAACACGGTGAGCTTGGGCGCCTCGGGATCGATCGCGCGACGAGCCTGCAGCGGGTGGATCAGCGGCCTGGCCAACATGCGCCCGGTCGTCGATTCCGGTTGAAGCGCCAGCTCCGCTGCCGTGCCTTCGGCCACCACGCGGCCACCACGCTTGCCGGCGCCGGGACCGATGTCGATGATGTGGTCAGCGCGACGGATGGTGTCCTCGTCATGCTCGACGACGACCAGGGTGTTGCCCTTGTCGCCCAGCGTGGCCAGCGCCTTCAGAAGGATCTGGTTGTCGCGCGGGTGCAGGCCGATGGTGGGCTCGTCCAGCACGTAGCAGACGCCCTGCAGATTGCTGCCGAGCTGGGCTGCCAGGCGGATGCGCTGCGCTTCGCCCCCCGACAGGGTGGGCGCGGCACGGTCCAGCGTCAAATAGCCCAGGCCGACCTCTTCCAGGAACTCCAGCCGGCCGAGGATTTCGCTGACGACGTCGCGGGCGATGTCGGCGTCGCGGCCCTGCAGATTCAGGCCCTGCACCCATGCACGCGCTTCGCCAACGCTCCAGGCGGCGACGTCGCCGATGCCCTTGTCTTCGAACTCCACGGAACGTGCCGTCGGGTTCAGACGGGTGCCGTGGCAGTCTGGGCACGGCGAATCGGTCAGGCCCTCGACCTCGGCCTCCTCGGACGGGAAGCTCTGCTCGCGGCCGCGGTTGTCGTCGGCCTGCACGCTGTCGTCCAAAGCCTTGCGCTGCTCGCGCGTCAGGCTCAGGCCCGTGCCCACGCAGCTGGTGCACCAGCCATGCTTGGAGTTGTAGGAAAAGAGGCGCGGGTCCAGTTCGGGGTAGCTGGTGCCGCAGACCGGGCAGGCGCGCTTCGTCGAGAACACCTTGACCGTGCCCACGCCGGCGCCGGTCGCACCGTCGTCCAGACTCAGCCCATCCAGAGGCGCCAGCAAATGCAGCACGCCCTTGCCAGCGTCCAGCGCCTTGGCCAGCAGCTCGCGCAGCTCGGACTCCTTCTCCGGCGACACGACCAGGTCACCGACCGGCAACTCGAGGGTGTGCTCCTTGAAGCGATCGATGCGTGGCCAGGGCGAAGTGGACAGAAACTCACCGTCCACGCGCAGATGCGTGTGGCCGCGGCCCTTGGCCCATTTGGCGAGGTCGGTGTAGACGCCCTTGCGATTGACCACCAGCGGCGCCAGCAGGCCCACATGCTGGCCGCGATAGTCGCGCATCAGCTGGGCGGCAATGGACTCCACGCTCTGCGGCCGCACCGGTGCGCCGTCGTTGACACAGTGCTGCACGCCCAGCTTCACGTAGAGCAGGCGCAGGAAATGCCAGACCTCGGTCGTCGTGGCCACCGTGCTTTTGCGGCC